>DBGCYC010000066.1:0-20162 GCA_048390825.1 Candidatus Merdousia sp.
AGTCGCTGGCTTGGTTGCGCTACGCGCAATCCCGCTGTTCTCGGGCGCAAGGTGCGCCGGCCATTGAGGAAACCCCCTACGGCGATTGGCGAAGCCAATGCGCCTACCCCCTTAAATAGTAATTGTGTAAGTATTGTTTCTATTTTGGATAAAATGCAGACGCATTTTATCCTTCCCGAAAGCCTTATTTTATAACCTCGCTGCGCTTCGGATAAAATAAGCTTTCGTTTTCATTGCGCCAAATCCCGGAAACTAAGGTTTTCAGAATGAATTTCGGAAGCGTTATATTTATAGGGAGGATAGCCCTATTGCGTAAGCAATGGGTGTAAGGGGAGCTTACCCCCTTCTATGGCAGTGCGGCTCGTACCGGCCCGTGCCGCCCGAACTCTGTGTATTATAACGAACCTCCCATGAGAGGTTCATTTTTTTGGGGGGTTGGGAAAGGGGATAGGCGAATTGCGTAAGCAATTGCCGTAAGGGGCTTACCCCTTCAATAGCGACGCACCTTGCGCCTCCTTTCAATGGAAGCGCGCCGCGCTTTGCACCGGTCCTGCCGCCCCCCTTAAATGGTGGGCGCTTTGCGCCTGGCTGGCGGTCTGTGCTTGTCTTGCGCCTTTGGTTTCAGGCTTTGAAGTTTGGGAGGTAGGCGCCGAATTTTATCAGCTTTTTCTGAAGTTCCCTCATGTCGATTTCGTGGACTGAGGTTTTGGAGGCGGCTGCCATCGACGCCCCTATCCCCGCCGCCTGACCCATTATGAAACACCCGGGCATAACGCGCAGCGAGCCGTGGACGAGGCGATCCATGCTTGCGCACCTACCCGCCGTGTAGAGGTTTGAAAACCCCTTCGGTGTCAGAATCCTGTACGGGATTCCATAGCTTTCACCCTTTGCGTATTTGTAGAGTCTGTCAAATTCCCTCCGGTGCTTTTCGAGCTCGCCGCCCTTGAACCCCGACGGGTGTATGTCTATCGGATAGGCGTATCTGCCGATTTCGTCGTCGAAGACCGCGCGTTTCATGTAGTCGTCTATGTTCAGGACGTAGTCGCCGACGAACCTGCGCGTTTCGCGGATTCCCATCGCCGACCCTGTCGCCGCCACTTTCGCATTCTCGAATCCGGGCAGATATTTGTTATAGTAGTTTTTGTATTCGCGCATGGACTTCCTGCAATGCAGCAGGGCGCGCGTGACGGAGTCTTCGTCCGTCCCGTCCACCCCGAAGGCGTGCCCGATGTTGCCGCCGCCGAGCCCGTCCCCGATTTCCAGAATGCCCGTCATGTGGGGGTCGTAGAACGAAAACACTCCCGCCTCGTACGCTTCTCTGACTTTGAAGGACTGCGGCTGCGGCATGTCCGGGCGGTTGGCGCGCCACTTCTTCCAGTCGATAGAGCACCACATGGAACAGAGCGAGCCGGGCATCATGCCGCCGTTTCCGTCGCCCTTTTCGTATTTTGCGCCCGCCATATGCGCGAGGTCGCCGTTGCCCGTGGCGTCGATAAAAACTTTCGCCTTCGCCGCGAAAATCCCTCCGAGCCCGGAGCAAACCGCGCAGCCGATATCCCCACCGGCGGCCTTTACGCCTATGACTTTCGTGCAGAATGAAAATTTCGCGCCGGAGTTTTCGGCGAGTTCGTCGTATACGCGTTTCAGCGCCTCGATATCGTGCGCACCTCCCGAAAAGGACTTTTCGGAATCGAGCATTTTTCTGACGCGCGACCCGAAGCCTGCGGCGAGAAAATTTATTCCGTCCGTCATCTGCATGAAAATCGGGACGAGCGCCGAAGTCCCCATGCCCCCGAAGCACGATAGGTTTTCGGCGAGGTACACGCTCGCGCCGCTCTCGGCGGCGGCGACCGCGGCCGCGATTCCCGCCGGCCCTCCGCCCGCGACGAACACATCAGTGTCGTATTTTACGGGAAGGTCGAGCGATAGGCTCACTTTGTCCTTCCCCGGGGTTTTGCCCATTCCGGCCGCCCTTGCGGCGGCGGCAACGGCGGCGCAAGCCGGAGCCGCTGCGGAGATCCTTATATAGTCCCTTCTTTTCATACGCGCGGATTTTTTAAAGTCTGCGGGAATTTTAAATCCGAAATGCCGGTTCGGCAAAGAAAAAATAAGACATGTTATCCCTCAAAAAGACATTTCAACGCGGCGGCGCAGGGGATTGCGCTTACGCGTGCGAACGTTAAAAAGCCGCCCGGATTTTTTTCCGGGCGGCGTTCGTTGAGTTCGGAAATTTTCGGCGGGGCGCTACGCAACTTCGATTTTTATCTCGGCGCTTCCGCCTTCCACGCATATCGGGACGGCCTCGAAGCCGGGGACGAAATTGAAAACCCTCCCGGTTTTGGCCGGCAGGATTTTCATCGGCCTGTCGGAGGATATTTTCACGGCGCAGCCTTTTTTTTCGAGGCGCGCGCAGGTCGGCGAGTCCGCCGAGAACTTTTCCCCGGAGGCCGCTACCAGCGGGAGGATAATTTTTGCGGATTTTCCGCTCTCCGACGGGCACGAAATTTTCACCGTCACCCCGTCCGCCCGGAATTCGTAGCGCGCGCGGCATTCGACATCTCCGGAGTCCGGGGAGTTCTGGTCGGCGTCGCGCAGCCTGGAAGACGCCTCGAACACGTAGGCCCCGCCGTCCTCAAAATGCGAAAGGCCTGCGGAGAGGTCGCTGATGTTCCTGTACTTTTTCCCTCCGGCTTCGAGTTCCGCGCGCGGGGCGAGCGGCATGGAATCCATTCCGGCGTCGGACTGCATGTTGGGCTTTTCTATCACGGCGTATTCGGTCATGCCGGCCGCGAATATCGACCCGGCCTTTTCATGCCACAGCATGGAGAGCGCGCCGCCCGTCGGGTGCCCGTTTTTGAGGTCGTAATACTCCGTGTCGTAGGCGGTGACCGTGGCGCGGAAGGGGCCTTTGGCGACGAGGTGCGTGCGTATGTCGCCGAAAGACTTCACCCCGTACGCCTCGTCCCGCGGGAGTTTCGCCGGCGCGGGCGGGGCCTTCGCGGGGGCGTCGAGGAGCGAGGCGAGCGGCTTTGCGTGCGCAAACGTGTGGTGTATGCACGCGGGTATCCCGCGGGAGCGGAAGTGCGGGCCGCCGCAGAGCAGGCCGTTTTCGGTGCACGATTCGAGCAGCCGGAGGTTTCTGAGGGCGGCCGCGTAAAAGCGCGGATCCCTGCCGGCGAGCGCGGCGAACCCCGCCTGGCACCCGTCGGACGTCCGGCTGCCCCAGTATGTCCACTTGAAGTTCCGAGTTCCCCAGCTGTTGTCCCATGCGCCGTCGGGCAGCATGAATTCTATGTGGGCGCTCATGGACTCTTCCGCGGCTTCGAGGACTTCGGAGTCGCCCGCGGCGATTGCGTACCCGACGAGCGACGGAAGGGTTTCCTCCACGTTGTAGCCGAGGTCCACGCCCTTGCAGCCGTTCGGGCTCGTCTTGCCCGTCGGCTGGGTTTCGCCGAATATCAGCCGGTCATTGGGCGTTATGTATTTTATAGAGCCCCTCCCGAACCTCCTGGCTTCCGCCATGAGCTTCGGGTCGTCCAGAACCTCGCCCGCGAGCGCGAGCGCGTGGGCGGCCGCCGCGAGGTAGTTTATGTTGGGGCCGTCGAATTTTACGTCCGGCCGTCCGAATTTTATAAACGAGGCGATGAAGCCCGCCGCCTTCCCGAGGCGCAGTTTCATTCGATCGCAGTCCCTCTTTTCAAGGATTTCCCCGCAGTTTTTGACCGCCTCCGCAAGCGATATTGCGCCGAACACGCTCGTCCCCTTCCACGGGTTTGAAAAGTCGTTTATCCAAGACCCGTCCGGCCGGGAGACGTTGTTTTCCATCCAGTCGTAGAGCGCCATTCCCGCGTCGAGCATGCGGGAGTCGCCGTCGCGCCTGGCGAGCGAGAGAAACGGGTATACGGCGTCCCCTATGCGCCCGTGTATGAAGTCGCAGGCGGGGCACCTTATGCCGCCGAGCATTTCGCGCGGGCCGCTTTTTATCTGGAGCCCCTCGAGCGCCCCGCACCATTTGCGCAGCAGCGAATGCGCGAGCCCGCGCAGTTCGTCGCCGCCGCCGGCGGGTTCGGAGCGCAGCCCGGAGGCGCCCGCAAAAGCCGCCGCGCCGAGCGCCGCCTTCAAAAAGTCCCTTCTTCCGATGTTTTTCATATATGGAGTTTTTTAGGGGAAAATTAAAAATCCGTCCATCTTTAAAACGGACGGATTTCCCGGTCGGGCCGCGGCTCCCGCCGGCGGGGGAAGCCGCGATTTCCCGCCCCCTTTGAGGCGGGTTTCAGATTTCGGCGACGATCGCGTCCGCGAGGCCGTAGTCTATGGCCTGGCTGGCCGTCATGAAGAAGTCCCTGTCGGTGTCGGCGGCGATTTTCTCTATCGGCTGCCCCGAGGCCTCCGAGAGGATTTTGTTCAGCTCCTCCCTCATGCGCTCGAGCTCCATCGCCTGAATGTGCATGTCCACGGCCGTCCCCGTCATCTCCCCCATTATCAGCGGCTGGTGTATCATAACCCTCGCGCTGGGGAAGAGCAGGCGCTTGCCTTTCGGCGCCGCGCTCAGGAGTATCGAGCCCATGCTCATCGCAATTCCGGTGACGACGACCTTCACGGGCGCCTTTATGAGCTTCATGGTGTCGTAGACCGACATGCCCGCGCTTATGGAGCCCCCGGGGGTGCTCATGTAGAGGGTGATTTCCTTTTCATGGTCGAGCATGTCGAGGTAGAGAAGCTTTTCGACGACAGCGGCGGCGGTCTCATCGGTTATGGCGTCCCAGAGGAAAATCTTGCGCTCGTCGAGGAACCTCTTGGCGATTTCATTCGGGACGGGAGTCTTCTTCTCCTTCTTGTTTTCGCATTCTTCTTCGTTCATATACGTTTGTCTTTGGAAATTTCAAAAATGGCGTATCCGGCCGTCAGGTTGGGGAGAATGGCGCACGGCGTCTCCCAGTCGGCGCGCAGGAAGCGGCGCCTGCGTATCTTTATATCGTTTTTGGCGCAAAATTCCTTAAAGGAATTTACTGAAATCTGGTTTGTGGGCCTCGAACTTTCCCAGGGTTCGGGGTAGACCTCGTTGACGACCCTGTCGCCCGACAGCGCGACGGCGAGCCTGTTTCGCCAGTAACCGTAGTTGACGAAGCCCACCGCCACCCTCCGCGCGACCCGCAGGGACTCGAGCACGACTTCGCGCGCGTTTTCGAGCTCCGGCAGCGTGCGCGAGCACACTATCCAGTCGAAGGAGTCGCCGTCGAAGGAGCGCAGCAGCTCCATGATGTCGCCGTGGTATGCGTTGACGCCGCGCTTTATGCACCTCGAAATCTTTTCAAAATCCATGTCCACGCCGACGGCGTAGACCTCCTTGAGCCTGACGAGCTCGGCCAGCAGAATGCCGCGCCCGCAGCCCAGGTCGAGCACGCTGTCGCCCCTCGAGACCCATTCGCTTATCGCCCTGAGTTCGATTTTCTTTTTGAGGCTCGATTTGTCTTCGCCCATAGTTCAGGAGTCGAGGAAATACTCGACGAGCTTGTAGAGTTTCGGGGAGTGTATCAGGAAGGAGTCGTGGCCGAGGTCGCTCTTTATTTCCGCGTACGAGGCCGTCTTGTGCAGGCGCAGCAGAGCGCGGACGATTTCGCGGTTCTGTTCGGGCGGGAAGAGCCAGTCGGAGGTGAACCCCACGACGAGCGTTTTGGCGCGAACCCCCTCAAAGGCGCCTTCGAGCGTTCCGCCGCCGTAGGCGCGAAGGTCGAAGAGGTCGAGCGCGCGCGTGAAATAGAGGTAGGTGTTCGCGTCAAAGCGGCTGACGAAGGACTGGCCCTGGTGGTGCAGGTAGTTCTCGATTTCAAACGACGGCTTGAAAATCCCGGAGTTGGCGAAAGCCGCCTTGTGCTCGCGGCCGAACTTGCCCTCGAGCCCCTTGTCGGAAAGGTAGGTTATGTGCGCCATCATGCGCGCTATGCTGAGCCCTACGCTCGGGGTTCGGTCGAGGGCGTAGTTGCCGCCGTTCCATACGGGGTCCTGCATTATGGCCGACCTCCCGACCTCGTTGAAGGCTATCGCCTGCGCGTTGATGCGCGAAGTGGTGGCGAGCGCGCAGACTTTCTCCACCCTGTCGGGGTAGTCTATTGCCAGCTGCAGCGCCTGCATTCCGCCCATGGAGCCGCCGACGGCCATTTTCAGCCTTTCTATCCCGAGGTGGTCGGCAAGCCTCATCTGGACGGCCACGATGTCGCGGATTGTGACGGCCGGGAATGTCAGGTTGTAGCGCTCGCCGGTCTTGGGGTTTATCGACGACGGGCCCGTGGTGCCCCGGCAGCCGCCTATGCAGTTGGCGCAGACGACGAAGTATTTGTTGGTGTCGAGCGGCTTCGAGGGGCCTATTATATTGTTCCACCAGCCGGATTTTTTGTCGTCGAGCGAGTATACGCCCGCGCAGTGGTGGTCGCCCGTGAGGGCGTGGCATACGAGGATCGCGTTCGATTTGTCGGCGTTGAGCCTTCCGTATGTTTCGTACCTGACGTTGAAAGATTCGAGCCGCCCGCCGAGCTCGAAGTCGAGGGGCTTTTCGCACAAATAGTCCGAATGCGCCACGAGGCCTACCTCGCCCCCGTATTCGCCGGAGCGGAATGAGAAGCCTTCGGAGTCGTTCATTTTTTCTCCCCTTCGCCGCCGGGAGCGCCGGGCCCGGCGGCCTGCGCGGGCGCGCCGTTTTGGTGCGACGGGGCGACGTTCGCCTCGGCCGCGTTTACAATGTCGCTGGCCATGCGCTCCGCGATGAGCTCGAGCCTGACGATTTTCCCGTTGCGGCGCACCTTGAACACCGCCGTTTCCGACGGGCGTATGAAGAAAGTCTGCTCGCGCAGCTGTGTGTTGTCGGAAACCCTTTTTGAGTTTATCTCGACTATCTCGTCGCCGGCCATGAAGCCGGCCTTTTTCGCGGGGGCGTTTTCTGCAACGAATTCGACGACGACCTTCGTCCCGGAGGCGGGGTCGCGCACGTCTTTCGAGAGCATTCCGAACCAGCTGTAAATGGGCTCGCCGCAAATCATGATGTCGTCGCGTATTTTGGCCGCGGCGCGCGCCGGCAGTATGAAGCTCCCGCCGATTTCCGGGAGGGAGGCTACTATCATTCCCGCAAATTTCCCGTCGAGCGAGAACACCGGCCCGCCGGTGCTGCCGCGGGGGGCGGGCAGGTTGGTGCGCACGTAGACCGTCGGCAGAAACCTTCCGCCGAACTCGATGTTCCGCCCCGTGGCCATTCCCATTCTCGGGGAGGCCGCAAGCCCCATTTCGTGCGAGATGGACACGAGAACGGTTGCGGGCTTGACGGGCTCGGCAAGCGGGTCTATCACCACTACCGGGAGATCGGCAGACTTGAAGCTGCCCGCGATTTTTATTATCGAGACCGTCGTGATGGGGTCGAAGCCCACGCTTTCGGCGTCGAGGAGGCGGCCGTCGTACTCTATCCAGAGCTTCCGCGCCCCGCGCGTTATGAACGCGCTCGTCATGACGGCCCCCGTCTTGCTTGCGATGAACCCCGAGCCGACGTCGAGAATGGTCGTGCGCGCCTCTTTGCCGGAGGCGTCCTTGGAGACGGCCTCCTTTCTCGCGTAAACCTTTACGACGCCGCCCCTGTTGTTTTCAAACAGGGAATAGAGGCTCTGCTGCAGCGATGCGGCTTCTGCCGCCCCGTCCGGGCGGTTCTGCGGAATCTGCGCGCGCGCGGACACCGCCGCCGCCGCGGTCGCGGCTGCGGCAATCGCCGTCATTGCGGTTTTCGGGATTCGCATAAAAAACTTCCGGTCAATAATGGATTCGGCCCCACGCGTAATCAAGAGAAATCTTGGCGCCTCCCGCGCCGAAAGGCGGGGATCCGCGCGGGTTTTCGCCGACGCTCAGACGGCGTGGGCGCCCTCCCTTTCGGCGCTCAGTTCGCAGAAGCGCTCCTGGCATGAAAACGGGGGCTCGCCGTCCGGGGTTTTGCGCCCGTAGTAGGCGCCGTTGGGGTGCAGGAACGTGGCGAACTTGTTGTCGGAGAGCATTCCGGCGAGGATTTCGCCGCAGATCCTCTCCCTTATCTCCGGATCCTCCACGGGGAAAATGCACTCGATTCGCTTGAACATGTTGCGGGTCATGATGTCCCCGCTGCCCGCGAACACCTCGGGGCTGCCGCCGTTTTCAAAGTAGTATATGCGGCTGTGTTCGAGGTACACCCCCACGATGCTGCGCACGGTGATGTTTTCGCTCATGTTTTTCACGCCCGGCACGAGCCCGCATATCCCGCGCACTATCAGGTCGATTTTGACCCCCTCGTTGGAGGCCCGGTAGAGCGCGTCTATCGACGACTGCTCTATCACGGAGTTGACCTTTATTATTATGCGGGCCTTTTTGCCCGCCCTGGCGTGGGATATCTCGCGCTCGACGAGGCTTATGAATTTGGAGTGGAAGCAGAAGGGCGCGACCCACAGCTTTTTGAACTTCGGGTCGAGCACCTTGCCGGTGAGGGTGTTGAAGAGGTCGGCGACTTCGGAGGCGATTTCGGCGTTTGCTGTGAAGAGAGAAATGTCGGTGTAGCATTTCGCCGTCTTGGAGTTGTAGTTGCCGGTGCCCAGATGCGCGTAGCGGCGCAGCCTGCCGTCGTCCTCCTTCCTGACGACGAGGCACGTTTTGCAGTGGGTCTTGTAGCCGACTATCCCGTAGAGCACGTGCACGCCGCACTCCTCGAGCTCGCGCGCCCACTGAATGTTGTTTTCCTCGTCGAAGCGCGCCTTGAGCTCTATGAGCACCGTCACCTGCTTGCCGTTTGCCGCCGCCCTTTTGAGCGAATTCACGACGGGCGAGCCCTTGCCCGTGCGGTAGAGGGTCATTTTTATTGCGAGCGTATTCGGGTCGTTCGCGGCGGCCGAGACGAAATCCTCCACGGGCGAAAAGCTGTCGTAGGGGTGGTGGAGCATTCTGTCGCGCTCGCGGATTACGGCGAATATGTCCTCGCCGTTTTTGAAGCACTGGGGCGTGTGCGGCTTAAACGGCGGGAATTTGAGGTCGGGGCGCTCTATCATGTCGTACGCGGCGGCGAGGCGGGCGAGATTGAGCGGGCTGCCGGATATTTTGTAGACGAAAGCGCCGTCGAGGTCTATCGCCGCGACGAGCTCCCTCAGGGCGGTCTCGCTCGCGCAGCTTTCGATTTCGAGCCTCACCGCCGCGCCCTTCCTGCGGTTGTGGAGCTCGTTTTCTATGGTTTGCAGGAGGTTTTCGGTTTCCTCCTCGTCAAAGTAGAGGTCGGAGTTTCTGGTGATCCTGAATATCGCGGCGTTGCGCACCTTGTACCCGGGGAAGAGCTCCCCCGCGAAATATTTTACTGTGTCGCTGAGGTAGGCGAAGCGGTTTTCGCCCTCCCCGCCGGAGCCGCCCATCTTTATGAAGCGCGGCAGAATGGGGGGGATCGGCACTATGGCGATGTCGCTCGGCGCGCGCCTTACGGAGGGGTTGGCGATTTGAAGGAGCACGTACAGGCCCTTGTTGCGCAGGTGGGGGAAGGGGTGCGCCGGGTCGACGGCAAGCGGCGTGAGGGCCGGGTATATGTTGTCGTCGAAAAATTTTTTCAGCCACGCCTTTTCGGCGGCGGAGCATTCCTTAGGCGTCTTGAAAAAGATTTTTTCCTTCCGCAGGGCGGGCATGATTTCGGCTTCCCACACGCGGTATTCGTCGTCGTTCATTGCGGAGGTGATCTCGCTTATGCGGCGCAGCTGCTCGCGCGGGCCGAGCCCGTCGAAGCCGACCTCCGGCACGCCCGACTCGAGCTGCTGTTCGAGGCCGGCCACGCGGATCTCGAAGAACTCGTCGAGGTTGTTGCTGACTATCGAGAGAAACCGGAGCCTTTCGAGGACGGGGAACGACGGCTCGGAGCACAGGTTGAGCACCCTCCTGTTGAAAGCGAGCCAGCTGAGCTCCCTGTTGAAGTACTTGTTTTCGCTGTGTTGGGCTGGTTTCATATCGTTTTATACGAGGCAGCGCGGAATTTTCCGCGCGCGCGGACGGAAATTGAGACAATTTCGCGCCGCATAAGTTCAAATTGCGCCCCGCGGCGCCCGCGCCCGCGCTGCTAAGGAAGACGCTTTTCCGGGCGCCCCGGCATCGGCGGGGGTGCGTTGGCTTTCAGTCCCCCCCCCCATTCCCTGGGTAATTCGGCCGGCGCCGCGCGCGCCGGGAACCCGCTCGGCAACCGTCAGATTTTTGCGAGGGCCTGCTCGAAGTCGGCGATTATGTCGTCGATGTGTTCCAGGCCCGCGGACACCCTGATGAGCTCGGGGAGGATCCCCGTGGCCCGCTGCTCCTCGTCGGAGAGCTGCCTGTGGGTGGTGCTCGCGGGGTGCAGGACGCCCGTGCGCGCGTCGGCGACGTGGATTACGAGGGCGGCGAGCCCGAGCGAGTCGAGCAGCTTTTCCGCCGCCTTCCGCCCGCCTTTCGGGCCGAACGTCATGACGCCGCCGCAGGCTTTCAGGTATTTTTTTGCGAGCCCCGCTTCCGGAGAGTCCGGGAGCCCGGGGTATTCGACCCATTCGACTTTCGGGTGCGAGGCCAGGTATTCGGCGAGTTTCAGGCCGTTTTCGCTGTGCTTTTGCATGCGCAGCGGCAGCGTTTCGAGATTCATGTTCGTCAGCCACGCGTTCATCGGCGAAATCATCATTCCGAAGTCGCGCATGACGTGCGCGCGCGCCTTGGCGGTGAAGGCGAGGTTTCCGAACGCCTCTGTGTATACGAGCCCATGGTAGCTCTCGTCGGGGGTGGTCAGCCCGGGGAATTTGCCGGAGGCCGCGTAGTCGAAGTCGCCCTTGTCCACCACTATCCCGCCGAGGCTGCACGCGTGCCCGTCGGCGTATTTGGACAGGCTGTGGGTGACGATGTTTGCGCCGTAGTCGAACGGGCGGCAGAGGCACGGGGTGGGGAAGGTGTTGTCCACCGCGAACGGCACGCCCGCGCGGCGCGCCACGCGCGCGAACTTCTCGAAGTCGAGCACCTTTACGCCCGGGTTGGAAAGGCTCTCCCCGAAGATCAGCTTGGTGTTGGGGCGCACCGCCGCGAAAATTTCCCCCTCCGGGGCGTTCTGGTCGACGAACGTAGTCTCTATCCCGAGCTTTTTAAAGGAGTGCGCGAGCAGGTTGGAGGTTCCGCCGTAGAGGGTTCCCGCGCTCACTATGTGGTCGCCCGCACCGCAGAGGTTCATCACGAGTATGGACGTGGCGCTCTGGCCGCTCGAGCACGCTATCGCGCCCGCGCCGCCCTCGAGGGCGGCCATCTTCTTTTCGAGGACTTCCACCGTGGGGTTGGAGAGGCGCGTGTAGAAGTGCCCCGGAATTTCGAGGTCGAACAGCTTGGCGAGCTCTTCGGCGGTGTCGTACTTGAACGTCGTGCTCTGGGCGATGGGCGCCACGCGCGGTTCGCCGTTTTTTGGCTCCCAGCCCGCCTGCACGGCGAGCGTTTCTATGTGCGGGTTCTTTTTCATTGCTATCCTTCAAAACCGTATGTTTCGCGCAGGGTTTGGGCAAGCTTTTTGAAGTCGTCCGGCGGCCGGGCCTCGACGTCGATTTCCGCCCCTTCGTGGACGGGGTGGGGCAGGCGCAGTCGCCGGGAGTGCAGCATCACGCGCGCGGGCGGCTCGATCTCCCGGAATTTGTTCTTCTGGAATTTGTAGGAGTAGTCTCCCATTATCGGGAAGCCGAGGTCCGACATGTGGACGCGTATCTGGTGGGTTCTGCCCGTGAAGATTTTGCACCGCACGAGGGCGGCTTTCGCCCCGAACTTTTCCTCCACAAACCATTCTGTATGCGCGTCGCGCCCGAGGGGGGCGGCGCACACGCACATCTTGGTGCGGAACGCCGGGTGGCGGCCGATGTTCTTTTTTATGCAGCCGCTGCGCACCGTCGGAACCCCGGCTATGAGGGCGGCGTACTCCTTGTAGGTTTCGCGCCGGGAAAACAGCTCCACGAGGCGGTAGTACGCCCTGTCGGTCTTGGCGAGTATCATCGCCCCGGAGGTCTCCCTGTCGAGGCGGTGGACTATCCCCGGGCGCATCGCGCCCCCCGCGAGGCTGAGCGGGCAGTGCGAGAGCATCGCGTGCGCGAGGGTGTCGGGGCCCGTTCCGCTTCCCGGGTGGACCGTCATGCCCGCGGGCTTGTTGACGGCGACGACGTCCTCGTCCTCGTAGAGTATCTCGACGGGTATGTCGGCCGGCTCCACGCGGTCCGGAGGGGGTTCGGGAAGCTCGACTTCAAGCGCGTTCCCGGGGCGGAGAAGCCGCTTCTTTTCTACGGGCATTCCGCCCGCCGTCACCTTTCCCGACGAAAAGCTTTCGAGCAGCCGCGAGCGCGAAATCCTGCCGGACAGGAACGCTGCGAGCGCCTTGTCGGCGCGCTCCGGCCCCGACCCCTCCGGGTGGACGTATGAGATCCGTTCGGGCATTTTGCCGCCGCCGCTATCCGAGCAGGTATTGGGGGTTGAGCTTTTCGATCCCCTCCCCGACGAAGAGGCCGTCTTTGCGGACGACCCTCCCGTCGAAGGATATTTCGCCGCCGCCCCACTCGGGCGTCTGGATGCACACCATGTCCCAGTGTATGCGCGAGCGGTTGCCGTTGTCGGCGTTCTCGTACGCCTGCCCGGGCGTGAAATGGAAGGAGCCCGCGATTTTCTCGTCGAATAGTATGTCGCGCATGGGGCGGGCGATGTGCGGGTTGAACCCCATGGCGAACTCGCCTATGTACGACGCGCCCTCGTCGCTCGAAAGGATTTTTTTCAGTGCGGCGGTTTTCGCGCCCGCCTCGGCTTCGACAATCCTGCCCTTTTCAAACGCGAGCGTTATGGAGTCGAACGATATCCCGTTGTAGACGGTGGGCGCGTTGTACGAAACCGTACCCTCCACGGAGTCGCGGACGGGGGCGGTGAAGATTTCGCCGTCGGGAATGTTGTACTGCCCCCCGCACGGTATTGCGGGCATGGACTTTATCGAAAAGCTCAAATCCGTCCCGGGGCCCGTTATGCGCACCCTGTCGGCCGACTCCATCAGCCTGCGGGCCGCCTCCATGCCTTCCGACATCCTGTCGTAGTCCATGGCGCAGACGCGGAAGTAGAAATCCTCGAACGCCTCCGAACTCATCTGCGCCTGCTGGGCCATTGAGGGGGTCGGCCAGCGCAGAACCACCCATTTTGTCCTGTTTACCCTCCAGTCTACGGCGGGCTTCATCGCGGCCGCGATTCTCGCCATGTTCGCCTGCGGCACGTCGGAGTTTTCGAATATGTTCGACGCCCCGCGTATGGCGATGTACGCGTCCATCTTTTTGATTTTTTCGAGGGCGCATTCGGAGGCCACCGCAAGCCTTTCGCCGGACGCTGCGAGCGCGAGGGCGCGGCTTATGCGCGGATTCGAGATTTCGACGTGCGGGTGCGCGCCGCGCCCGGCGATTTCGGCGATGACGGCCTCCGCCATTTCGGCGGGGGTTTCGGAGATGTCGAGCAGAACGTGCTCTCCCTCCGCGATTTTCGTCGAGTGGCCGCACAGGGTCTTTGCGAGTTTTGCGTATCTTGGGTCCATTTTTGCGGTGCTGTTTTGAATGTTCGGAATTTTCTGCGCTCCGGAAAGGGGGAATGTCAGATTTTTTCCATCGCGGGCTTTCGGGGGCGGGGGTCGGGCGAGCTCGCGTCGAATGCGGAGGCCGGGATTTTTTCCGAAAAATTCGCGGACTCGAAGCGCAGGATATCCTTGTCGCGCGTGGATTCGTCGCGCAGTTCGGCCTCGCGCATTATCCAGCGCGCGCCGATTTTCTTTACGGACGCGAGCTTCAGGGTCTTTGCCGGCCGCGAGCCGGGCCCCAGAACCTGCGCCTGCACGGGCGAGGAAAATTCCCGCGAGAGCGCGAGCCTTACGGCGCCTCCCGAACCCTCCCCGCCCGGGGGATCGAGCCTGAAAAAGTGGACCGCCTGCCCGACCCTTCCGGGGCCGTCGTATTTCGGCTTCCAGAATTTGTAGGGCATCAGCAGGTCGAAGGGGGAGTATATGAAGCCTTCGGCAAAGGGCTTTGCCCAGTCCGCGCGCGGAACCTCGCGCGCCTTGCCGCCCTCCACTTTGCATACGCGCGGGGAATCCGGGTCGTTTTCAAGTATGAAGTCGGCCAGGAGCCCGCGTTCGGCGCCGGAGGGGCTGTCCGTGAAAATCCTCACGCGCGTGACGTCGAACCCACCGGGCGTTTTTGAGCCGAAGATCTCGCCGAAAGCGCGGGTTTCCTCGCCCCTGCGCGGGCGGTGGGCTATGGAAAACTCCATGCAGTAGTCGCCCGCTATTCCGGCGCGCGAAAACCCGGCCCACATTTCGGCGGCCTCCCCTTTTGTGAGAGCGCGCACGGAGTCGGTGTCCGCCCCGCCGCGCGGGGCGGCTCGGGCGCTTAAAACAAAAATGAGCGCCGCGAGAGCGCCCACCGTTGCCGCAAGCAGCCTGTGCATACGGCTATTTCTTTTCGGCGGGTTTGGCCGCGGGGGCGGTCGCGCCCTGCGCCGCAGGGGCGGCGGGTTTGGAGTCTTCGGCGATCGCCTCGAGCGCGCCGGGCTTTTTTGCGCCGGCCTTTTGCTCGTCGGGGGCCACTGCGACTATCGAGGGCACCTTTTGAACCTGGGGCTTGTCGGACGAATGGATATAGCCGAGGTAGAGGCCCGCGGATATGGCGAAGAAGAGCACGCAGAGCTTTACGGTGGTCTTTGTGAGGACGTTGGTGGTTTCGCCGCCGAATACGCCCTCGGCGGCGCCGCCGCCGAGGCTGGCGCCCATTCCCGAATTTGCGTTGGGGCGCTGCATGAGAATCACCAGCACCAGCAGCAGGCACACGATGATGAGGATAAGCGTGAACAATCCTATAAGAATGGAACTCATTTATAAAATTCTCCGATTCGATTAAAAGCGCACAGTTTGATTGAAAATTCGGCTTTATCAACACTTTTTTATCCGGCCGGCCCGCGCGGCAGCAGGAACTCGAAGTCGGACACGCCGAGGTATCTGCCGAACTTGAAGCCCACCTCCCGGAAATCCGAAACCCGGCGGAAGCCGAGTTTTTCGTGGAGGCGGACGCTCGGGGCGTTTTCGGAAGTTATGCACGCAATAAGCGCATGGGCGCCCGGGAGCCTTTCGCACCTGCCGACGATCTCGCCGAGGAGCTCCTCGCCCATTCCGCGCCCGCGGAATTTTTCCGCGACGTACACCGTCGTTTCGAGGGTTCTTCCGTAGGCGGGGCGCTCCCTCCATATATGCGCGCAGGCGAATCCGGCTACCTCCCCGCCGATTTCCCCGACTATGTACGGAAAGCGCTCCATGATTCCCTCCATGCGCGCCCGCATTTGGGCGGCGGAAAGGGGCTCGGTCTCGAAAGTCGCGGTGGATTCCAAAACGCATTTGTTGTATATTGCGGCCACCGCCGCGGCGTCTTCCAATGTCGCGTCCCTTGTCATTTTTTTTTCGGCGAAAGTCTGCGCGGGGTTTGACATTTCCGCAAGCATTTGTTAGCATTTTTGCATGAATACGCCTGTTTTTTTCTCCAAAATTGCCGCCGCGCTCGCCGCGCTTGGCGCGCCCTGCGCGTTTGCCGGGGAGGTTTTTGAACCCGTCCCCGAAGTTCCCGCCGGATTTCGGGCGGAGTATTCGCCCGCCGTGGCGGACGCGCCCGCGATGAGGGGCATGAACCTCGTGTCGTGCTTCAAGTACGGCGAAGAGGACATCGCCGACCTCGCCGCATGGAACGCCAACCTCATACGCTGGCAGATAAGCCGCAACTACAAGCGTCCGGGCGAGAACCGCGACAAGGCCGATTACGACAGGTGGATAGATTCCGAAATCGTGAAGATAAGGGAAATTGCGCGCCTTGCCCGCAAATACGGGATAAAAATAGTCATAGAAATGCATACGCCCGTGGGCGGCATCGACAGGCACAACGACATGATGATGTTTTACGAGCCCGAATACGCCCGCCATTTTGTGGAGGTGTGGCGAAAGCTCGCCCGCGCCCTCAAAGGCGAGGACGCCATATTCGCCTACGACATTTTGAACGAGCCCGTCCAGACTCGGCCGGCAAAGGCGGACTATCTCGATTTGCAGTACGCTGCGGCGAAGGCTATCAGGGAAATCGACCCGGAAAAGCCGCTGATAGTGGCGAGCGACCGCTGGAACAATCCGGTATCTTTCAAAGATTTGAAACCGTTTCCGATGAAGGACATACTGTATTCGGTGCACATGTACCGGCCGCACAAATACACCCACCAGGGCTTGCAGTCGGGAACCACCATGGACGACATCCGCGCCGGCAACACGGTGAAATACCCCTCCGAAGAATTTTCAAAGGCCGACATTGCGCGCGAGCTCAAGCCCGTTACGGATTTTGAGGACAAATACGGCGCGAAGATATTTTTGGGCGAGTTCGGGCTTGTTCGGTGGGCGCCCAACGGCGGGCGGTATCTGCGCGACTGCATGGAGTTTTTTGAAGGGCGCGGGTGGAGCTGGGCGAACCACGCCTACCGCGAAATTTTCGACGGGTTCTCGCCGGAGCATTCGGACGACGTGAAGGTGAAGGAGAAAGACCCGGGAAATTCCCGCATGAAGGCGCTGCTCGAGGGGTTCTCGAAAAATTCGCGCCTGCGCTGACGCGCGGGGAGGCGGCGTTTCACGCGTCCTTTCCGACCTTGCGAACTGCGTTCGCTCCGCAACAACA
Organism: Candidatus Merdousia sp.; assembly: GCA_048390825.1. Taxonomy (GTDB): domain Bacteria; phylum Verrucomicrobiota; class Verrucomicrobiia; order Opitutales; family Intestinicryptomonadaceae; genus Merdousia. Next base: position 16,725 of record DBGCYC010000066.1, read on the forward strand.
ACCGGCGCGGGGCATAACGGCATACGCGCGGGAGGGCAATTGCGCCCGCGCAATGGAAGGCCGAATCGGCGGGCGAACGGTTCATTTGCGCCGGGCCGGAAGTCTCCTGCGACTCCGGCAACGGCGTCTGCGAGCTGCGCGTCAAGAGCCCCCTGCAAATAACCTGTTCGCGCCCGGATCTAATTTAACATGGATTGCAACTTTCTTGCAGTCTCCCCGAACCGCATTTGCCCCTCTCCCGAAGGCTTTTCCCCGAATCCTGCTTAATCTTCCCAAAATCAAGCTTCACGATTCGGCGGAAGCCGGGCAGGGGTTTCGTTTGCCGCCGCGCGCCTTTCTGTTCAACGGCTTTTGCGGCGCCCCCGGGCGGGAGTATAAGGCGAGCCTATGCGTCCCGCGCGAATCCGCCGCGAATGCCGCGCCTTTTTGATTGCGCGGCTTTTGCCGGTCTGCCGGCGCAAAGAAAGATTCGCCTTTCCAGTCCGCGCCCTCCGGCTATGCGGCGGCGGGCGAATTATTCCCGGCGCTCCGCGAACCCCGCGCCGCCGTTCGGCGGGGAGTTTTGCGCGGGCTTCAAATCTGCCGCTTTCAAGCGGCGCCCTTTTTACGGGTCAGCGCCCCATCAGCCTCGAGATTTCGGCGATTTTCGCGCGGCAGTCCTCCAGCTGCCTCTTCGCGCCCTCTATGACTTTCGGCGGGGCCTTGGATATGAAGGCCTCGTTGGACAGCCTCGCCTCGGCGGATTTTTCGGCCGCGCGGAGTTTTTCGAGCTCCCGCTCGAGCCTCTTGGCGTCCTCTTCGCCGGCGGCCGAGCCGCTCGCGTCTATGTAGACTGTGCCGAGCTCCGTAATCTGCGCGGGGCCGTCGAAAGAGTCCACAATCGAGATTTCCGAGGCGCCTATGAGCTTTTTGAGGTTTTCCGAATTTTCGGCGAGGAGCTTTTTCGAGCCGTCGGAGTCGCACACCACCCGCAGTTTGGAGTCTTTGCGCGAGGCCTGCTTGGCCTGGGCCTTGAGCGCGCGGGACTTTGTCGCAAAGTCCTTGAGCTTTTCGACCGCGGCCGCCGCGCCCTCGTCCGCGCAGACGCCGAGGCTTTCGAGCCTGTCGGCGTATTCCGGGGACTGGTTCTGTATGAATTCCCCGTCGCGGCCGAATCCCATCGAGTGCCATAACTCCTCGGTGATGAACGGCATGAACGGGTGCAGAAGCAGCAGCGTCTGGCGCAGGCACAGATCCTGTACGGCGAGCACCGTCGCCTTCGCGCCTTCGTCGGCCATGCGCGCCTTGGAGACTTCGAGGTACCAGCCGCAGAAGTCGTTCCAGAAAAACGCGTAGAGCTCCTGCGTTATGGAGTTGAACTGGTAGGTTTCGTAATCCCTTGCGACGTTTTCGGAGCGCTTGCGCAAGTCGGCGAGTATGGCGTGGTCGTTTGCGTCGAGCTTCGAGGGGTCGACGCGCGCGGCTATCGCCTCCAGCGAGGAGTTGTCCGCCGCCGCGCCCGCCATCTGCCTGAAACGGCAGGCGTTCCAGAGCTTGTTGCAGAAATTCCGCCCGAGCTCCACGCGCTCTTCGCTGAACAGTATGTCCTGCCCCTGCGGCGCGCAGTTCATGACGCCGAAGCGCAGGCCGTCCGCGCCGTAGCGGGCTATTATGTCGAGCGGGTCGGGGGAGTTTCCGAGGCTCTTGGACATCTTGCGCCCCTTCATGTCGCGTATGATGCCCGTGAAATACACGTTTTTGAACGGTATGCGGGCGCTCATCGTCCCCGGCATAAATTCGAGGCCCGCCATTATCATGCGCGCCACCCAGAAAAAGATGATGTCCGGGCCCGTGACGAGATCGGAGGTCGGGTAGAACCTGTCCATTTCGAGCCCGCGCATTCTGTCCCCGTCCGGCCAGCCCATCGTCGCAAACGGCCATATCCACGAGCTCGCCCACGTGTCGAGGGAGTCCTCGTCCCGCGTCCAGTTTTCGGGGTCGGACGGGCCGTCTACGGAGACGTGCACCTGCCCGGGGTCGTTTATGTCGGGATTTTCCACGCCCTTTCTGTACCACACGGGAATCCTGTGCCCCCACCAGATCTGGCGCGAAATGCACCAGTCGCGGATATTGTCGAGCCAGTGGGTGTAGGTTTTCTCCCAGCGCCGCGGCCAGAACTTTATCGCGCCGGACTCAACCGCCGCCTTCGCCTCTTTGACCTTCGGGTAGCGCATGAACCATTGGTCGGAGAGGCGCGGCTCGATCGGGACGTTTCCGCGCTCGGAGTAGCCGACGTTGTTTTCGTAGTCCTCGACGGCCACGAGCAGGCCGAGATCGTCGAGCTTTTTGACGGCCTTCTCGCGCGCCTCGAACCTGTCGAGCCCCTCGAAATCCTCCCCGGCGAGGGCGTTCATCGTGCCGTCGGGGTTCATTACTTCTATCACTTCGAGGTTGTGCCGCCGCCCTATTTCAAAGTCGGCGGGGTCGTGCGCGGGGGTGACTTTCAGCACGCCCGTGCCGAACGACATGTCGACGTATTCGTCGCCGATGATCGGGATTTCCGCGCGGGGAAAGGGGCGGACGGCGCGCAGGCCGACGAGGTGCGCGTAGCGTTCGTCCTTGGGGTTTACGGCCACCGCGCTGTCGCCCATGATGGTCTCGGGGCGGGTGGTGGAAATTTGCAGGAAAGTTCCGGGCTGTCCGGCGAGCTCGTACTTCATCTTGTAGAGCTTGCTCTTGCAGGGCACCATCACGACCTCCTCGTCCGACAGGGCCGTGAGGTTGGCGGGGCACCAGTTGACCATGCGCTTGCCGCGGTATATATAGCCCTCCTTGAAGAGCTTCACGAAGGCCGTCAGCACGGCCCTGGAATAGTCGTCGTCGAGCGTGTGCACGAGCCTGTCCCAGTCGCAGGAAGCCCCCAACTTTTTGAGCTGTTCGATGATTATTCCGCCGTGCCTGTCGCGCCACCGCTTTGCGACTTCGACGAATTTTTCGCGCCCGAGTTCCCTTGCGGAAGTATGCTTTTCTTTCCGCAGATAGGCCTCGACTTTCGTCTGGGTGGCGACGCCTGCATGGTCGGTGCCGGGGATCCACACGGCGTTTTTGCCGAGCTGGCGCGCGCGGCGTATGAGAATGTCCTGGATTGTGTTGTTGAGCACGTGCCCCATCGTGAGCACCCCCGTGACGTTCGGCGGGGGGATTACTATCGAAAAGGTTTCGCCCGGCGCGCCCCTGCGGGCCTTGAAGCAGCCCGATTCGACCCACTTCCCATACCACTTGTCTTCCACTTCCGAAGGATTGTACGCTTTTGAAATTTCCATTATTATATTGCAGATGAACCGTAAAAGGATTTTCAAACGCGGCGGACTGTCAAGCCAATTACTCCCGCGCGCGGGCGCCGGGGCGGCTGTTGGGGGGGGGGGGGGGCCGGAACCCCCCCCGGCCGAAAAAAACCCC
>DBGCYC010000067.1:0-20345 GCA_048390825.1 Candidatus Merdousia sp.
TTTTGGATGAAGAGCGAGTATAGGGAAGCCGTCAAGGGCGCGTGGCGTATTGGCATACGTGAGCGGTCTTGACGGCTTCCCTAACGGAGCTATTCGCCAAAAGCATTCGCCAAATCAAGGAGGTAGATTTTTGGGGCGGACTGTTGCCCAAAAGTTTCCACAAGATCTTCGGCAAAATTCGACGCTTTCCCGAAAATTGCTTTAAATTCGGCGGAGAACTTTGATGAGGGCGCATAGTCCGCGCCCTCGGAAAAGAATTCGCCTATCGGGTCGCGCAGCGGGCGGCGGATTACGGAATAGCTTTCGCATCCGGCGAGGCGCGCGGCCTCCGCCACGGCGTCCTCCACGCCGCCGAGGGCGTCGCAAAGGCCGAGCTCAACGGCCCGCGCGCCGTCGTAGATTTTTCCGTCGGCGATTCTGCGCGCCTCTTCGGGCGGCATTCCGCGCGACTTTGAAACGAGCTCCACAAACCTCTCGTAAACCATGTCGCAGAGGTTTTTGAGCTTCGCCAGTTCGGCCGGATCGGCCCCGCGCGTGGCCGACATGAAATCGGCGAACGGGGCGGTCTTTACGCCGTCGAAAAATACGCCGTAGTCAGCGGCGATTTTCCCCACCGAAAACGCGACGGAGAACACGCCTATCGAGCCGGTGACAGTCGCGGGGTCGGCGAAAATTTTTTCTGAGGCTGTGGCGATCCAATACGCGCCGCTCGCGGCGGTCGCCCCGAAGGAGGAGACGACTTTCGCCTTTTTGGAAAGCGCTTCGGCTTCGCGGCGTATGGACTCGCTCGAGAACGCGCGTCCTCCGGGGCTGTCTATGCGCAGCACCACGGCCTTTACGGAGCGGTCTTCACCCAACTCGCGCAGGATCCGCGAAATTTTTTCCGCCCCGGCGCGGCCGCGCGAGGAGGTTTCGCCTATCTCGCCCTCTATGGATACGACGGCGATTTTGTCCGCCCCGCCCTTCGTCCGCGGGGAATAGGCCCGCATCGGGGTGTGGCGGAAAGTCCCGCCGGCCCTCCCGTGTTTTTTCGACAGGAGATCCTCCAGGCCGTCCCGATACAGAAGCCCGTCTGCGAACCCGAACTTCTCGGCGGCGGAGGCGGGGAAAACCGCGTCCTCGCGCGCGATTTTTTCGAGGCGCTCCGAGGAGAGCTTCCGCGAGTCCGCAATTTGGCGCGCGCACCCGCTCCAAACGGATTCGAGCACGCCGGCAAGGTGCGCCTTTTGCGGGGCGGCCATCTTCTCCCCGGTAAAAATCTCGCCCGCGCTCTTAAATTCCCCCGACTTCACGAGCGCGACCCCGATCCCGTATTTTCTGAGGGCCGCCCCGAAAAACGGGGTGCTGGCGGAGAGCCCCTTGAATTCCATGGTTCCGAACGGATTCATGAAAACGGAATCCGCGGCGCTTGCGAGGTAGTAGTCGGCAAAAGTCGGATTTTCGAGATAGGCGTAAACCGGTTTGCCGGACTTTGAAAAGCCGGCGAGCCCCGCGCGGATCTCCGACGCCTGCGCGAGCGACCCCCCGGAGCGCGAATCGGCAAAGGAGCCGCGCACGAGGACGGCTTCCACAGACGGATCCGCGGCGGCGGCCCGGATTTTCGAGCAGATGTCGAGAACGCTCTCGGGCGGCCTCTTGAAAAATCCCCCGCGGATCTTCACTGACGATTTCGCCGGCGAGGTCTCGGCGACCCCGTCCGACAGGTCGAGGACGAGAACGCCGCCCGGCGGCCTTTCTCCCTGGCCGAGCGCGGCTACAAAAACCGCGACAGCGAACAGGAGCGCCAGCGGAAGGGCGACGAAGAAAACGGCGAGCGCGGCCAGCGACGCGCAAAAATTTCTCAAGAAGGCGATCATTTCAGAAAATGGGCTGCCGAGATTGACAGTTTGAGCGACTCGAGCGCGCACGCGGCGGCGGTCGCCATGTTGAAATCCCTGCCTGCGGAGGGGTCGAGGCAAAGGCGCGCGAAAAAGGTTTCGACCCCGCCTTTAAGACGGAGCGCGGAGCAGAGAAAAACCGCGCCCGCAAGCTCCGCCGGCTTTCCGCCAACATTTCCGTCGAGGAACCCGGTGGCCGCCACCGCCGCGTCCGCCCCGTACAGCGCGAGCGCCCCGCGCGCCATCTCCCCGGCGCACCGGCGGCTCTCGGCGAAGTGCTCCGATATTGTTTCGGGCGCAACCCCGAGCGCCGAAATTTTCGCCGCGTCGCAGTAGCAGACGGCGGAGCCCCTGAAAAACCCGCTCGCGCCCGCAATCGAAACCAGCGACGACGACACGAGGCCCCCCGTGCACGACTCCGCCGCGCAGAGCGACTTCCCCGAGCCGGCAAAGGCGTCGAAAACGGCGCGCGCGGCGGCCCGGAGCCTCATGTTCGCCTCGGAAATTTCCATGGGGGCATATTGGACTGCGGAAACCGGGAAATCAAGAAATTACGGGCGGCGCCTTTGGGCTTGCGCGGACGCCCGGCGCAGGGGTAGAATATTCCGCAAAATATTTTCAGCGTAAAAAAATTCCGGCAAGATGTTAGCAAGAGTAAATTCGGGCGCGCTCGTGGGAGTGGAAGCCCTGCCCGTCGAAATAGAGGTAAATTCGGGCGAGCGCGGAGAGCCCAAAACTTTCGTCGTGGGCCTCCCGGACGCCGCGGTGAAGGAGTCGGTAAACCGCGTGTCGTCCGCCCTGGCAAACAGCGGGTTCGCAATGCCGCTGACAAAGACTACGGTAAACCTCGCCCCGGGGGATATCCGCAAGGAGGGGCCGATTTACGACCTTCCCATATCGCTCGGGATCCTCGCGTCCGCGGGCGAACTCGACGAGGCGAAGTTTTCGGACTACATAATAGCGGGCGAACTGAGCCTTTCCGGCGCGCTGAGGCACATCGGCGGAGGGGTGTCGCTCGCGCTGCTCGCGCGCAGGAGCGGGAAGAGGGGCGTGATACTTCCGCCCGAATCCGCGGCGGAGGCCGCCCTCGTCGAGGGGGTTGCCGCATACGCCCCGCGCGACCTTCGGGAACTCGTCGATTTTCTGCGCGGCGCGGCAAAGCTCGAGCCGCTGAAAGCGTCGGAATCGCCGTTCAACCTGCCCCAGCAGTCGGAGGGAATGCCGGACTTCGCCGACGTGAAGGGCCAGCACCAGGTGCGCAGGGCGGTGGAGGTCGCGGTCGCCGGCGGGCACAATCTGCTGATGGTCGGCCCCCCGGGATCGGGTAAGAGCATGATAGCAAAGCGCATTCCGTCGATAATGCCCCTGCCTACCCCCGACGAATTTCTCGAAATCCTCGGCATATACTCCGCCACGGGGCTGACGCAGTTTTCGGAAAACAAGTTTTTCAGGAGGCCGTTCAGGGCCCCGCACCACACGATAAGCCGAGTGGGGCTGGCGGGCGGCGGGCCGAACCCCAAGCCCGGGGAGGTGTCTCTCGCGCACAACGGGGTCCTGTTTCTGGACGAGCTCCCGGAATTCGGGGCGATACTCGACAACCTCCGGCAGCCGATGGAGGACGGCAGGCTCACCATTTCCCGCGCGGCGGGCAAGATAACCTACCCGTGCAAATTCATGCTTGTGGCCGCGATGAACCCGTGCAGGTGCGGATACCTCGGAGACCCGCGCAGGAGGTGTTCGTGCACGCCGGCGCAGGTGCAGGCGTACAGGGCGCGCGTGTCCGGGCCCATGCTCGACAGGATAGACATACACGTCGAGGCCTCGGCCCTGCCGATAAGCGACCTCGCAAAATCCGCGGGCAGCGAGGCGTCCTCCGAAATCCGCGCGAGGGTCGAGGCCGCAAGGGAAATCCAGAAACGCAGGTTTGCGGGGGCGAAGCGCGCGGCGAAGGTCAACGCCGCGATGACCGGCGCGCAAATCTCGAAGTTCTGCGCGCTCGACGAATCGCAGACGGCAATGCTCACGGCGGCGATGGACGAACTCGGGCTCTCGGCGCGCGCGTGGGACAGGATACTAAAAGTCTCGCGCACGATAGCCGACCTCGACGCCTCCGAAAAGATACAGACCCACCACCTTCTCGAGGCGATAAACTACCGGTCGCTCGACAGGCAATAACCCGGAACCAAAGCCATGGACTTTTTAGACAAATTTTTCAGGATCAGCGAGCGCGGCTCGAGCGTCGGGCGCGAGGCCCTCGCGGGGCTCGCCACGTTTTTTGCGATGTCGTACATACTCGCGGTAAACCCCGCGATTCTTGCGCAGGCCGGAATGGACAAGGCGGCCCTCGTCACCGTCACCGCAGCAGCCGCGGCGGTGGGGTGCGCGCTCATGGCATTCATGGCGAACCTGCCGATCGCACTCGCGCCGACGATGGGCACGAACACGTACTTTGCGATAATCGTCTGCGTCGGCATGGGGCTCGACTGGCGCGAAGCGCTCGCCCTCACATTCTACAACGGCATATTCTTTTTCATAATCTCGGTGACCGGAATCCGCGAAAAACTCATCGCCGGGGTTCCGCGCCCGATGCAGGCGGCCCTCCAATGCGGGATCGGAATGTTCATAGCGTTTTTCGGGCTGCAGTCGGCAAGGCTCGTCGTCTCGGATCCCGCGACCCTCGTTACCGGAGGGAGGCTCGGCTCGCCCGAATGCCTGTTCGCCCTCGCGGGCATAGCGCTGATCGCCGTTCTCGCAGCGCGGAAGGTGCGGGCGGCGATAATAATCTCCATAGCCGCCATGACCGCCGCGGCATTCTTCATAGACGACTCCTCCGGCGCGCGCATGGCGGAAATCCCGGACGCCGTGTTCTCGGTTCCGCACGGAATTTCCGAGACCTTCATGCAGCTGGACTTCGCCTACCCGTTCAGGGACTTCGGAAAGGCTTCCCGCGTGATATTCGTGCTGCTTATGCTCGACATGCTCGACACCATAGCAACGGTGGTGGCGATGGCCAGCCGGTGCGGGATAATGCGCCCCGACGGCACTTTCCCGAAAATGGGCAGGGCGCTGACCGCCGACGCGTCGGCAACGATCGTGGGCGCGCTCCTCGGGACTTCGACGACGGGGGCTTTTGTGGAGTCGTCGGCGGGCATAGAATCGGGCGGAAGGACGGGGCTCACGCCCCTCTTTACGGGCGTGTTTTTCGTCGCGGCCCTGTTCCTTTCGCCGCTGATAAACGCGGTTCCGGCGGCGGCTACGGCGCCCGCGCTGATAGTCATCGGGATTCTGATGTTCGGGAGCATATCCCGGATAAAGTTCTCCGACCCCGCAGAGCTCATACCCGTGTTTTTCTGCATAATGATGGTCGCCCTGTGCTTCAAGATTTCGGAGGGATTCGCCTTCGGCATGGTCGCGTACGTCCTGCTGATGTGCGCCACGGGGCGGGCGCGGGAAATCCCTCCGGCAACGTGGCTGCTGTTTTCGATAATGTGCGTGTTCCTTTGCGCGGCGTAGCGGCGCGGATTAGGGGGCCTGCGGGAAGCCCGAATGCGGGGCGGCACACGCGCGCGAGTGCGCACGCGCCCCAAAAGCAACAGTACACGGAAAGGAAAATCTTTCCCCCGGGAAAAAATTCCGGCAAGGCCGGGGCGCGCAGCGTCCGCCCTACTCCGCGCCTTCCCCGCGCGAACGCGCCCGCAGAAAATCCGCGAGGGCGGCAAAGTCCGCCTCGGACTCCCCGCCGGTCGAAAGGTCCTTTATCTTTGCGCGGTTTTTGGAAACTTCGTCCGGGCCGACTACCACCGCAAACTTCGCGCCGACCGAATCGGCCTGCCTGAACTGCTTTCCGAACGGGGCGTCCCTCAGTGGATAGTCCACCCTCAAACCCGCGCGGCGCAGGGCCGAGACGATTTCCAGGGCCTTTGCCCGGCACTCGGGAGAGCCCACCGCCACATATGCGTCGGGGCGGACGTCGAGACTGCCGCCCCTGCCCGAGAGTTCGAGGAGGTCGGAGACCGTGACGTCGCCCATTCCAAAACCTACTGCGGGCATATCCTGATACCCGAGCCTGCCGACGAGATTGTCGTACCTTCCGCCGCCGGCGAGCGCGCGGCCGGTCCCGACGGTCTGGAAGGCCTCGAACACAAATCCGGTGTAGTACGCGAGCCCCCTGACTATGCCGAGGTCGGGGCTGACATATTCGCGCACGCCGAGGGCGGAAAGCAAATCGAGAAGCCTGCGCCAGTCGCCCATGCGGGCGTCGATTTTCTCCGCCAGCTTCGGCGCGGCGGCGAAAGACGCGCGGATTTCATCGAGAGAGCGCGCCCTTATCATTTCGCGCGCGGCGGACACTATGCGCCCGGCGTCCGCACCGGAGCCTTCGAGGGCCTTGGCAACCATCTCTTCCAGGGCCTCCGGGGAAACCTTCTCGATTTTGTCCATTGCGGACAGCACGGGGACAATAAACTCCCCCTCAACCCCCATGCTCTGCAAAAAAAGCGCCCATAGGGTTCTGTCGCCGAGCCGGAGCCTGAACTCCCCTTCGGTCAGGCCGAACGCCCGCAGCGACTCTATCAAAAGCGCGATTATTTCGGCGTCCGCGCCTATCGAGGCGTCGCCGAGAATGTCCGCGTTGTATTGGAAGAATGCGCGCAGGCGCCCCTTCTGCTGGCGCTCGTAGCGGTAATTTTCGCCTATGGCAAACCACTTGACGGGCCTGCGTATGCCGGCGGCCTTTGCGCCGACCATGCGCGCGAGCGACGGGGTCATTTCCGGGCGCAGGGCCACAGCGCGTCCGCCCTTGTCGACAAACTCGAAAAGCTGCGACCTTATCTCCTCCCCGCTCTTTTCGGTAAAGAGTTCGAGGGGCTCGAGCACGGGCGGGTCAAACTCCCGAAAGCCGAAGGATTCCGCCGCCGCGCGCCACTTGGAAAACACGAAATTTCTCCTGGCGCACTCCTCGGGATAGAATTCCCTAAACCCTGGGAGAGTCTTGAACATCCGCTACTTTCTGGCGCGCGCGGCCTTGCTCTTTTCCACTATGGAGAGGTCGAGCTTCTTCAGGTGCGCCTTGAGCTCCTTGCCGGCCTTGAACTTGACGATGGCCCTCTTGGGGATAACCACGTCGTCGGCGGGCTTGGTGGGGTTGCGGCCCACGCGCGGCTTGCGAATCTGGACTTCAAACACGCCGAAGTTCCTGAGTTCGACGTTTCTGCCCTTGGAGAGAGACGCGCAGAGAATGTCGAGGGTGCGCTGGACAATGTCTTTTACATCGTTTTGGAGAATGTCGCCGCGGCGGCATTCCTCTTTTTCCCTGTAAATTTCCTGAACGATTTCCCTTTTCGTAAGATTTTGCATTTTTTTCACCTTATACGTTTTTCCTTGCGATTCGGAAGATTCGGATTCCGAACCATCTAAAATGGGACAACCGGAGTGCGCCGGCGGCGTTCCGATTAAAAAGAAAAGGTTATGTTTCGATATTGAAAGTCAATCTAATTTCCGTATTTTTTTTAGATTATTTAAAGATCTTTTAAAAATCCTTAAAAAAATTCGTCTAATCCTACCTCTATCCAATGAAAACCCCGCAACTAAACACGGAAGGCCCTCCGGAAGAAAAGCCGAAAAACGCTCCGGAAGGCAGTCCCCTCGAAGAGCTTAAAAAGCAGCTCGAGGGGATTCTCGGCAGGGACGGGAACGTCAAGTTCGAGTTCGTCCCCCCGTTCGGCGCGGCCGCCCCCGACAGCGAAGGCGGCGCCCCGCAAAAGGAATCCCCGGGGGAAATCCTCGAAAAAATCGCCAATTTTTCGATGAAGCCGCGCGAAATACGCGACTATCTCGACAAATTCGTAATAAAGCAGGACGAGGCGAAGAAAGTCCTGTCCGTGGCAATCTGCGACCACTACAACCACATCCGCCGCTGCATGGAAAACCCCGCCCTCGCCGAGCGCGAGTACGCCAAGCAGAACATTCTGATACTGGGGCCCACGGGCGTCGGCAAGACCTACCTCATGCGCACGATAGCCAAGCTCATAGGGGTTCCGTTCGTGAAGGCCGACGCCACGAAATTTTCCGAAACCGGATACGTGGGCAGCGACGTGGAAGACCTCGTCCGCGACCTTGTGAAAGCCGCCGACGGGGACGTCGACGTGGCGCAGTACGGAATAATATACATCGACGAAATCGACAAGATCGCCAGCCGCGAGGGCCGCGGAGGCGGCAGGGACGTATCGGGCAGGGGGGTGCAGATAAACCTTCTGAAACTAATGGAGGAGTCCAGCGTAAACGTCGTCAGCCCCCAGGACATGATGGGGCAGATGCAGATGGTCATGAGCGCCAGGGCCGGGAAAAAGCCCAGGCGCACCATCAACACGCGCCATATTCTCTTCATCGTAAGCGGCGCATTCGACACCCTCGGAGAGGACATCGCCAGGCGAATGAACCGCGGGGTTATCGGTTTTGCCGACGCCCATGACGAAGCGGGCGGCGCAGAGGATCCCTCCGACTTCCTGCGGTTCGCAAAGACCTCCGACTTCATAAAGTACGGGTTCGAGGCGGAATTCATCGGCCGCCTTCCCGTGAGGGTGGCGTGCGAGCCGCTGAAAGCCGACGACCTCGCCGACATACTCGTGTCGTCGGAAGGCTCGATACTGCGCCAGTACGAATCCGACTTCCAGGGGTACGGCATAGACTTTTCCGTCACCAAAGAGGCGGTGGAAGCCGTCGCCAGGCTCGCCTACGAAGAAAAGACGGGCGCGCGCGGGCTCATGACGGTTCTGGAGCGCACCCTGCGCGACTTCAAATTCGACCTCCCGTCCTCGGGCGTCAGGCATTTCGAGCTCGACTCGCGTACGGTCGAGGATCCGAAGGCGGGTCTCGAAAAGCTGCTTACCGCCAACGCCGGCCTCCTGAGGGGGGAGCTCTCGGACGCCCTCGACGGATTCGCCGAGAAATTCCGCTCCGAAAACGGCTTCCGGCTGGACTTCGACGACGGCGCGCGGGAGAAAATAATATCCCTGTGCATCGCGCGCGACAAGCCCGCCCGGGCGCTCTGCGCCGAGCTCTTCCGCGACTACGCCCACGGGCTCGCAATAGTGTCGCGCAACACGGGCTCCGACGAGTTCCGCATTCCGAAAGAGGCGGTCGAAAACCCCGACAAATACCTGTCGGACCTCGTGGTGGACTCCTTTAAAAAATAGCATGGAAGCCGACCCCAGACGGCGCGACCCCGAAGGCGTAAAAAGCCTGTTTTCAAGGGTCGCCGCGCGGTACGACGCCGTGAACCGCGCAATGTGCGGCGGCCTCGACGTACTTTGGCGGCGGAAGCTCGCAAGGCTCGCCGTTGCGCTCGCGCGCCAGGCCGGCGGCGCGCGGGAAAAGAGGTACCTCGACGTCGCGTGCGGCAGCGGCGACGTATGCGCCCGGCTCCTGAAAGAGGATCCGAATTGCCGCGCGGTCGGCGCCGACTTCTGCCCGGAGATGCTCGCGCGCGCGCGCGCAAAGTGCGGCGGCAGGGCGGAATTCGCCGAGGCCGACTGCCGGAGCCTTCCGTTCGCCGGCGGCTCATTCGACGCCGCGACCCTCTCATTCGGGTTCAGGAACTTCGCCGACCGCCCCGCATGCCTCCGGGAAATCGCGCGGGTCCTCAGGCCGGGCGCGCCCCTGTGCGTCCTGGAAGTCGCGCGCGCGGAGGGCCGGGTGTTCGGCGCCGCGCAAAAGTTTTTCATGTGCTCGGCCGTGCCGACGATCGCAAAAACCTTCGGCGGGAGGCGGGAGGACTACGAATACCTCGCAAAAACCACGATGGACTACCCCGGGCGCGCGGAAGTCGAAAATATGTTTTCGGAGGCGGGTTTCGGGGAAATCCGCACGCGCGCGATGGCCTTCGGAATGGTCGCCATTGTATCCGGCATAAAGCCCGCCGGGAGGTGACGGGCCGCCGCAGCCGCAAAAGCCCGCGCCGCAAAATGCGCGCAGATAATGGTTGCCGGAAACGCGCAGGGGCGTGTAAAGTCGGCCAATGAAAATCCGCCTTTTGACTTCCGCCGCTCTCGCGCTCGCCTGCGGCTGCGCATTCGCGGCGGAAAAAATCGACAGAAAAACCGTCGTCGGGCGCCACGCCATAAAGTACGCGGGAAACGCCGCGCGCCTGAGCGACTCCCCCACGCAGGTCGGCAACGGGAAATTCGCCTTCGGCTTCGACAGGACGGGGCTCCAGACTCTCGCGCCGCAAAACACTCTCTCCGACTGGGGCTGGCATTCAACTCCCCCTCCGGGCGACCCGTCAAAGTTCAGGGGGAGCTCGGCCGATTCCCCCGCGCGCAGGATAAACTTCGCCGCCTCCCTGCCCGACCCCGAAAATCCGGAGCTCTCGGCGTGGCTGGCCGCGAACCCGCACAGGCTGAACCTCGGAAGGATATCGTTCGCAATATTCGGCGCCGACGGAAAGCGGCTGGACCCGGGCTCGATAGCGCCGCAATGGCAGAGGGTTGACATGTACACGGGAAGGGTCGAGAGCGTTTTCCGCGCCCCAGGCGGAAGCGCGAGCGTATCGACCGTATCCCACCCCGCCCGCGACCTGGTGTCCGCGCGGATAAAGTCCGGGCTTCTTCGGACGGGCGCGCTGCGCGTAATCTTCAAATTCCCGTACTCGGACGGGGAGACCGCCAACCTCTCGGGGAATTGGAACGCCCCGGACAGGCACTCGACGGCCGTCGAAAAGCGGGGCGAAGGCTTCGCCCTGCTCCGGCGGGAGCTCGACGGGGCGGGCTACCGCGCGGCCGTAAAGTTTTCGGAAGGCGCAAAGTTTTCCCCGACGGGCGTCCCGCACGAATTTGAGCTGCGCGCGGATTCGGACGAGCTCGAGTTTTCCTGCGAATTTTCCCCCGAAAAAATCGACCCCGCCTCCGTCCCGGATTTTGAAGAGAGCCGCGCGGCCTACGAAAAGATGTGGGCGGACTTCTGGGAAAACGGCGCTTTCGTAGACCTCTCCGGCAGCTCCGACCCCAGGTGGAAGGAGCTCGAAAGGCGCGTCATAACGTCGCAGCACCTCATGCGCATAAACGCCGCGGGGCTCCTGCCGCCGCAGGAGAGCGGCCTGCGCGAAAACTCGTGGTTCGGAAGGTTCCACTTCGAGATGGTCTGGTGGCACGCGTACCACTGGCTGCTCTGGAACCGCCCCGGGCTCGCCGACGGAATGCTGTCGGTCTACCGCAAAACGCTGCCGTACGCGCGCGAAACGGCGCGCGGGCAGGGATACCGCGGCGCGCGATGGCCGAAGTGCCTCGGCGACGTCCCCCGCGAATGGCCGCACCCAATACACGCTTTCCTGATATGGCAGCAGCCCCACCCGATATTCTTCGCCGAGGCCGAATACCGCGCAAACCCGTCGGAGGGAACGCTGAAGAAATGGGCGGACATCGTGTTCGACACGGCGGAGTTCATGGCCGACCTGCCGATAAGGGACGAATCCGGCAGATACAACCTCGAACCGCCGCTTCACATAGTCTCCGAAAACACCGACCCGCACAAAACCCGCAATCCCGCGTTCGAGCTCGGCTACTGGCGCTACGGGCTTGCCACCGCGCTCGAGTGGCAAAGGCGCATGGGCGTTCCCGAAAGCGGGAAATGGCGGGAGGTTCTCGAAAACCTCGCCCCCCTTCCTCAGAGGGGCGGCCTATACGAGACATTCGAGGGCGCCGAAAACATGTGGGAAAGGCTGAACTACGAGCACCCGGCGCTGATAGGGACTTTCGGAATGCTGCGCGGCGACGGGGCCGACCCCGCCGCGATCCGCCGCACGCTCGACAAAATCGACGCGGCGTGGAACTTCGACAGGGTCTGGGGGTGGGACTTCCCGATGCTCGCCATGGCGGCCCTGCGCGCCGGAGACCCCGAACGCGCGATAGGCTATCTGCTGTTTTCAACGCCGCACTATTCGTGGGACGACGCCGGGACGGTAAACTCCCCGTGCGCGTATTTCCCGGCAAACGGCGGGCTGCTCGCGGCGGTGGCGATGCTCGCCAACGGCTGGGACGGCGCGCCGCCGCCCGATCCCGGCGCGCTGCACTTCCCCCGAAACGGCCGGTGGAAAGCCCGCGCCGAGGGGTTCGGGCAAAAACACCAATAGGGGGGGGCGCAGCGCAGTCTGAATATATGGAAAACAATCCTGAAGAATTCGGGAAAACCGCGGGGCTCGTCGATATGGCGGAGTTCCCGAAATGGATAATTTACGAGGACGAAAACTTCCTCGCCCTTAACAAGCCGGGCTGGCTTGTATGCCACCCCTCGAAGAACGGGCCGCTATCGAGCCTGGTCGGGGCTGCGCGCATTTACCTCGGCGCGGACACGCTCCACCCCGCAAGCCGCCTCGACAGGGAGACGAGCGGGGTGGTCGTCATCGCAAAAAACTATGCGGCGGCCTCAAAGGCGCAAAAGGCGGTTTCAATGCCCGGGGCGGTGAAGAAGACGTACCTTGCGTTCATGGAGGGGAGGCTCGGCGCGACGGCGACGGTCTCGCAGCCGCTCGCCGACGACAAAAACTCCCTTGTATCCATAAAGACATGCTGCGCCGTGCAAAAGCCGTCCGCCAAAAGCGCGACGACGGTATTCCGCCCGCTCTCGCACTCCGCGCGCGGCGGGCGGGAACTCACGCTGTGCGAAGTCGGGCTGCTCACCGGGCGCAAGCACCAGATACGCGCGCACGCGCAATGGCTCGGGCACTGCGTCGCGGGCGACAAAATCTACGGCCCGGACGAAACCATCTACCTCGACTTCGTAGAAAAGGGCTTCACGCCCGAAATGGCGGAAGTTCTGCCGATAAAGCGGCAGGCGCTGCACGCGGCCGCGGCGGACTTCGGGGACGCCGTCCCCGAGCTGAGGCTGCGCGCTCCGCTGCCGGCGGATCTGCGGGAATTCGCCGAAAAATACGGAATCGAAGTCCCCGAAAAATATCTGTAAGCGGGGCGCACCGTCCGTCCGGAAAAAAATCCGGGAAGGCGCGGAGGACGGGCTCTGCGCGCTGCCCGCTTTCCCCTCCGCAACCGGAAGAAACGGGGGCTTCCGAAAGCCTGCCCCACGACAGCGCAGGAAAAAATCCCGGCAATTTCGGCGCGCAACGTTCAGGCGCGCAAATACGGCGCGCAGCGCGTCTTGATTTCGTCCGTCCGCGCCTGCGGCTTCCGCAGATTATCGCGGCCGGAATGGCCGCCCGCCCGTTTTCCGCCCGTATCCGCACGAGAGAAGGCTTTTGAAAACGCCCCGCCTGCGCAGGACGCAAAGGCGCCCGCCGCCCAAGTCGCCCGGGACAAACTGCGGCGGGCATCGGCAGGCATTTCGCAAACGCCGCGGCGGGCTCCACGCGGGGGTCTCCGCCCGATCTCCCAGGCTTTCGCAATCCGGCGTACGCGGGCCCCCGGCGATGACGCCGCCGGTCTCTATAATTATCGGGCGCGATACGATTTTTCCGGGTTCGAGATGGTATTTTTCGGCTCCGGCCCCCGTATTTCCGCCAGCCGGGGGAGAGGGATCAAAACCGCCGCCGCCCGGATTTTGCATTTCGACGCAGGCCGCTCGATCGACGCGCGCGCCTTCAAAATTCCGGCCCCGGACATACGAACGCCGCCCGGAACTTTCGAGCGCGCGGGCGGGCGCATACCCAGGGAGATAAAGATGCCGCCGGTGTGCGGCCAAATCACGCCAATGCAGCCGCACTTCTCCACAAAGCGCGCACCCTCTGCGAACATTTGGAAGCCAACCGCTCCGAGATTTCCAAACGGGGCGGAAAGCATCGGGAAACGGTTCCCGGATTCGCGGATCCCCTCCCCCTTCGTGAATGGAGGCAATCGGCCCCCCCCCCTTCAACCCCGCGCCGACGCGCACCGCGCGGCCTGGGCGGCGGCCGCCGACACGGAAACCATCTTCAAAAACAAACGCATTTTCATTCCGCCGGGGTAAAAAGCGCGGGAAAAATCGGCGCCAATCGCGGCCGGCATAAGATTCGGCGATGTTTGAAAGATGAGATTGGAAACTGAAAACGGCGGGAGGAAAATTATGGGAATTTAAAGGCTTTGGGGCGGAATTGGAAACCGGATTTAAGTTTGGAAACTTTTTGCGCCGCCACCCCCAAATGAAGCAAGATTTGGAAAGGTTTTTGCCCTGTTCCGAGTTTTGGCGCCCAACCAGCAATCACGCCCGGATTGGGCCCCTGCAACAGACTTGAATGGGCCTTTGAAAGTCAGTTGCAGCGTCGTCTTTTTCGCGCGGCGCGGACTCCGCCGCCGGAGGGGGGATTAGCCCGGGTATGACGCAAACTCTATCATGGCAAGGTTGGCAATGTCCGCGGGGCGTTCGCGGTTGTGGTCGCTCTTATAATATGCCCGCCGCGCACAATAAAAAAGAGCGGAGAGGCAACGTTTCTCGCGTTCTTTCCCAATCTTACAAACTGGGAAATATTCAAACAACAGGCCGGCGCGAAGCACGACGGCATTTCGCGCGATACGGCAATCGCGCCCGCGCAATGGGAGGGCAGAAACGTCGGCGGGCGAATGCTTCCCGTTTGCGCCGGTCAGAAATTCTCCCGCGCCGCCTGCAACGGCGTCTGCGAACCGCGCGCCAAAACCCCTCCTGCAAATAACCCGCCGCGCCGATTTCCAAGTTTAACATAGGTTGAAGCCGCCTTGCAACCTCCCCCAAGCCCTCCCTTGCGACACCCCTTCCGAAGGATTTTTTCCAAAAATCAAACTTCACGACATATCGGGAACCGCGGGCAAAACGGGCGCAAAAAACGCGCCTGCCGGGCAAAAGACGCCTCCGGCGAAAATCGGCTCGGAACCAAATGCGCGCGCCTCCGGGCGGCCGCCGAGGGCGCGCCGCCTCAATAGGACTTGGAAATTTCCGTGCCCCGCGCCGTCACGGTTTTCGCCCGGCCGCCGCCGGCCTCTATGGAAATTTCGTCGTACTTTTCTCCCGCGACGGGCTGCAGGGGGTTGAGGTATTTTTCAGAAACGAGCGTGCCGTAGTCCACAGTCTCCGTTCCCTTGTCGGCGTTATACTTTTTGCCCGCCTCCACTATCTGCGAAATGTGGGCCTTCACAACCCCCGCGCGCGACTTTTCCGCGATGACTGCGGTCGCCGGCACGAACACCGCGGCCAGCAGCCCGAGTATGACCGCCACGAGCAGAATTTCCAAAGCGGAGAAAGCGTTCCTGTTTTTCATATCGGAACAATATTCTCGACTGGCGGCGAAATAATCAACACATTTATTTAGCCTTAGCCGCCCTTGGTGAACTGTTAACCAAATAGCCTTCCCATAATTCTTGCAACGCCCCGGCGGGAAGGTTAATTGTTGGGGCGCATTATGGGGAGTATTGGAAAGATTCTATCGCCCGCAACGGCGGATTTTGCTCTTGGGTCGCTTCCGAATCCCGCGTTTCCCGCATGCGCGGGCGTCGCGGGATTCGCGCGGGCGGCAAAAGGCGGCTCCGCATTCCGGGACAATCCCGGGCAGGCGCACGGCAGCGCGGGCCCCTATGAAAGCGAAAAAGCCGCAACGCGCGGCGAAGGGGGCGCGGAGAGATTTGTTTCCATTGAAAAGCGCTCCGAAACCGAATCCGGGAGCGCGGGCTCCCGCGCGGAAGGAATAAAATGAAAAAAAACGCAATAAAAACCGCCATACTCACGATCGCAATTTTCGCCCTCGCCGGCGCGGGCGTTGCGCGCGCCGAACCGCAACCGCGGGAGGGGAAGCCGCCGTCACAAGATCCGGGCGCCCGGATAAAAGACCTGTTGCTGAACAGCTCGGTTTTTTGGAGCAGGCTCGGCTGGCCCTACAACCCGCCGCTCGCGGACGAAAACGGCAGGGTGAGAATGATGCTTGCCGACGACTCCCCGGAGAAAAAATTCCACCGCGACTTCAAAGACGCCGGCGTCAAAATCCACTCGACAATCCTGTTTTCAGGCTGGATAGCCCCGGGCAAATACGACTACTCCGCGACCGACAGGGCCCTCGACGACCTCTTCGCGGCGGCGGGCGAAGACGCGCTCTACATTCCGAGGATAAAGCTCGACGTGCCGCCCGCGTGGTGCGCCGAAAACCCCGCCGATACGACGGTCTACTACCCCGGCGGGCTCTCAAAAGGGGAAATAGCCGAGCTCGCGTGCACCCCCGCCCACGACTGGTTCGGAATGGAGCTCGCAAACGGCTACGCCACCGACGCCAAGATGCGCGGAAACAAAGATCCCCGGCGTAACGTCCGGGGATTAATAGGGCTGCAAAGTTTCTCCTCCGAAAAGTGGCTGCGCGACGCGGGGGAAGCCCTGCGCCGCCTCATACGCCGCATAGAGGGCGGAAAGCACGGCAAGAACGTTATCGCATACCACATCGCTTACGGGCAGTGCGGGGAGACCTCGTTCTGGCGCGGCTGGGAGAAAAACGACTACCGCTTCGGCGACTACGGCATAAACAATCTGCGGGCGTTCTACGACTGGGGGATAAAAAAGTACGGCTCGCGCGGCGCCCTCGCAAAGGCGTGGGGGCAGCCCGACATATCGCCCGGCAGCGTAAGGCTGCCGACTCCCATGAGGCGCGAACTGCACTGGAAGTCCCATGCGGATTTCTTCCGGGGCTCGCCGGAGGACAAAATCTGCACGGACTACGAAAAGTTCTGCGGAGAAGCCAATGTGCGCGCGATAGACTATTTCTCCAAGATCGTCAAGGAGGAGTCCGGCAAGGCCGCGGGCGCGTTCTACGGGTACTATCTCTACGTCCCGCGAGCCGCGTACAACGGGCACGCAGAGTTCGACGCGCTGCTCAAAAGCCCCAACGTAGACTTCCTCGCCTCCCCCAAGGGGTACAGGAACGTCGCGCCCGGGGAATCCGGCATGGAGCAGGCGCCGCCGATGTCCGTAAACCTCGACAAGATTTTCATCGACGAGCTCGACGTGCGCACGCACCTCTCGTGCTGGCCCGACGCAAAGGATATGGACGGAACGCGCACAATGCTGTGGAGGGAGTTCGCAAAGTGCATGCAGTCGCGCTCCGGCTTCTGGTGGATGGATCTGCACGGCGGCTGGTTCGACTCTCCCGAGGTAATGCGCGAAATCGGGAAAATCGAAAGCGCCGCAAGGCGGATCCGCTCAAAGCCCCCAAAGCGGACGGCGGAGGTTCTGATAGTCTCCGACGACGAAAGCTTCCTGTATTCAAAGCCGAACTGGCGGCTGCACCGCGATCTCCTCGCGGACACGATTTCGCGCGTGCGCATGGCGGGCGCGCCAGCCGACCACTACCGCCTCGCCGACCTCGAAAGGATCGACCTGTCGGGCTACAAGGCCGTGGTGTTCACAAACTGTATCCGCATAACCGACGGCAGGTGGGCGAAGATCCTTCCCCGCCTCAGGCCGGACGCCGCGCTCGTGTGGCACTACGCCCCCGCCGTTTGGGGCGAAAAATACGACCCCGCGCGGAGCGAAAAAATTACGGGATTCAGGCTGTCCGAGCGCAAAACCTCGGAACTCGAGACGGCGGAATTTGCGGACGGCTCCGGCAGGAAGCTCGTCAGGAACTTTTCCGCGGCGTCCCCGCGCGAAGCCGTGGAAAAGCCCTACCCGACTTTCGCCGCCGACCCTTCCGGCGGCGCGGAAGTCCTGGCAAAATACGCCGACGGCTCGGCCGCATTCGCCAGAACGGCAATCGGCGGGAGAAATAGCTACTTCGTGTCGCTGCCGGTTCTCGACAGCGCCTCATACCGCGAAATCTTCGACGCGGCCGGCGTAAAATCCCCCGCGCCCGCCGGGTGCGCCGTATACGCCGACAGCCGCCTGTGCGGGATATTCCCGAAAGGCGCGGTAAAATTCAGGCTGCCGCCCGGGGGCGAATTTACCGACGCGATAACGAAAAAAACCGTTGCCGGCGGAGACGAAATTTCGATTCCGGCAAAGGGGGCGCTCGTGCTCATTCCGAAGGAGTGAGGCGGCGCGCCGCGCCCAAATTTTGTGTTGGACAGCGCAGGGGCGTTTTGTTCTATTTTGCGGCGATGAAAGAAAGAACGCTCATAATCCTGAAACCCGACTGTATGGAAAAGCGGCTCATGCCGGAAGTGCTCGGCAGGTTTTTCGCGGCCGGAATGGACATCGCCGCCTGCAAAATGGCGCGCCTCGACGAATCGGTTCTCGAAGTCCACTACGCGCACATCGCCGGCAAGCCCTACTATCCGCCGCTCGTCGAGTTCATGAAGAGGCGTCCCGTGGTAATCGCCGTGCTCGAAGGCGAAAACGCGGTAAAAAAGGTGCGCGAGCTCCTCGGGCCCACCAATTCCCAAGAGGCTCCGAAAGGCACCATACGCGGCGACTTCGGCGAAAACACGCGCGAAAATATCGCCCACGCGTCGGACTCCCCCGAGAGCGCGGCCGCCGAAATCGCGCGGTTCTTCGCGGACTCGGAAGTGTTCTGACACGGGCCGCGCCCCCTACCGGAAATGGCGGATAAAAACCCGTTTGAAAAAATCCCTAACCTCGGGCCCCGGAAGGCCGCGGCCCTTCTGGAATTTGCGCGGCTGCTTCGCGCGGCCAACGAAAAAGTCAACCTGCTCTCGCGCAGGGACACCGACGACCTGGAATACCGCCACGTCGCGTTCTGCGCGGCGATCTCCGCATTCTTCTCCCCCGCGGCCGGCGCGCGCATAGCCGACGTGGGCAGCGGCGGCGGGCTGCCGGGAATCGTCATGGCAATCCTCTACCCGCAGGCGGAAATTTCGATGTTCGACGGAGTGGGCAAAAAAATCGCCCTGGTAAACGAAATGTGCGAAAGGCTTTCGCTCAAAAACGCGCGCGGATTCCACGCCAGAATCGAGGAGCAAAAAGGGGTGTTCGACTACTGCACGGGCAGGTCCGTCTGCGCGCTGCCGGCGTTCTTCGGATTCGTGAAGAGAAAACTCGCCCCGGGCAGAAGGGGGTCGCTC
This sequence comes from Candidatus Merdousia sp., assembly GCA_048390825.1. Classification (GTDB taxonomy): domain Bacteria; phylum Verrucomicrobiota; class Verrucomicrobiia; order Opitutales; family Intestinicryptomonadaceae; genus Merdousia. The sequence continues at coordinate 18,827 of DBGCYC010000067.1, forward strand.
GAAAACGGCGTGATCTACTTCAAGGGCGGGGAGCTCGAGGAAGAGCTCGCCGAAAAAAATATCCTGCCCGACGCGCGCCTCGACCTCGAAAAATTCTTCGCGGACCCGCGCTTCGAGGGCAAGAGCATAATGCATTTCAAAGCGCGCGACGTCGGGAGAATTTAGGGCCGCCAATTTGCGGCGGCGGGGCGCGAGAACTCCGCGGAGTCGAACGGGTCGCCGGTCTCGGAAACCGACAGCGGCGTGGAAATGGTCGTCCAGAAGCTCTGGGAGTATTCCACCGCGATTCTGTTCAGGCCCGCGCGGCCGGCGGCGGAAATTTTCGGGCCGGACTTGGGGGTTTCCAGCCTTCTGCCGTTCAGCCAGAGGGACTTTACGCTTTTGAAGTCGGCGAATATGTCGAGATTTCCGCCCTTCGCCCTGAAATCGACGGCGACGATGCGCGAGAATTTCGGCGAATAGCGGTTTTTGGAAGCCGCCTTAACCCACGCGGGATTTTCGGAAAAAGGAGCCACCTGGAACGGGCGGGCGAACCTGTCGCGGCTGCACGGAAGCCACTTCTGCCCGGGGGAGCCTCCGAAATTTTTCAGGGGCGCCCCGGGCGTCGAAACTTCCGACATCGCGGAGTCGGAAACCAGCCCCTCCTCCACGGGCCCCGCGAAAACCGCCGCGTCCCTCGGCCGCGGCAAAAGCGCGTCCGCGCACGCGGCAACCGAGGTGAAATATATTCTGCCCGGCGTCCCCCCGCGCAAAAAGTCGAACTGCGCGGCAAAATAAAAATCCCCCATGTCGGCTTCTTTGAAATTCCCCCTTGCCGGGAAGCCGAACTCTATTCTCTCCGTCCCGCCGGCTTCGATTTTCGGGAACTCGAAAGACTTCACGCCCTCTTTAAAATACGGCGGAAGCCTGAACACAACCCCGCAGTTTTCGAGAGGCTCCGAACCCGAGTTTTTCAGGGAGAGGGAAAATTTGCCCCCCTTCATGTCGGCATACAGCGCGCCGGAAATCTCCGGGAATTTTTCGGAACCCGCCGAAAAATCCGGGGAGTTTCCGGAATTTTCCACCTCGGCTATCCTGCGCGGAGAGCGCATGTCCGCCCGGTGCGGCAGGCGGTACAGCCCGCTTTCCGACGGGGGGATTTCAACCCCGTCGAGCGTCACGCGCGCGGGGGAGCCGGATATTTTCACCTCCAAAGGCGTGTCGGCGCCGAGATGCCTCGCCGAAACGCGCGAAATCTTAAAGGACGCCCTGTCGCCGGAAACCCTGGCGGGGGAAACTTTAAAACCCTCAAGCTGGCGCGCGTAGGCGGCGTATTCGTTCTGCGTGCAGTACCAGAAATCCGCGCGGCGGTGCTTTTTCAAAATCCTCTCGAGCTCCGCCATGCCCGCGTCGGACTGCCACGAGTGCACCCCGAGGGTCATGTGCGCAATCCCGTCGCGCCCCTGCGCCGCGAGCGCGGAAGCAACCTTCCTCTCAAACAGCGCCTCTTTGGGGTCGCGGTCGTTTATGTTGAACAGGC
>DBGCYC010000068.1:0-43590 GCA_048390825.1 Candidatus Merdousia sp.
TTTTTCCGGATTTTCTCCCAGGAGGGGGGGGGGGGGGGGAGCTCTCCGGGCGTTTGAATGCGGCGGGAAATTCCGGGCGAAAATTTTCCGAATTGGTTTGACATGCGCGTGAATGCGGACATTCAATTTTAGCACGTACGTACAAACTATAAAATGGACAAACAAGCCGAAAAGCATACGGGCCGCACCCGCGACAAAATATTGCGCTCCGCCGGTAGGCTGATAGGCAAAAAGGGCTACGCGCAGGTTTCCATGCGCGACATCGCCGAGGACGCCGGGGTTTCCCTCGGCCAGATAACCTACCATTTCAAGAGCAAGGACGCCCTCTTCATAGAGATCGTCAGAAACCTCACGTCCTCCTTCCTTGAAGATTTCAAAAGGACCCCTAAAAGCAGGGGAAGCGGCCGCGAAAAGGCCGCCGAAATAGTGAGACAGTCGAAAAACGCCATTCTGAAATCCCCGGACAAACGCAAGATGCTGATGGATTTTTCCAATATGGCAATATGGTCCGGAGAATACGCGGCCGAGTTCAACAGACTGTTCGCCGAAATGGAGCGCGCCATAAGCTTCGGGGCCCCTTCCGAAGGAAGCGCGGAGATTTCGGAAATAGTCAAGATCGCCTCCGCGATAACCATGGGCGCGTCGATGTTCCACCTAATAACGGGCGACAGGGAGGTTCTCGGCGTTTTCGACAAGGTCGCCGAGGCTTTTGAAAAGAATTCCGAAGAATGAAAGACAAATCCAAGGCGTTTCTCATGTCCGCATTTTCAATATCGATAGCAACGCTCGTATCGGCGGCGGTTTCGGTGTTCGCATTCGGCGAAACGGGCTGGGTCTACTCGGAAAGCGGCGCGCTCGAAATACTGCAGGCCGTCCTGCTCGCGTGCGCATTCCTGTATTACATAGCCGCCCTTTTGCGCAAGAAAGGGGAAAACGAGCGCATGATAACGCTGTTTTTAGCAGTTCTGATGTGGGCGTTCATACTGCGGGAAGTGGACTTCGACAAGATGGGGCTGCCTTCCGCCGCCGTGTTCATGCTCTACGGCAAGGGGCGCACGATAACGCTCGTCGCCGGATTTTCCGCAGCGCTCGCCGGCGCGGCGTTGAAGTTCAGGCACTATTTCAAGGCGGCGCTATCTTTCATTTTTTCGGCCAGGGGGGCGCTTATGGCCGCGGCGTGCGCGCTGCTGTGGACGGGGTATGTCTTCGAGCACCGCATAGAGATCGCAAACGCCGAGCTCTACGAGGAGGGCTTCGAGCTCGCGGCCTACTGCCTAATTCTCGCCTCCGCCGCCATGACGGAAAAATTTTCCGAGACCTCCGCGGGGAACGGAGCAAGCCGCCCGAGCTGACGCGCCGCCCCGCCCCGGCGCGCTTTTAAAAATCTTGCATTTCCGCGGAGCGCGCGCATTATTGTGCGAAAATTTCAACAAACACCAACCGCAAAAAATATGTCACAGATAAAGACTATAAAGGACGTAAACCTCAAGGGCAAAAAAGTCTTCGTGCGCGTGGACTTCAACGTTCCCTTCGACAACAAGGGCGAAATCAGCGACGACACCCGCATCGTCGCGGCTCTGCCGACCATAAAGCACCTCGTCGACGAGGGCGCGATGGTCGTCCTCACGAGCCACCTCGGCCGCCCGAAGAGCAAGGCCGACACCCAGTTCTCCCTCGCGCCGGTGGCGAAGGCCCTTTCCGAAAAGCTCGGCAAGCCCGTGGCGTTCGTTGACGACTGCGTCGGCCCCAAAGTCAAAGAGGCATGCGCGGCGATGAAGCCCGGCGACGTCGTCCTGCTCGAAAACTCCCGCTTCTACCCCGAAGAAAAGAAAAACGACCCCGAATTCGCCAAAAAGCTCGCGGAGGACACGGGGGCTGAAGCCTACGTCAACGACGCCTTCGGCACCGCCCACAGGGCGCACGCTACCACCGCGGGGGTGGCCGCGTACCTGCCGATAAAGGTCGCGGGGCTCCTGATAGAGAGGGAGCTCGAATTCCTCGGCTCCAAGACGGAAAACCCCGAGCGCCCGTTCACCGTCATTCTCGGCGGGGCGAAAGTCTCCGACAAAATCACCGTCATAGACTCGCTCCTCGACAAGTGCGACTCCATGCTCATAGGCGGCGCCATGGCCTACACCTTCGCGCTCGCGCAGGGCAGGAAAGTCGGCAACAGCCTCGTAGAGGCCGACAAGGTCGACCTTGCCAGGGCCGCCCTCGAAAAGGCCAAGGCCAAGGGCGTCAACTTCCTCCTGCCCGTGGACAACGTAGTCACCGACTCCATCGACTTCGCCGGCGGGACTGTCGGCGAACTCAAAGTCATGGAGGACATCGAAGACGGCTGGTCGGGCGTTGACATCGGCCCCAAGACCGTCGAGCTCTACAAGAGCGAAATTTCCAAAAGCAAAACCATTCTCTGGAACGGCCCCATGGGGATTTTCGAAATCAAGGCCTGCGCGGCGGGCACTTTCGCAATCGCCGAAGCCGTGGCCAAGAGCGACGCCACGAGCATCGTCGGCGGCGGGGACTCCGTAAAGGCCGTAAAGAAGAGCGGCTACGCAAAGGACGTGACGTTCATCTCCACGGGCGGCGGAGCCTCGCTCGAATTCCTCGAGGGCAAAGAGCTCCCCGGGGTCGCAGTGCTCGACAGAAAATAATTTTCAACGCAAAAAGGAATAAGAAAATGTCCCGCAAATACTTCATAGCAGGCAACTGGAAAATGAACAAGACGGCCGCCGAAGCGGCCGCCCTCATCGGCGCGATAAGGGAAAAAATCGGCAGCCAGACGAAAGTCGACGTGGCCGTATGCCCCCCCTTCACCGCCATAGACGCGGCTTCAAAGGCGCTCGCGGGCTCCGATATAAAGCTCGGCGCGCAGAACATGCACTTTGAAAAGGGCGGCGCGTTCACCGGCGAAATCGCCGCCGACATGCTCAAAGAATTCGGCTGCACCTACGTGATTCTCGGCCACAGCGAGCGCCGCGAGTACTTCAAGGAATGCAACTGCCTCATCAATAAAAAAGTCAAGGCGGTGCTCGCCAACGGCATGAAACCCATACTCTGCGTCGGCGAAAAGCTTGAAGAGCGCGAGGCCGGCAAAACGCTCGACATCGTCTCCGAACAGACCGTCAAGGGTCTCGAAGGCCTGTCGAAGGACGATGCCAAAAACGTCGTCATAGCCTACGAGCCCGTCTGGGCGATAGGCACCGGCAAGACCGCGACCCCCGCGATGGCCCAGGAAGTCCATGCGGCAATCCGCAAGGTTCTCGCCGACGCGTTCGGACCGGAGGCTGCCGAAGGGATCCGGATCCTATACGGCGGCTCGATGAAGCCCGAAAACGCCGACGCCCTGCTGGCTGAAAAGGATATCGACGGCGGGCTTATAGGCGGCGCGGCCCTCAAGGCCGACAGCTTCGCCGCCCTCGTCGAAAGCGCGGCGAAGGCGTAGGCAGACCGGTGCAAACCTTTGGGCCAGCCGCCCGCAAAACGGCCGCCGAGTTTGAGGCGGCCGCTTTTTTTGCCTTTCGTCCGCGCAGCTCCCCGGCCAATGATGTTTGAAAGATGAGATTGGAAACGGGAAATGCCGGGAAATAATGGGAAATTGCGGGAATTTAAAAGCTTTGGGGTGGAGTTGGCGGCCGGATTTGAATTTGGAAACTTTTTGCGCCGACACCCCCAAATGAAGTAAAATCTGGAAAGGTCTTTCGCCCCGCTCCGAGTTTTGACATCCAGCGTGGTCACGCTACGGATTGAAAAAAAGAGCCTCTGCAACAGACTTGCAAGGGCTTTGAAAAGCAGTTGCAGCGCCATTTTTTTCGCGCGGCGTGGACGCCGTCGTCGGATGGGCGGAAGGATAGTCCGAATGGGTCGCAAACTCTATCATGGCGGGGTTGGCCATATCCACGATATCGCCCGGTTTTTTGAAGTTCTCAACGGGGGTTCATTGCACCCGGATTACGACCTGACGACGAAGCCTACGTCTGGCCGCATGCTGCGCGCGCACCCGACGCGGGCCATGAAGAAGCGCGAGGCCATGCGCGCGAGGAGGCGACGTTTCACACGTCTTTTCCGAACCTTGCTGACTGCGAAATATTCGTGCCGCAACAGCGGACGGGCACGGAGCACGACGACATCTCGCGCGAGACGACAACCGCTCCGGCGCAATGGAAGGCCAAAGTTGCGGCGGGCGAATGGTTCAATCTACGCCGGGCCGAAAGTCTCCCCGCGGATCCGACAACGGCGTCCGCGGGCTGCGCATCAAGAAAACACATGCAAATAATCCGCGCCATTTCCAAATTTAACATGGGCTGCAATCCCCTTGCAACCTCCCTGAGCCGCCATTGCCCCTCCCCCCTAAAAAAAGACCTTTTCCCCAAATCCTACTTCATTTTTCTAAAATCAAATCACGATACACCAACGGCGCCGGCAAGGCCGCGCGCCCGCCCCGGAGCGCCCGAGGCCAAAAAACTTGGCGAAAGAGGGAAAATGCTTGCAAGGGGGGCGTTTTTTTGAGGTTATAGGTTCAAGGTCGGGCCCCATGCAATTTGCGGCGGCGCGAACCCCGCCAGGTCCGGAAGGAAGCAACGGTAGCGGCCTCCCAAATGTGCCGTGGGTCGCCTGACCCCCTTTTCATTTTTCCATTCATGCCCACCGAATTTGACAAAGACAAGGAAAACGCGCCGGTTCATGTCGCCATAATTATGGACGGCAACGGCAGATGGGCAAAAGAGCGCGGGAAACCCCGCATATACGGGCACAGCGAGGGCGCAAAGAGAATACGCGAAGTGCTCTCGGCGGCGAAGAAGGCCGGAGTAAAGTTCCTGACGCTCTACGCGTTCTCCTCCGAAAACTGGAACCGCCCGCCCGACGAGGTCGCCGCCCTGATGAACCTGCTCGTATCTTCGATAGAGGAATACGGCCGGGAGCTCGTCGAAAACCGCGTCAGGTTCGTCGCCATCGGGGAGGTTTCCGCCCTCCCCCCCGAATGCTCAGGGGCCGTCCGCCGCCTTGAGGAGAACACCCGCGAATTTTCCGGGGGCACGCTCGCGCTGGCGCTCAACTACGGGTCGCGAGCGGAGGCGGCGAAAGCGGCGAGGCTGCTCGCCCAAAAGGCCGCGCGCGGGGAAATCGACCCGTCGTCGATAGACTGGGAGGCATTTTCCTCAAACCTCGACACCGCCGGAATGCCCGACCCGGACCTTATAATCCGCACGTCCGGAGAACAGCGGCTCAGCAATTTTCTGACGTTGCAGGCGGCGTACTCCGAGCTCTATTTTACCGACGTCTACTGGCCGGACTTCGGCGAGGAGGAGTTTTTTAAGGCCGTTGGCGAGTTCAAGCGCCGCGAGCGCAGATACGGAAAAACCGCCGACCAACTCTGACACACCGCCATGCTCGCCAGAATATTCAGCACGATTCTGCTCTGGGCGGCGACGCTGCTTGCCATAGCGCTCTTCGACAGCCTCGGCTGGGCGGTTCTCATCGCCCTGCTCTCGGCGGCGTCGCTGCGCGAGGCGCTCTGCATAATGCGCAAGATGGGGCTCTCGCCATCGGGCAAAATCGCCCAGTGCTCTTCGGCGGCCATCATCGCGTGCGCGTTCTTCGGAATGACGCTCGGGTGCAGCCTCGGCGGGGCGATGGCGTTCGCCTTCTGCGCCGCCGCGGCCTCATGCCTCCTGGTATGCGACCCGCGCGGCGACCTCTTCAAAAAGACGCTCCTGCCCACTATCGCCGCAGTCTGCGCAATACCCTTCATGCTCCACTGGCTCGTGATTATAGGCTCGTCCGGCGGAAACTCCAGATACGCGGGGGTGGTTCTCGCAATATGGATACTGGCCGCCGCGAAATTTTCGGACGTCGGCGCGTACGTCATAGGCTCGGCGTTCGGAAGGCATAAAATGGCGCCCTCAATAAGCCCCCAAAAGACGTGGGAAGGCGCGGCCGGGGGGCTGTTTTCTTCCGCGGCGGTGTCCGCGGCGATGGCCTGCGGATTTTCGGAAATCCTGCCGCAGCAGTTCACCCCGCCCGTGGCGGCGCTCGCGGGCGCGGCGGTCGGGACCGTAGCCATACTATCCGACCTGCTCGAGTCGATATTCAAGCGCGCGGCCGGCGTCAAAGACTCCGGCGCGGCGATTCCAGGCATCGGCGGGGCGCTCGACCTCGCGGACTCGGTTCTGCTGTCGGCCCCCGCGGGGTCGATCCTGCTGGGCGCAATATTCTTAACGCTATGAAACGCAAAAATCTTGTGATACTCGGGGCCACGGGCTCCATCGGCGACAGCACGCTGAAAGTCGTCAGGGGCAATCCCGGACGGCTGAACGTCGTCGGGATTGCGGGCAGGAAGAATTACGAAAAGCTCGCAAAAATCGCGGACGAATTCAACGTCGCCCACGTGGCGATTTTCGACGCGGGCGCGTTCGACGAGGCCAGGGCCTCGGGGCTCTTCAAGGGCCGCAGGCTCTACCGGGGGGAAGAGGGCCTGATGGAAATATCCCTGCTGCCCGGGGCCGACACGGTGGTTGCCGCGGTTGTCGGGACGCAGGCGCTGAAACCGACGCTCGCGGCCATACGCGCGGGAAAAGACATAGCGCTTGCGAACAAGGAGCTGCTCGTGATGGCGGGCAAATTCGTGATGGCGGGCGCGCGCGAAAACGGCGCCGCGATACTCCCGCTCGACTCCGAGCACAACGCGATTTTCCAGTGCCTCAACGGCGAGCGCAGCCGCGACGTGGCGAAGCTGATAATCACTGCCTCAGGCGGCATGTTCCGCGACTACACCCGCGGGCAGATGCTCTCCATAACCCCCGAACAGGCCCTCAGGCACCCCAACTGGAAGATGGGCCCCAAGGTGACGATAGACTCGTCAACCCTCGCAAACAAGGGGCTTGAAGTGATAGAGGCAAAATGGCTGTTCGGCGTGGAGCCCGACAGGATACAGGTCGTCGTGCAGAGGCAGAGCCTCGTGCACTCCATGGTGCAGTTCGTGGACGGCTCGGTGCTCGCGCACTTTTCGCCGCCGTCGATGACATTTGCCATTTCCCACAGCCTGCTCTACCCCGAGCGCGGCGCGTGCGTGTGCGAGCCCCTCGACTTTTCCAAGGCGATGTCCATAGACTTCGCCCCGCCGGACACAGACCGCTTCCCGTGCCTGCGCCACGCCTTCGACGCGCTCGAAAAGGGCGGAACGGCAACGGCGGTATTCAACGCGGCCAACGAAGTGGCCGTCTCGCGCTTCATAGCGGGCAGGCTGCCGTGGATAAAAATAGCGGACGTCGTCGGGAAAACCCTCGAGGCGGTCGACGCCCGGGATCCGCAGACCCTCGACGACATACTCGACGACGACGGGGAGGCGCGCGCAAAAGCCGCGGAAATAGCGGAGGCCGTTGCGCGATAATATGGCATCGGATCCCGGCATATTCTCGAACGCCTGGGCGACGGTTCTGGTGCTGCTGTTTTTCGGCGGCTCTATCTTTATCCACGAGCTCGGGCATTTTCTCGCCGCCAAGATGCGCGGGCTTAAAGTGCTCAGGTTTTCCGTCGGCTTCGGCCCCGCCCTGCTTTCGCGCAGGGGAAAAGACGGCTGCGAATACGTCCTGAGCGCCCTGCCGCTGGGCGGGTATGTCGCCATACCGCAGCTGGCCGACCTGGGTGCCATCGAGGGGACGGACGGTTCGGAGGCCGGGAACCTCCCGAAGGCCTCATGCCTCGACAAAATAATAGTGAGCGCCGCGGGCGCGCTCTTCAATGTGCTGCTCGCGGCGGTTCTGGCGCTCTTCGTATGGATTTTCGGCGTGCCGTCCAACGATTTTGAGACAACCGCGACGATAGGGTACGTCTCGAAAACCGTCACCGGCGCGGACGGGAAAACGGCCGATTCCCCCGCTTGGAAGGCCGGCCTCCTGCCCGGCGACAAAATACTCTCCGTGGACGGGGCCAAGGTCTCGGACTTCCTGCAAATAATGGAAAAAATCGCCATAGGTTCGGGCCGCACCGAAGCCGGCGCGCCGAAAGCCGTCCTTGAAATCGAGAGGGGCGGAAAGGCCTTTTCCGTAGAGGTCTTCCCGGAACTCGTCAAGACCAACGCGGCCTCGGGGGACGAAATGCGCATGATAGGCGTCTCCCCCGCCATGACCATGAAAATCTCCGGACTGTTCCCCGACTCCCCGGCGATGGAGGCGGGCGCAAAACCCGGCGACATAGTGGAATCCATAAACGGGCGGAAGCTCTACTCCAACATGCAGCTCTCGGACATTCTCGCCGAAATCCCCGAGGGCAAAACCGTGGATCTCGGCGTAATCCGCGGCGGCAAACCCGTCGCGCTGAAAATCGCGCCCGAAAAAATCGCCCTCACAAAGCCGCTCTGCAAGATAACCCTTCCCGACGGGGCGGGGTCGCTTTCCTTCATATCCGTCGCACCGAAAAACGCGCCGGCCGGCGGGCCGGAAACCGTAAAGCTCCTCTCGGCGGACGCCGACGACCCGAGGTTCGCCAAAATTTCGCCCGGCGACATACTCTACCAGCTGGCCTTCCAGAAGGTGGAGTCGCTTTCGCAGCTCAACGCCCTCGTAAACGCCAACGTCGGATTTGTCGGCGGAAGAATGTACTTTTCCGACGCTCGAATGAACCTGAAATCCGCCTATCTGCCCGCCTCGTCAACTTCCGAGATATTGCCTCCGAAGGAAAAGATGATGCTCGGCTACACGCTCGAAAACGTCACGGTGACGCGCCACCCCTCGGTGGCCGAACAGTTCCGCGACAGCGTGGAGCGCACCTATTCGGCGATAGCCGGCCTCGCAAACCCCCGGAGCGACGTCGGGATTTCGAGCCTCGCGGGGCCGGTGGACATCGGGAGGGTCATATACCGCCTGTCGCTGACCGACATATCCCTGATGCTGTCGTTCGCGGTGCTGCTGAACATAAACCTCGCAATACTCAACATGCTGCCCATTCCCGTGCTCGACGGCGGGCATATAATGTTTGCGGTCATCGAAAAAATCCGCGGCAAACCCCTTCCCCGCTCGTTTTTCGCCGCGGTGCAGTCAGCGTTTTCGATACTGTTCATCGCGCTCATGGGGTATGTCGTATACCTCGGATTCCTGCGCTGGAACGGCGACTCCGAATACGAGTCCGCCGCGGAGCAGTCGTCGCAATACTACATAAGGGACATTTCCTTCAAAGAGCATGAATAACTACTGCGTATCCAGATTTAACTGCGTAAAGGCGCCCGTGCGCGCCGTAAAAGTCGGCGGAGTGGAAATCGGCGGCGGCGAAATTGTCGTACAGTCGATGACAAACACCAGGACGCTCGACGTCGGGGCGTCCGTGCGGCAGTGCATACAGCTCGCCGAGGCGGGCTGCCAAATCGTCAGGCTCACTGCCCAAAACCTCGAAGCCGCCAGGGCGCTCGGGGACATCTCAAAAAAATTCAGGGCCGCCGGATTTTCGACCCCGCTCGTGGCGGACATACACTTTCTGCCCGCCACCGCGATGGAGGCCGTCGAGCACGTCGAAAAAATCCGCATAAACCCCGGCAATTTCACCGACAGGCAGCGCACCGGCGAAACCGGGGAATACTCGGACTCCGAATACGCCGCCGACCTGGAGCGCGCGCGCGAAAAGTTCGCCCCCCTCGTCCGGCGCTGCAAAGAGCTCGGGAGGGCCATGCGCATAGGCACCAACCACGGCTCGCTCTCCGACAGAATCATACGCCGCTACGGCGACACCCCCGAGGGCATGGTGGCCGCGGCGTTCGAGTTCGCCAAAATGTGCCTCGACGAAGGCTTCGGCAATTTCCTGTTTTCATTCAAGTCGAGCAACACCCGCGTGATGACGCAGGCGTACAGGCTCGCCGCCTCCAAGATGGCGGAGGAGCTTGGCGGCAGCTATCCCCTGCACCTCGGCGTCACGGAGGCGGGATTTGGCGTCGACGCGCGCATAAAGAGCTCAATGGGCATAGGCGGCCTGCTCTTCGACGGGCTCGGCGACACCATACGCGTCTCCCTCACCGAAGACCCCGTCGAGGAAATTCCCGTCGCAATTTCCCTCGCGCGGCTCGCCGAAAAGGTCCGCGCGCAGAAGGCCGCCGCGCAAAAGCCGGAGGGCGTCGACTTCTATTCGTACTCGCGCCGGGAATGCCGCACCATCGAGCTCGGCGGCCTCAGAATCGGCTCCAGGGCGATTCCCGCCGCGGCGTCGCTCGGCAAGAGCGATTGCGCCGACTTTTGCGTCGAAAACGGCGGGGCCCGCCTCAAGGGCGGCGGCAAAATCGAAATCCGCAAATACGGCGCGGGGGATTCCGAAAAGCTGCTCGCCGACGCCGCCCGGGTGTCGGCCCTCGCGGCGCAGGTTGAGACGGGGGATCTCGCGGGGCTCTCCGAAGCCCTCAAAAGGGCCGAAAACGTTATCCTCATAGCCCCGGCCCCAACCGAAGGCCGCCATGCGGTGGGAGAGGCGAGAATGTTCGCAGCCACCCTGCGCGAGCTCGGCATAAGCGCCCCCATTTGGCTAAAATTCGACAAATCCCTCGCCGTCTCGCCCGGCGCCGGGGAAATGTCGGCGCTGGGGGAGGCTTCGATATACATAGGCTCGCTCATGGCCGACGGCATAGGCGACGTCGCCTCCGCGGAAATCTCCGGCGACCCGCAAAAGGACGCCGAATACTGCCTCGCCATATTGCAGGGCGCGCGCACCCGCCGCTCAAAGGCGGAATACATCGCCTGCCCGAGCTGCGGCCGCACCCTCTACGATATTCAGGACGCCTTCGCCAAAATCCAGGCGGCCACGAGCCACCTCAAAGACGTAACGATCGGCGTGATGGGCTGCATAGTAAACGGCCCCGGCGAAATGGCGGACGCGGATTTCGGATACGTCGGCGGGGCCCCGGGCAAAATCAACCTCTACAAAAACAGGATCTGCGTGGAAAAGAATATCCCGCAGGAAGAGTCCATCGGGCGGCTCGTCGCCCTCATCAAAAAAGAGGGCAGATGGACGGACGCGCCGTCCGCCTGAGCGCCGAAAACGCGGCGCATGTCCGCGCCGGTTTCCGGCGCGGATTTTTTTTTGAAACCCCGGGATTTTATGCGGAAATCCGGGCGCAAATATTTTCGATTTTCCCAATTTAATTGTTGCGCGCCCCCCGCCCCCCTTTAATATTACTAATGCGCCGCCGACAAAGCGGGGGTATCTCTTTCGGGCCCCGCATTTCCGGCGGCCCGGAAGCCGCCGGGAGCGTCCGGCATGCGGGGCGCGCATGCGCCGCCGGGGCAAAATTTTCAAAAATCAAAAAGACATCAAAATGGCTGAAACGAACAAAACCAACGACAACTACGATGCGTCGAAAATCCAGAAGCTCGAAGGCTTGGAGGGCGTCAGAAAGCGCCCCGACATGTACATCGGCGACACCAACGAAAGGGGCCTGCACCACTGCGTGTTTGAAATAGTGGACAATTCCATAGACGAGGCCCTGGCGGGGTTCTGCTCCGTCATCAAGGTGAGCATACACAACGACGGCTCATGCTCGATAGAGGACAACGGGCGCGGCATTCCAGTGGACATTCACCCCAAATACAAAATCCCCGCGCTCGAGCTCGTGATGACGAACCTCCACGCGGGCGGCAAGTTCGGCAAGGGCGCGTACCAGGTTTCGGGCGGCCTGCACGGGGTCGGGGCGAAGTGCGTAAACGCGGTTTCCGAGCACTTTGAGGTCGAAGTGCGCAAGGGCGGGCAAATCTACAAGATGGAGTTCTCGCGCGGCAAGACAACCATGCCCATGACCGTCATCGGCAACACCAAGTCCACCGGCACCAGGATCACCTTCATTCCCGATCCAGAAATATTCACGCTGACGCGCGAATTCAAATACGAGATACTTTCCAAGCGCCTGCGCGAGCTCGCCTTCCTCAACCCGGGGATAACCATAGAGCTCTCCGACGAGCGCACTAACAAGCGCGAGCAGTTCAACTTCAAGGAGGGCATTTCCGAATACGTCCAGTACCTCAACCGCGCGAAAGTCGTCGTCAATCCGAAGGTCATATACTTTTCGGGCGAGGCCCCCGCCGCGGAGGGTTCGGACTCCCTCATCAAAGTCGACATCGCAATCCAGTACAACGACTCCTACAACGAGCAGGTCTACGCCTACGCGAACTCCATCTACAATGTCGAGGGCGGCACGCACCTGAGCGGGTTCAGGACGGCCCTGACGCGCGTGATAAACAACTACGCCAAGGCCAACAACCTCGTAAAGGAAAAGGATCCCGCGATTTCGGGCGACGACTGCCGCGAAGGCCTCACCGCGGTGATTTCCGTAAAAGTCCCCGAGCCGCGCTTCGAGGGGCAGACCAAAACGAAACTCTCCAACGGCGAGGTCGACGGCATAGTCCAGAAGATCGTCGGGGAAAAGCTGAAATACTATTTCGAGACCTCCCCGGCCATTGCGAAAAAAATCATCGACAAGTGCGTGATGGCCGCCAGAGCCAGGGACGCCGCCCGCAAGGCGCGCGAGACCGTCCGCAAGACGGTGCTCTCGGCGGGGGGCCTGCCCGGCAAGCTCGCCGACTGCTCCGAAAAGGATCCCTCCCTCTGCGAACTCTACATCGTCGAGGGCGACTCCGCCGGCGGCTCCGCAAAAATGGGGCGCGACAGGAAGTACCAGGCGATTCTGCCGATCAGGGGCAAGCTGCTGAACGTGGAGAAGGCGCGCCTCGACAAAGTTCTAAACAACAATGAAATACGCACGATAATCACGGCGTGCGGCACGGGCATAGGCGAATCCGGCGAAGGGGCGTTCGACGTGACGAAGGCCCGCTACCACAAGGTCGTCATCATGACCGACGCCGACGTTGACGGCTCGCACATAAGGACCCTCCTGCTTACGTTCTTCTTCCGGCAGATGCGCGGGCTCATTGAAAACGGCTACGTCTACATCGCCCAGCCGCCGCTCTACAAAATCAAGCGCAAGAAGCGCGAGCAGTACGTCATGAACGACGCCGAGCTCAACAAGATACTCCTCAGCCTCGGCTCCGAGGACGTCACCCTCACCCGCGTGCGCGACGGCTTTGAATTCCCGCCGCAGAAAATCGACAGGATAGTGGAAATGCTCTCGCGCCTCGAAACGCTCGGGCACGGCGTCACCCGCTACGCCTGCGCGCTGGCGACGTACCTGGACACCAACCGCGACGGCAGGCTGCCCAAGTACATCGCCCGCGTCAGAACCGGCAACAGGGAGGAGTTCAAATACATATTCGACGAGGAGGATCGCTCCAAATTCTTCGTGGAATACGGAAATTCGGAGGACATATTCGAGGGCAGCACAATCAGGGAAGTCGTGGACGAGCTCGGGAACAAAGTCCAGCAGCGCATAAACGTCTACGAAATCTACGAGGCGCACCAGATAGAGAAAATCCTCGCCGAGTTTGCGAAAGTCGGGCTGGTAGTGAAATCCTTCGCCCCGACGGAGGAGCCGCGCTATATCCTCACGGAGGCGCTCGGCCCCGACAAGAAAAACGAGCACCCGCTCAACAGCATACTCGAGCTCGTCGCCAAAATCCGCGAGCTCGGCAGGAGGGGCCTGAGCATCCAGCGCTACAAAGGGCTCGGAGAGATGAACGCCAAGCAGCTCTACGAGACGACGATGGACCCAAACAAGCGCTCCTTCCTCAAAGTCTCCATAGACGACGCGGCCGAGGCCGACGCCACATTCTCAATGCTAATGGGCGAGGACGTTCCGATACGCCGCGCGTTCATCGAGGACAACGCCCTCAACGCCTCATATCTCGACATCTAACGGAAAAATTTCAGCGCAATGTACACCGAAAACGAAACCATAATAAATTCGAGCATTACCCAGATAATGCAGAGCGCGTACATCGACTACTCGATGTCCGTCATCATTTCCCGCGCCCTTCCCGACGTGCGCGACGGGCTCAAGCCCGTCCAGCGGCGCGTGCTGTACGCGATGCTGCGCGAAGGGCTCCTGCACAACCGCGCGTTCGACAAGTGCGCGGGCGTCGTCGGGGAAGTCCTCAAAAACTACCACCCGCACGGCGACTCGTCCGTATACGACACCCTCACGCGCCTGGCGCAGGACTGGGTCATGCGCTATCCGCTCGTGATGCCGCAGGGCAATTTCGGCTCCATAGAGGGCGACAGCCCCGCGGCTTACAGGTACACGGAGTGCAAGCTCGCCGAAATCGCCGAAGACCTCCTCATGGACATCGACAGCGACACGGTGGACTTCATGCCCAACTACAAGGAGACCACCACCGAGCCCGTCGTACTCCCCTCCGCCCTGCCCACGCTTCTGATGAACGGCTCCACGGGCATAGCCGTAGGCATGACGACCAATATCCCGCCGCACAACCTCGGAGAGCTCATCGACGGGATCTGCATGCTCATCGACAACCCGTCGACGCCCTTCGAGGAGCTCCAAAAGGCCATCAAGGGCCCCGACTTCCCGACGGGCGGTGTAATAGTCGGCAGGGGCGGAATCGACAGCTACATGAAAACCGGCCGCGGAATCGTCAAGACCCGCGGGGTGGCAAGCGTCGAGGAGCTCAAAAACGGCAAGGAGCAAATCGTCATCACTGAAATCCCCTACAACGTCAACAGGAACTCGCTCGTGGAGAACATCGCCCAGCTGGTGGCCGACAAGGTTCTCACGGAGGTCAGCGACATCCGCAACGAATCGGACGAAAACACGAGGGTCGTGGTGGAGCTCAAGCGCGGAGAGTCCCCGAGGGTGGTTCTCAACAAGCTCTTCAAGCACACGCAGCTCGAATCGTCGTTCGGCGTGATACTGCTTGCGCTCGACAAGCGCAAGCCCAAGCTCATGAACATACGCGAAATGCTCGAATGCTACATCGAGCACCGCCGCGAGGTCGTCTACCGCCGCACCTGCTACCTGCTGCGCAAGGCGGAGGACCGCGCCCACATACTCGAAGGCTACAAAATCGCGCTCAACAACCTCGACGACTTCATCAAAATCATAAGGGCGTCGAAGGACCGCGAGGAGGCGAGGGCCTCCCTCATGGCGAAGTACCCGCTTACCGAGCGGCAGGCCAACGCGATACTCGACCTGAGGCTGCACCAGCTCACGGGCCTCGAGCGCGAGAAGATCGAAAACGAGTACATGGAGCTAATGCGGCTCATCGAGGAGTACAACTCCATACTCAAAAACGAGAAAAAGCTCCTCTCCGTAATAAAAAAGGAGCTCGTGGAAATGCGCGAAAAATATCCTTCGCCGCGCAAGACGCAGTTCATGGCCGCCGAGGGGGAATTCAGAATGGAGGACGTCATCGCAAACGAGGGCTGCATAATCTCCGTCTCCCACAACGGATTTATCAAGCGCACGAGCGTCAGCGCCTACCGCTCGCAAAAGCGCGGCGGCAAGGGCGTCATCGGCAGCGGCCAGTACGACGAGGACTTCATAGAGCACATCTTCACGGCCTCCACGCACGACTACATAATGTTCTTCATGAACAACGGCCGGGTCTACGTCGAAAAGGTCTACGAGATCCCCGAGGGCACGCGCACGTCGAAGGGCCGCTCCATAAAGAACGTGCTCGCGCTTCAGCCCGACGAAAAAGTCGCCGCCATGATATGCGTCAAAAACCTCGACGACGCCCGCCATTCGCTCATAATGGCGACAAAAAACGGGGTCGTCAAAAAGACGATACTATCCGAATACAAAAACTGCCGAAAGGGCGGGATAATAGGCATAACGCTCGACGATGGCGACGACCTCATCGGGGTGGTGCTCGCCGAAAACGACGCCAACGTCATACTCGTCACCTACGCGGGCATGTCCATACGCTTCAACGAGGGCGACCTGCGCGCGCAGGGGCGCGCCACGCGCGGCGTGAGGGGCGTCACGCTCAAAAAGGAAAACGACTGCGTGAAGGCCATAGTCGTCGTCGACCCCAACTCCACCCTGCTGATAGCGGGCGAAATGGGACAGGGCAAGCGCACCGCCTACGACGAATACCGCCTGCAAAACCGCGGCGGCTCGGGGGTGATTGCAATCAAGACCCACGGGGTCGCCGGCGCGCTTTCGGTCAAGGACGACGACGAGATAATGATGTTCACGCAGGGCGGGCAGGCTGTGCGCTCCCCCGTCAGGGACGTCAGAATAATCGGGCGCACCACGCAGGGCGTGCGCCTCATCAACCTCGCCGAAGGAGACAGGCTGATAGGAATCTGCCGGATAATCGACGCCAAAGACGACGAAATATCCTCCGAAGATTCCGCGGCCGCGGACGGCGAAACGGCGGATTAAGCCGCGCCTTTGAAAGGGCTTCCGGCTTATCCGGGGGGCCGCCCGCCCGCTTTCCGGCGGACGGGTTTGCCCGCCCGTTGGAGGCAAAATGGAAGACGAAAAATATTTTTCTATAGAAACCCCGGCCGAATGGCCCCTGAAGCCGGAAGTCGCGGCGTTTTTGGAGAAATTCCCGAAGCGCGGCGGCGAGCTCACGGCGCGCGCGGTGGCCGACGCGATGGGCGGCAAAACGCGCATGTTGAACCTAATGCGCTCGCAGAGAATTGCGAATTCGGACAGGGCCCCCATCGGGGGGTTCTTCGAGGAAAGCGCGCCGCTGCGCGGAGGAGGGCGCATGAGGGTAAGGGTGTACAATTCCTGCGCGCAAAAGCCGAAGCCCGCCGTCATATACCTCCACGGCGGGGGCTGGACGATCGGAGCGATAGAAACCTGCGCAAAAGTCTGCTCCGACCTGGCGCGCGACTTCGCGGTGATCGCGCCCGACTACAGGCTCTCTCCGGAATTCCCCCACCCCGCGGCGCTGCTGGACGCTCTGGACGCCATCGCGTGGGCGCGCGAAAATTCGGACCGCCTCGGAATCGCGGGCGGCAAAATCTCGCTTTGCGGCGACAGCGCGGGCGGGCATCTCGCAATAGCGGCGGCGGCCGCCGCCAAATCGGAGGGGCTGCCTCCCCCTGAAAAGCTCGCCCTCTTCTATCCGGTGACGAGCATGTTTTTCAGGGGCGAATCGTGGGAAAAATTCGCCCGGGGGTTCGCGCTCGACGCCGAGGCCATGGACGCCTTCAACCTCGCATACTGCGCGGACGCTGAAAAGAGAAAATCCTCCGCTGTTTCGCCGCTGGAGTTCGCGGACGTCTCGGGCTTTCCGCCGACCCTCATAGTCTACTCCTCGCACGACATACTGCGCGACCAGTCTGTCAAATTCGCCGGGAAGCTCGCCGCCTCCGGCGTCCCGACGCGCGCCGTATGCGCGAGGGGGGCTCCGCACATTTTCATGACGATGCCGGGCATGGACGGGTGCTACTCTTTCGGGCTCGGAGAGGCCCGGGAATTTTTGGGGCGAGAACAGGAATAAACCCGGCGCTTTGAAACGCGCGGGTAAAACGCCTTCAACCGCAGGAGGCGCCGGCTGAAATTATCAGCCCGCACCGCAGGCTGCAGAACGTGTGGACGACCTCCCGCGCCCCGAGCTTTTCCATGAGCGCGCAAATGCACGCGAAAGCGGCGGGAACGATGTCGGTTCTGCCCGCATCGACGGCGTATTCCCGGGCGCGACCGTCGGAGCGGAGCGCGCACACTCCCTCAAAGAGCGCCCGCATCTGCGGAAGCGATATTCTGTTTTCTTCGCCGCCCAAGCCGAGCGCCTTTTTCGCAAACCGCGCCGCGGCCACCGCCCCGCCCGCGCCGACGAGGTTTTTGAAGCCGGGCGCCGGAAAATCCAGCCCGGCGTCGAGCGCGGCGCGCGCCCTCTCCTCAATCGCCCGCGCGTCGCGCGCCGAAACGGGCGCGCGGGGGTCTTTGAGGAATTCGCGCGTGAGGTTCACGGCCCCTATCGGCATGCTCGCCGATTTTTCCGCCACCCCTCCGCGGCCGAATGCGACTTCGAGGCTCCCGCCGCCCAGGTCGAAATACGCGCAGGGCGAGGAAGAGTCTACAAGCGGGTCGCTCATCGCGCCCGCAAAGGAAAGGCGGGCCTCCTCCCGCCCTCCGAGAATTTTCACGCGAACCCCGCAGAGCCTGAAAATCTCCCCGGCGACCGAAGGGCCCTCCGGAGACTCGCGCAAGGCGGAAGTGGCGACTGCGACCGTCGAAAAGTTTTCCCCGAACCCCCGCGCCTCGGATTCAAACGCGGCGACCGCGCCCGAGACGATTTCCGCCGCCCCCGCGACGAGCGCCCCCCGACCGGCCGATATGCGCGCCTGCGCGGTGCGCTCGAAAATCCGCTCGACCCCGCCTACGCGCGCGCGGCCGAACAGGCACTTTGTCGTGTTCGAGCCTATGTCTATCGCAAGAACCGCCCCCATCGTCAGAGCTCGAACCCCTTCGGGGCTATTATCACCGTAAACTCGCCCCTGGTGGACGCCGACTTCAGCCCGGCGCAAACGCGGCCGAGCTCGCCCACGAAGAACCTCTCGTAGACTTTGGTCAGCTCCTTCGCAAAGCACGCCGCGCGCCTCTCCCCGAAGATTTCGAGCGCATCGGCCGCGAACTTTTCAATCCTGTACGGGGACTCGTAAAATATGAGCGAATGGGGGAAGTCCGCATACTTCTCAAAATACGCCCTCCGCGCGGAAGTTTTCGGCGGGAGGAAACCCGCGAACAGGAAAGAGTCGCTGGGCAGCCCCGAAGCGCAGAGCGCCGACACGAAGGCGCACGGCCCCGGCACCGGCGCGACATTAACGCCGGCCGAGCGGCACGCGCGCACTATCCTGAACCCCGGGTCGCTGACGCAGGGCGTTCCGGCGTCGCTGACCAGCGCGACGTTCCTGCCCTCCAAAAGCTTTTTGAGCAGCGCGGGGGCGGCGGCCTTCTCGCGCGAATTTTCGTTTACGAACATCTCCTTTTTCAGGCCGAGCCTGTTGAGCAGCGCCCCCGTCACGCGGGTGTCCTCGCAGGCGACGATATCGCACAGCGCGAGGGTTTGCCTGGCGCGGTCGGAGATGTCGGCGAGGTTGCCTATCGGCGTCGCCACCACGTACAATGTGCCGGCTTCCATTTCAAAACGCCGAAAACGGCTCGAAGATTCTTGCGAACGCCCGGATTTCCGCCCTTAATTCCGCGAACGCCCCGCCGTCGAACGCCCCCTGTTCGAGGAGGTCGAGCAGCGGGGTGGTCACGAAGTCGCGCTCCCTCCACCTCGGGTGCGGAACGGTGAGCTCTTCGGTCGATATCGACTCGTTTTCGTAAAAGATTATGTCGATGTCTATCGGGCGCGGGCCGTTTCTGAAATTGGCCTCCCGCCCGAGGCCCGCCTCCAGCTTCTTGCACTGGCGCAGGAGCTCCAGGGGCTCGGCGAGCGTCTCCCCGTACACCGCGGCGTTGAGGAAATCGCGCTGCTCGGCGTACCCCGCCGGGGGCGTCTCGTATATGCGCGACTTCGCCTCAAACGCGCAAAATTCCTCGAGCATCGAAACCGCCTTCACGATGTTCTCGCGGCGGTTGCCCATATTCGACCCGAGCGCCAAAACAACTTTGCGAGCCTTCATTTTATATAGTCCCCCCTCCTGCGCCTTATGCGCGCCGAGATTTTTTTGAAGTCGTACCCCACGTCAACGCCGAGCTTGGCGACTTCCACCTCCGCCTCCGCAAGCCTCTCGAAACGCACAAAGAGCCTCTCGGCTATCGTGTCGGCGAGCCTTTCGATGAGCCTGACGCTTTCGCCCCTCAGCACGCCCTCGGCGATCGCCATCGCCGCGGGGTAGTCAACGGTATCCGACAGCTCGTCGGTCCTGGCCGCGGCGCCGAGCGGCAGGAAGAGCCGCATCGACACCTCGAAGTCCCCGGGCTTGTCGCGCTCGGACGCGAAGCACCCGTGCCTGCCGGAAAGTTTCAGATTTTCTATGATTATTTCGTCCATAAATTCCTGAGAGCCGCCGCCGTTTTCACGGCGTTCGAGTTTCTTTTGACATCGTGCACGCGCAAAATGTCCGCGGAATTTTGCAAAACCGCAAACACGCTCGCGGCAATGGTAGCGTCGTCCCTGTCGGAGAAATTGTCGCCGACTATCGGGGAGAACATAGACTTGCGCGAAACCCCGAGCAGCACCGGGAAGCCAAGCGCCCTGAGCTCCGCCAGGCGCGCCACGAGCTCCGCGTTCTGCCGCGGCGTCTTTCCGAACCCTATGCCGGGGTCGAGAATCACGCGTTCCCGCCCCACGCCCGCGGCGAGCGCGGCGCAGGCCTTTTCCCGCATATCGGAGATAAAGTTTTCAAAGAAATCCCCCTCCCGGCGCAACCCGCGGACATTGTGGGTTATGACGAGCCGGCGGCCCGATTCCGCGGCGACCCTCGCCATTGGGTATCCCCCGGAATGGTCGGATACGACATCGTTTAAAATATCGGCCCCCGCTTCGGCGGCCCGCGCCGCAACCGACGGCCTGCGCGTATCGGCCGAAACCGGAATGCCGGGAAATTCCGCCCTGACCGCGCGTATTGCGGGAATCAGGCGCGCAAGCTCCTCCTCCTCGCCCGTTTCCGCACCCCCGGGGCGCGTGGACTCCGCCCCGATGTCGATTATGTCCGCGCCGCCGCGAACCATCTCCTCCGCGCGCGCGAGCATCGCGGGCGCGGAAAGGTACAATCCTCCGTCGGAAAATGAATCCGGGGTGACATTCAGGATCCCCATTATCAGCGGCGCAGGCGCGCTACATGTCTTCGGATTTTTTCGCATTTTTGAGATATTCCAGATATTCGCCGATCTCCGCGCGGCGCGTCTGGGCGTAGAGGGACGAGGCGATCGAAATCGCCTCTTCAAGCGCGCCCGTTTTCACCGCCACGGACATCAGCCCGACTTTGGCGGCAACCGAATAGGCTTCGTCCTTCTGCGCCCTATTATAAAGTATTTTCGCAAAGTTGCAGTCTCCGCCGGCAAACGAGAGCTTCGCAAGCTCGAAGCACGCATAGGGGTCGTCGGGCTCCTCCGCGAGGCAGGCGGCGAGGGATTTTTTCGCGCCCTCCGCGTCGCCGAGCCCGATGCGCGCGCGCGCCTGCGACCTGAACTTTCCGGCGGAGTCCGGAAGCTTCTCGAGAACCTCCAGCGCCTTTTCAAATTCGCCCGCGCGCGCGAGGGCCTCGGCGGCCGCGCCGAGCCTTTCATTTTCCCCGAGCCTTCCGTATATCCCGGCGGCCTCCGCGTACGCGCGGGCGGAAAAGAAGATGTCGGCGCGCAGGATTTCGGCGGAGCGAAAGGCGGGGTCGTCGCGCGAAACCATTGACAGCGCGGCGACCGCCCCGGGCAAATCGCCCGACTTTGCCCTGCACTGCCCCAGCAGCTTCAGCGCCGCCGCGTCCGGAAACTTTTTCTCCAAAATGCGCTCGCAGACTTTGGCGGCCTCGGCGTGCCTGCCGAGGTTGAAGAGGTAGAAAGCCTTCGCGTACTCGGCGCCGCCGCGCTCCGGGGCGTGCAAGAGGGCGGCGTCGACGCACGAGAGCGCCGAGCCCCAATCCGCCTTTTTTGAATAATATGCCGCAAGCCACAGCAAAATGTCGGCGTCGGAGCCCCCCGAGAGCGCGAGCGCCCCGGCGAAATTCCCGCGCGCCTTTTCCTCTTCGCCGAGCCTGTCGAGGGAGTACGCGAGGTTTTTGCGCGCGGCGAAAAAGTTGGGGATTTTTGAAAGCGCCGCCGAATACGCCTCCGCCGCCCCCGCAAAGTCGCCGTTTCGGAACAGCGCGTTGCCGAGGTTGAACGTCACCGCCGCCCCGTCCGCGCCGTCCGCAACCGCCTCCCTGAGGATTTTCGCGGCGTCCGCGCCCTCCGCGAAGGCCTCCCTCAAAGCGGCCGCCTCGCGCCTGGTGGCGGTCGGAAGATTGCCAAACGGCGACTCGAGCGGCGACTGCGCCGCCGCCAGCGCCGGCAGAAAAAATATCAGTGCGAAAAGCTGTCTCATTTCAGTTCGGAAATTTTAAACGGCACGGGCAGGACGAAGCGCGCGCGGACTTTTTCCCCTCCCCTCGTAGGGGGTTCGTAGAGAAACGCGGAGGCGGCCTCGCGCGCGGCTTCGGCGAAGAGCGGATCGGTGCAGCTCTCGACGCCGACGACCTTCACTCTCCCGCCCTCGTCTATCTCCACAAGCAGCCTCGCTTCGCCCTCGACGCCGCGCCGGTAGAGCTTTGGCGGATACTTCACCCCGGCGGCCCGCAGGAGGCGCGGAACCCTGTCGAGCTCCGAAAGCCCGAACGCGGCGTTTGCGAACGACTCCCCCGGAGCCTCGCCAAATGAAAAATTCCCGGCGTCGGGGCCGCCGGACAAAAATTCCGCCGGAACCTCCGCGACGTCCGGGGAAACGGGAGCCGCAAGCGCCGGCGGAAGACGCGGAGCGCCGAAGGCGGCCGGGGCGGAAAACGCCCTTACAGCCTCCGGAGAGCGGGGCGACCGGGACGGTTTTAGGGAGGATTCGGGGGAGTCCCGGAACGAGCGCACCCTGACGTAGCCCGCCGGATTTTTCGGCATGTCCACCCCCGCGAGCGAAACCGGGAGGATCGAAAACGTAGCAAGGGTCAGCGCCGCGGCGAGAAAAACGGCGGCGGCCCTGTTTTCCGGTATGTCGAAAGACGGCTTCATTTCCTCCTGGTCGCCACGTATATGTCGCGCGCCCCGCACTCCCTGGCGCAGTCCATGACCTCCACGAGCCTCTTTACGGGGACGGAAGAGTCGGCGTTTATCACGAGGGAGCCCGACGACTTCGCAAGGCGCGCGCCGAGCGGGATTTTCAGCGCGGAAACCGAATACCTGTCGCGGCCTATTGCGACGCTCCCGTCGGAGGTTATAGTCACGACCGCCGCGGCGGAATCGGGCCGCTGCGAATTGGACGCGCGCGGGGCGTCCACGCCCATCGCGTCGTTTTCGGCGAACACCATTGTCACGATGAAAAAAATCAGCAGGATGAAAATCACGTCGATGAGCGGCGATATGTTGATCGCCGACGCCGGCTCCTCGTCCTCGAATCTCGGCCTGCGCAGGCTCATGCCGACGCCTCCTCGCGTATCATCACGGACTCGCGCCGGGATAGGGCCGCGAGAATTTTTGCCGAGAGCGCCGACGCGCAAATCGCTATAATCCACGACGGGATCGCCACCACGAGCCCCGCCTGGGTCGTTATGAGGGCGACGGAAATTCCGTCCGCCACGCCCTGGGGGTCGTCTCCGGCGGAGGCGATGCTCGCGCACATTCCCGAAACCGTCCCCAAAAGGCCTATCAGCGGGGCCGCGGAGGAGAGCACTTTAAGAAAGAGAATCCGCCTGTCGACCCCCGCCATGAGCTCCATTCTCAGGCGCGAAAACGCGGCCTTTGCGTCGCGCCCCAGGCCGCGGCTTGCGGAAAATTCCCCGAACGCGGCGCAAAAGAGGCCGTCAGAATCGCAAATCCGCTTGATTTTCGCAAGCCTGACGCAAACCCCTATTCCCGAAAAATAGAGGTAGAAAGCCAGAAGCGCCAGCGGCGCCATCAAAACGCCGCCAGCCCTGAAAGTCTCCGCGAATGCCGTCAGAAAGCCCTGCATTTAATCCCCGCTCAAATAGGACGACGCCAGTTTTTCCATGTCCGAGAGCACGGACTTCGCCCGCCTCGAAAATACCGCGTGCGCGACGTACGCGGGAATGGCGACGACGAGCCCGTACTCAGTCGTTATGAGCGCCTCGCTTATTCCCGCGCTGATGAACTGCGCCTGCCCCGCGCCCGAAAACGACAGGTCGCCGAAAGTTTTTATTATGCCCGTGACGGTTCCGAGAAGCCCGAGCAGCGGCGCCACGGCCGCCGATACCGACAGCACCGAAAGCCCCGAAAAGAGCCTTTCGCCGGCCTCGAGCATGGACTCGTACGAGACCTCCTCGAGGGCGGCGCGCGGCAGGCCGCGGGAGCTCGCCAAGTCGAGCAGAAGGCGCGAATACGGGTACCCGGCCGACTTCGCGGCCTCGGCCGCGCCCTCTTCGTCGGAGCGCGCGAGCAGCTCCTTAACCCGCCGCGCGGCCCCCTCCGGCGCCCTGCGCACGCGCGCGAAATACGCGAGCTTGTACGCGAACACGGCCGCCGACAAAACGCCCAGAAAGAGAATCGGATACATCCATATCCCGCCGAGCGAAATCTCCTCCGCGATTCCGCGCGAATTTTTCTCCGCCGCGAGCATCGCGCCGCCGGAGACGTCCGCGGGCAGAGAGTCCGACTCTCCCCCAAAGAACGCGAGGATTTCAGGCGCAAACCTCTCGCCGTACAGGACGCCCGAGGGGTCGAGAAACCCCGCTCGGGAGCCGGAGACAAAGTATTCAAACGCCCCGACGCGGAACGCCGCGCCGGCGACCTTTTCGCGCGACCTGGCGGGCTTCGCGCTGAACGGGACGGGCGCGCGCGGATTGAAGAGCCTCTCGAGCCACGCGCCGGAATCGGTTTCGAGCTTCCGGAGGCATTCAGCCGCGGACGAGCGCGGCGCAAACGCGGGGGAGTCCGGGAAAAACGACGCAGAAAACTCGCCTATGTCCGCCGCAAGCTCCCCCGCGCGGGAATCGCAGAAAGCCGACGACGACGCCAAAGACGCGCGCTCCGCGAGGGCCGAGCGCAGGCCCTCCTCCCTTTCGCGCAGCGCGCGAATGCGCGCCGACAGGGCGTCGAGCTCCGCCTTTTTTTCGGATATTTTTTCGGCCCGTTCGCGCCCGAACTCCGCGAGCTTGCGCTCCGAGGCGCGCGCGGACTCGTACGCGGACGTCTTCAAGTCGGCCGCGCATGCGCATGCGCACGCGCACGCCGCAACCGCCGCAAAAATCCGCCTCATTTGCCGCCCTCCCCCGGAGCGCGCGCTTTCAGGCGGGCAACCCCGTTCCTTCTCTCCGCGCCCGACGCCCGGAGAAAAACCCCCGTTTTGACGCCGCCCGCATCGTCCGAATACGCGCGGTCGGCCGCCGCGGCGCGGGCGTAGAGCGAGGCGAACTCCCTGAACTTCTCGTTCGGGGTCTTCGCCGCAAAATCCGCCTCCGGAAGCGGGAGAACCCCGGACTTCGCGGCCGCGAGCCTCTCGGTGAGCCGCGCGTACAGGGCGTCGAGAATCTTCGATATTCCCGCGAAGCCCTTTTCGTCGCGCGCGATTTTTTCCGCAGCGGCGGCGTCGAGCTCGGCGGCCTTGGCGAGCCTCTTTTCGAGGGAGGCCACGCGCCTCTCAAGCTCCGCGCGCAGGGATTCGGAGGCGGAAATTTCGGCCTCGAGCGTCCGCATTTCGTCGGCGAATTTTTCACGGGAATTCTCGAGGGCGATTTTGGCCCCGGCGTCCCTGCGCAAGAGGGCGTCGATTTCGCCGAAATCCCCCGCCGCCGCGGACGAAGCCGCCGCGATTAGAAACAAAAGCGTTCTCATGGTCAGTCGAGCTTGATTCTCAAGAGCTTGGTCTCTTTGTAGTCCTCGGAAAGAATGACAAGATCCTTTGCGGATCCGTCCGAATTTATCCTGGAGAGGATTTCGACGGCCTGGCCGTACGACTTTACCGGCACGGAGTTTATCTCCCTGATTATCTCCGACGGCTCGAGGCCGTTGGGCTGCGCCGAGCTCGCGGGGCTGTTGGGCTTTACAAACTGCACCACCGGCGCGTCCATCGATGGTTTCTGCATTTTGCGGGCCATTGCGTCGCTTATCACGAATTCCCGCACTGAAAAGCCGAGCCGCTTGAAATACGCGTGGCGGCTCTCGCGGAATTCGAGCGGGAAAGGCGCGGCCTCAAATTCGACGGACAGGGTTTTGTCGCCGCGCAGCACGCCGAGCGCGTGTTTTTGGCCGGGCTTCATGCACTCCATTTTGAACACGAAAGACGCGAGGGTGTTGGCGTCGGATTTCATTCTCGGCAGGTCTTTTCCGTCGAAAGAGACTATTATGTCCCCCCGCTCGATCCCCGCCCTGTCCGCGGGCGAGCCGTCGAAAACCCTTCCGACCGCCACCGCGCCGATTTTTTCGATGCCCAGAAACTTCGCGGCGTCGCGCTTGACCGCCTGAACGTCCGCAATGCCGAGCCACCCGATTTTGTCGCCCTCCGGCCTCGACGGAACCCTTTCGAGAATTTTCCGAAAATTTTCAGCGGGGATAATGATGCGGGTTGCCATGTCGTCGCACAGGTCGATGCGGCCGCTGCCGCCGTTGTTCAGGTAATAGGTGTAGGAATCCACCGCGGCGTTCTGCCCCCACCCTACGAAACTGCCTCCGGAATCGAACGCCGGAAGCCCCGTGCCGGCGACGGGCTGCGCGCAGACCGCCTCCCCCTTTTCGGATATTCCGGATACGGCGACGTACGTCCTGTACAAAAGCGGCGCGTTTTCGAGATCGTGGGCGAGGGCGGCCCCCCAGACGTCGCGGCCGACGGAGAGCCCGGCCTCTTTGAAATCCGTCACGGGCCGCAGTCCCTCCGGAAGCCCGCCGCGCAGCTTTATGAAATAGGCGGCCCACGGAACGTCCACGCCGAGGAAGTCCGCGGGGTATCCGTCGGAGTCTCCGCCGTCGAAGAACACGCGGAAATCCTTGAGGTTAGAGGGGCGTGAGTAAAACGGAATCGCGGAGGACGGCAGCAAAATTATCCCATCTTTTGTGGCGACGGTGCCGGAAACGGTGATTTCGTTGCGGCTCTCCTCGCGCTCGAGAATGTACTTCACAGCGGCGCACGCCTTCGCGCGCTCCCGGAAAATCTCCCCGAAATCCGCAGATTGGGCGAAACCCGGGATTTGAAGCGCGAAAGCCGCGACAAGGACACATAAGCGTTGCATACCCGGAAGTATCGCGCCCCGAAAGGCGCAACGCAAACAATTTAGTCAAAAAAAACGCGGATTTTCCCCGGGAATCCGGCGCAGGGCATATCCGAAAAGCGAAAGGAAACTTGGTTGCATTCCGCGCGGATTTTTTGTCAAATGGCATGACACGCAGAATACGCAGGCAATGAATTTTAAAAATACGGCAAAACTCGCCATTCTCGCGGCTGCGGCGCTGCCGCCGCCCGGGTTCGGGAACATCGACTGGAAACCCTTCGGGGCTCCCGAAACTGCGCAGACGCGCATTTCCGAAAGCGGGGAGCTCTCCCTCTCGGGAAAGCTTGGCGACGCCTCGGCGGGCTTTTCCGCGCGCGCCGGCCTGGAGCCCTCGTCCGCCTACGCCCTGAAATTCTCGGCGATGGGCAATACCGGCTCGGGCGCGATAATTGCCGGCACGGCATTCGCAAACAAAACCTTCGCGCAGACGGGGGGATCGTTTTGGGAGCGCGAGGCCGTTTTCGGAACCACCGCGAATCCGGCGCCCTCCCAGCTTACGCTCCGCCTCGGCGGCTGGAACACCGACGGAAGGCTGGATTTCAAAAATGTCGAGGTGCTGGAATACGTCCCGGTCCCGGCCTCCCGCAGGCTGTCGCCTAACGAATCGGTAAAAAACGGGATTTACGCCTTTGAGTCGCAGTGGCACTCGGGCTACGACGTCTTCCAGAAAGTTTCGGCAAGCGCAGGCGCGCATTTCAACGACAACCGCTGGGTAATTCCGCGCGGGGCGCACGCGACTTTTGAATTCGCCGCGGGCGGGCGCGCGCAGCTTTCGGCCGAGGCGGAATTTTACGTGTGCTACAATCCGTCAAAGCTCTCGGCGCGCCTCTTCGCCTCAAACGACGGCTCGAACTTTGAGGAAGTCGCGGACTTTTCCGAAAAATCCGCATGCTCGGCAAAGCTGCCGCAAAAGCTCTTTCCCGCCAAAAGGATATTTCTGAAAATAGAGGCGGCCGGCGAAAAGGGCGGCGCCATGCAGATAAACATGCTGAAATACAGGGCCGCCGTGAACAAAAACGCGCCCGACGCCCGGGGAAGCCTGGCGGGAGAACTGCGAGCGCGGCTGTCGGACAAAATCAAAATCGACAGGCGGAGCGTCTCGGCCGGGTCGGGGGAAATCGCGCTCAAAGTCTTCGCAGACTCCCCGCAAAAAATGGAATTTCGCGTTTCCGCCGAAGATTTCGACGCAAAAAAGTCCGAAACATACGTTCGCGCCGATCTGCAAAAAGGTTGGACCACCGTGAAAATCCCCCTGCCCGCGCCGATCTCGGAAATGAAAACGGTTTCGGTGTCATCCGGGGGGTGGTCGGCGGAATACCGCGCGAAAGAGCCCAGCAAATGCCTCCTCTCCCGCGATCCGTACGGCGCGCGGATCTGCCCTGACATCGACGGGCTCTCGGCATGGGAAACTTCGCCAGCGGCAAAGCTCGCAAGAACCTGCCCCGCCCCGAAAGCCGCGAGGAAGATTATCTCCATCTCCGCGGCAGCGAACGAGCGGGAGTCCGCTCAGCTCGCGTTCAGGTCGGAAGGCAAGAGGGCGCGCGCGCGAATCGCAATGTCCGATCTGGCGGATCCGGAAACGGGCGCGAAAATACCCTCCGAAAACGTCGAAATGTTCCTCGTCGGTTACGTCCCGATATCCCGCCCCACTGACAGCCTCGGAGAGAGGGGCGACTGGCCGGATCCGCTGCTGCGCATAAACTCCGGCGAATTTGAAGTCGCGGAAAATTCCACGCAGCCCGTATGGCTCAGGTTTTTTGTTCCGCCCGGCGCCCGGAGGGGAACCTATCTCGGGGAGCTCGAAATCTCCTCCGGCGGGGAATCCCGAAAAATCCCGGTATCGCTGCGCGTCTACGGGTTCGAGCTGCCCGGCACCCCCGCCGTACGCTCGGCGGTCGGGGCGTTTGAGGGCAACCTTCTGCCGTATTACAAAGACCCGAAGGCGGCCGGCGGCAGGGTCGCCGAAGATCTGCGGCGCAAGCTCTCCGAGGCGGGAATCTCCCCGTACAACGCCCTCGCCCCCGACTTCAGGCTCGAATACCCGGCGGGCGACAGGTCGAAAACCCCGAAAGTCGCATTCGACTGGAAACGGTTCGACGAAAGGGCCCGGGAACTCGTCGAAAAATTCCGCGTCACCGCCATAAAGCTGCATGTGGAGGGAATCGGCGGGGGCACCTTCCACAAGCGCACGAAGGCGAAAATCCGGGAAATAGCCGAGGGCGACCCGCGCTACGAAGCCGTGCTCGCCGACTACCTCGGACAAATCGACAGGCACATAGCCGAAAACGGGTGGGAAAACATCTTCTATACGTACACGTTCGACGAGCCCGAGGAAAAGGACTACCCGTTCGTCAGGCGCGAGCTGGGAAAGATAAAGAGGCACGCCCCGCGCGTAAAGACGATGCTGACCGAGCAGCCCTCGGAGGAGCTCGAAAGCGCGGTGGACATCTGGTGCCCCGTCACGCGCGAGCACTCGCCCGAGGCGTGCGCCGGGCAGATAAAAAAGGGCAAAGAAATATGGTGGTACATCTGCATGCAGCCCCAGGCGCCGTACGTTGGAATCTTCATAGACCACCCGGGCATAGACCTGCGCGCGTGGCTCTGGCAAAGCTTCAAATACGGCGTCTCCGGAATACTCGTATGGAGCTCCACATACATGTCCAGCCATACGGCCTATCCGGACTCCCTCCAAAACCCATACGCAGACCCGATGAGCTGGGCGAGCGGATACAGCCTCCCGAAGGGGGCCAAAAGCGCGTGGGGCAACGGCGACGGCAGGCTGTTCTACCCCCCGGAGCCGCTCTCGCGCGGGGAGCGGGCGGAAGCGGGCGACGAAGTGGTCGGGACGATGCGCCTCGAGATGCTGCGCGAGGGCGTGGAAGACTACGGATACCTGACGATACTGAAAAATCTCCTCCGGGAAAAGTCCGAAACGCTCGACGCGAAAACGCGCGCGGAACTCGAACGCCTCCTGTCCGTCCCCGAGGGCATAACCCGTTCCATGACCGAATATTCCTACGACCCCGCCCCGATAGAAACCCGGCGGAGGGAAATAGCCGAGGCCATAGAGTCGGCCCAATAAGCCGCCCGGCGGGGGGCCCGGAATGCCGCCCCCGCCTTGTCTGCGGAAGACAAATTACAGAGTCGCCCCGGGCGGGGTGGATTTTGGCGGCAAACCAGGCGGGCGCCGGCAGGGCAGGCACACCGCGCCCGCCGCTTGTAGAGCGGAAGGAAGCGCAGGCAAATCCGGCAGCCGCGAGGGGCGCGGCGCGTTTTTCCGAAACGCGCCGCGCGCCGTTTAAGCCGAAACTGCGCCCGGCGCCGACCCGTCAGACGCCGATGAACGGGTCCGCGCCGAGGGTTCCGGCGAGGGATTTCAGGTAGTTGATGCCCTTGACGGTTTTGAGCCTCGACTGCAGCTCCGCGATTTTCGCGGCCGCGTCTTCGGCCTTCGGCTCGCGCGCGGAGAGGCCGCGGATTGTGTTTTGGAGGGCGGCAAGCTCGATTTGCTGGCGCGTTATCAGGCGCTCCGCGTACCATTCGGACTTCAATATGCTCTCGCGGGTGAACATCGCGCGCAGCTGCGGGTCGTCGAGCGTCCTGCCTTCGTAGGAGCCGTCGCGCATTATGTAAAGCAGGGCTTTGAGCGGCGGGCATGCGCCCTCTATCGAACCGTCCTCGAAATACGCCTCGGCGGCGCGGCGGTGTGCGCCAACCATGTTGTCCATGCCGTCGGCAAAAGCGTCCATATCCTGCAATTCGGGGCGAAGCATGTCGGCGGTAAATATGGAAGCCGGGTTTGAGAAAATCCTGCCGAAATAGCGTATCACGAAATCCTCCGTGATGCGCCAGCCGAGGCGAGAGGCGAGAACCTTTTTGCCCCCGTGCTCGAAGTCCCCGCAACGCTCGAGCATTCCCTGGCTTATGAGATTTTTTACGTCGAGCTCGCTGCCGCGCATTCTCGCCCATATTTCGGGAATGAGCAGGCTGATGTCGTGGTCAACGCGGTACTTTACGCCCAGATACCCCGCGCTGCTAAGCCACCCGTCGCAGCGCGTCAGGGCGAACGAGACGAGGGCGGCGTTGAGGTCGGTGACGGCGCACAGGGCGTTGAACGGCCCCTTTGTCATCGCGCCCTCCAACCCCGCGCCGACCGTGGAGGGCGACTTGCCGGTCATCGAGGCGATGTACTCCATAAAGAGCTCGGGGAGTTCGAGGTAATGCAGGGGGCCGTGCACGGCCAGCGCGCGCACGCCATCGGAAGCCGGATTGTTGCGCCTGCCCGAAATCACGGCGCCGACGGGGTGCGGAACCGCCCTGCCGGGGGATATGCCGCGGGCGAGGCGCGAGCCCGTGTCGCTTATATAATACTTGCGGCGGTTTACGATGTCGTCGCGGTTTTGCAGGTAGCGCACGTTCTTGCCCGGCTTTCCGTCGACGATGCGAGGATTCGCGGAAGACACCACATATTCGGGCCTGCTCTCCGACAGAAAGTCCTCCAGGTTTTTGCGCATGGGGGCGGTGAACTTGTCGAAGCGCAGAACGTCGTCGGCCATCTCCCTGACCTGCGCCCTGTCGAGTGGCTCGTAGTTCGAGATGAACATGCCCTTTTGCGACATGTCCGCCTCAGCGCGCTTGTCGTAGCCGCGCACGACGGCCTCGTCCGGGCGCTGGAAGAGGCGGAACTCGCAGTTGTTCGTAAACTTTACGGAGGCGTCCCTGTTTGAGAGGCCTTCGGGCAGATATTCTACGGAGGATTCCGGGACGACGACGGAAGTCGTGATGTCGTCCTCCATCTGGAGCTTTATGGACGGGGCGAAGTCCTTGCGCAGGCTGAAAGTGCGCCACGAGCCGTCCTCCGTAAAGCCTATGCGCAGATAGGAGGTGAGAACCGGGGCGTTTTTGTATTTGAGCGTGTTGCCCCCGGTTCCGTTTATGGTGTCCACGGAGAACTTGTCCTGCCAATTTTCGCCCCATTCGGGCCTGTAATGGCGCTTTACGGTCAGCACAAATTCCCTGATGTAAAACGGAATGGACGCCAGCCACCTGTTGTACTCGTCGGAATACTCGTCCGAAGGCGTCAGGAGCTTCACGACGGATCCCATCGTGCGGCGCGGGTCGAGAATCGGGCGGCTCAGGGGCCCCTTGTTGTTGGGGGAATCGGGGTCGCGGTACCTGTTGCCGTAGTTTTTGTTGATGATTTCGGACACGAACTCTATGTCGCGCCTGAAATCCGCTATCATGGACGGGCCGTGGATTATGGAGTCGGAAATGTCTTTCGATATTTCGCTCTTGCCGCCGCCGGAGACGGTGGCGGGCTTGTGGCAGTAGACGCCCTCTTCGGCGGTGCCCACGAGCCTCCACCTGCGGCTTTCGTGCGGGCGCAGCATTTCGACCTTGTAGCCCGCGGGCGAAATGTAGGTCGTGTAGGGCATGAGCCTCACGGACTTTTCCACGCCGTCTTTCAGCCACGTTACCGTCTGGGTTTTCAGTGAGTAGTACGCCTTTTCGTCGACGTAGACTATGTCGGGATAATTTTTGTCGCGGGCCCAGCCGTCGGGGTGGACTTCGACAGTGTCGCCGAGAATTTCCACGAGGCGCGCGAAAGAGCTCCTGTTGTTCGGCTCGTAGGAGGTCGAATAAAAGTCTTCGCCGAGGTCGCGGCTCGAGAACGCGAGGGCGCCGCCGGAGTGCTCCTCCTCGCACTGCCCGTAGAGGTTGGCGGAATAGCTTATCTGGGTCTTTACCTCCTTCTTGGAGTAGCCAAAATAGTTGTCGGCGATTATCGTCACTATGACGCCGCGGGCGTCGCGCGCAGTGATTTTAAAGGGCTTGCCGTCGTTGTAGAGCTCGCCCCCGTCCGTCCAGCACATTCCGTCGCGCTTTTGGCGGGCGGTGGCGTCTGCGGCATTCGGCAGCCCCAGCTCCCTCTTCGTCAGCGCCGTCAGGTGCGGGGCGAGCACTATGCAGCCCGTGTGCCCCGTCCACGAGTCGAAATCCATGGCGGCGTCGTTCTTTTGCAGGAACGGATTGCCCGCGTTGCCGAAGATGCTCTCGACGAAATCGAGGTTGCACACGAGCGACCCCGGGGCGAAAAAGCGTATCTCCATCGTTTTCTCGCCCTCCCCGTTGGGGACTGCGGGGCACACGGTCGGCCGCAGGTAGAGCGACACCCACGCCCTGCCCCTGCGCTTCTGCGTGGAGGTAAACGGGAGCTCGAGCAGCTCTTCGGGCGCCTCGAAGGCGCGCGCCCACAGGTTTTTGAATACGGCCTTTGGCACGGACTTCTTGTCGGCCGGAACCGGAAGGCCGCCCTCGGCGACGTGGAAGACCCCCGCGGTGGTGCGCCTGTCGCTGCGCGGATTGTTCAAAACGCCCTGCCGCACGCGGTAGGAGGAGACGAGCGGGCTCTCGTGCCTGTCGCAGTCCGGCGGGAGCGAAAGCATGCGCGCGGTTCCGAACCTGTCGAGGACGAAAGTCTTGTGCGGAAGCGAAGGAAACGCCTCGCGCGGGTCGCACGCGTCGGAGAGGTATTCCCTCATAAAGTCCATTATGCGCTCGTCCGCGGGGCAGTAGTTTTCCGCCGAGCGCATTGCGAACTCCCGGTAGTTTTCAAGCAGCGGCCCGGCGAGCTCCACTATCGGGTAGTCGCCCTCGCTGCCGAACACGGGCAGGCCGGCCGCCGCGAGCCTCATGTTCACATATTCGAAGAGCGCCTTGCCCCCGACCTCGTTTTCCCCGGTGCGGGGATTTATTCCAAGCGCAGATTTGCAGTCCATTGCGGAGTCCTTTTTGATGGCGGTTTGCGCCCGCCGCGGTTGGCCGCGGGCGAATTTGCATTATATGTATAGAAAGCCAATCCGGGGATTTTTCCACGTTTTTTTGGAAAAATTTTTCCGCCGGCGTTTTTTCCGGCGGGAAATGCGGAATTGTTGACAACCGCCCGAATCCGGACAGAATGCGCGAATATGAAGAAATTCGCATTATCGCTGTGCGCGGCGGCCGCGGCCTGCTGCGCTTTCGCGGACGAAGCTTTCTCGCCCGCGCCCGAAGACGTGAAAATCCTCGGAACCGAGGGGGATCTGGCAAAAGTTTTGAAGCGCGACATAGGCTTCGGCGAGGGCGCCCTCTACCGCCCGTCCACCGGCGAGGTGTTTTTCTCGGACCAGCCCAAAAACATGATACTGCGCTGGACGCAGAAGGACGGGTTTTCAGTGTTCATGCGCCCCGCGGGATACACGGGCGCAAAGGGGCAAATGGACAAGGCCATAGACTTCGGCCCCAACGCGATCGCGCTCGACAGGGACGAAAACCTCGTATTCTGCCAGCAGGGGCACAGGAGGATCGCGCGGATCGACGAAAAGAGGTTCGAGGTCGAGGTTCTCTCCGACTCCTACGAGGGCAAAAAACTCAACAACACAAACGACCTCTGCGTTCTCAGGGACGGCTCGATTTTCTTCACCGACCCCGGCTTCTGGCACAAGCGGCGCGCGCCCGAAGCCGACGAGCTCGACTTCAGCGGAATCTACAAGATAACCCCGGAGGGCAAAACCGTTCTCATAGACGGCTCGCTCCCGCAACCCAACGGCATAGACTTCTCGCCGGACGAAAAGTTCATGTACGTCTCGCAGAGCGGGAACGGCGAGCAGTGCTGGTTCGTCTACGAGCTCGACGAGACCAAGACGAAAGTCGTTTCAAAGCGC
Organism: Candidatus Merdousia sp.; assembly: GCA_048390825.1. Lineage (GTDB taxonomy): Bacteria > Verrucomicrobiota > Verrucomicrobiia > Opitutales > Intestinicryptomonadaceae > Merdousia. The sequence goes on from DBGCYC010000068.1 coordinate 34,455, forward strand.
ATATTCTGCTCGCTCAAAAAATGGACCGGCAAAGTGCGCGGCGCGCCCGACGGAATGGCCATAGGCAAAGACAGGTGGATCTACGCCACGGGCAACGGCGGCGTCCACCTGTTCTCGCCGGACTTGAAGCACAGGGGGCTCGTAAAAATCGAGAACCAGGTTGCAAACTGCTGCATAATCACCGACGGCGGGGCGGAAAAGTCCCTGTTTGTCGTGGGGCCAAAAGGGGCGTACATAATCGACATGCAGAGGCTGAAATCGCTCGCGCGCGAATAGCGGGAAACGGGGAGAAAACGCGAATGATATACACGGATCTGAACACCGAAATAGACGTAGGCTCGAGCGGACACCTGATAGAATTCGGCCCGTTCAGGGCGCTCGTGGACTGCGGCCTCCACCCAAAGCGCATGGGGCTCTCCGCGCTCCCCAACCTCTCGAAAGCCGCCCCCGAAACCCTCGACTTCATAGCGGTCACGCACACGCACCTCGACCACTGCGGGGCCCTTCCCGTCGTCGCCCGCCGCCAGCACGCGGCGCACATACTCGTCGCCGACGACAGCTACGAGCTTCTGTTCAGAATGCTGCGCAACTCCAGGACGGTGATGGCCAAACAGCGCGAAGAGTTCAACATAAAGGAATACCCGCTCTTCGACTACTCCGCGATAGACGACCTGCGCTCGCGCGTGACCTCGATGCCGTTTGCGCACGCGAGAAGATACGAGATAAACGGCAGCTTCGCCGACATATCCTTCCACCCCGCGGGCCACATACCGGGGGCGGCGAGCGTGATGTTTGAATACAAAAAGCGGAGGATACTGTTCAGCGGCGACATATCCTTCCACTCCTCCGGAATCCTCAAGGGCGCGGTTCCGCCACCCGGAAGGGTGGACGCGCTCGTGGTGGAGACCACCCGGGGCTCCTATTCCCGCCCCGAAGGGGGCACATACGACGGCGAGGTCGAGAGGTTCATCGCGTCGGTTTCCCGCGTGCTGCGCGACGGCGGGAGCGTGCTCGTCCCGGCGTTCGCGCTCGGCAGAATGCAGGAAATCCTCTACATAATCAACAGGGCCAAAAAGGCGTGGAAAATACCGGCGGAATCCCCCGTGTTCGCCGGCGGGCTCGGGCTCGACATCGCCGAATATTTCATAAGGGGCGCAAAGCGCTCGAACATGTTCTCGTTCTCGAAGCAGCACATGGACGGAGTGAAGCCGCTCAGGGGCGAAATCGTGCCCGGAAAGGATTTCGACACGAAGGGAATCTACGTCCTCGGCAGCGGAATGATGGTGCAGAACACCCCGAGCTACCTCGCGGCGGCCGCGATGCTCGAAAACCGCGCTAACGCCGTGTTTTTCGTGGGCTATTCGGACGAGGACACGCCCGCCTACAAGCTTTTGCACTCCGCCCCCGGCGACTCTTTCGCATTCCGCGACCTCTTCTACGTCGGGACGGTAAACTGCAAAGTCGACAAGTTCGACCTCACCTCGCACGCCGATCGAGAGGAGATTCTGAAATTCATTCTCGAAAAGGATCCGCGCAGCGTCGTTCTCACTCACGGGAGCATGGAGTCGCGCGAATGGTTCATGTATGAAATCCTCGACCGCTCCCCGAAGACGCGCGTCATAATACCCGAGCCCTCCGAAACGCTGGAGATTTGAGGCAATCCAAAGGTCGGCGGCGGGCCGGGAATTTTATCCGTCGCCGCAGAATGTCGATTTCGCATTCCGGCGGCGGGCTTTTCCGCTGCGTTTTTTTGGGAATCAATGCAAAGACTTATCCTATGGAAAATCCGGGAAAGCGGCAAAGGCTCCCTGGAAGATTGCAGACGGTTTTGGCGCGCATATGGCGAAACATGGCGTTGGGGGAATACGTTGTTTTATCACGCTTGAAAGCCAAAAATGGCGATGGCGAAGCCCGGTAAATCCCGATTCAAACTCTCCGTCCATGCCCTAAAATCAAGACTTTCCCCCTAAATATTCGATTTTACATACAACTTTGCGGCGATATTTGAAAGATGGGATTGGGAAACGGGAAATGGCGGAAAATAATGGGGGATTACGGGAATTAAAAGGCTTTGACTTTGAGCCCGGATTTGAGTTTGGAAATTTTTCGGTGCCCCAAGTGAAGTAAGATTTGGAAATGTTTTCCGCCCTGTTTCACCCTTTTGCGCCCAACCCGCAACCACTGCGCGGGATTGGGAAAAAACGCCACTGCAACGGGCTTGCAAGCGCCTTGAAAAGGAGTTAGAGCGTCATCTTTTCGCGCGGCGCGCCCTCCGTCGCCGGAGGGAACAGCCGGGCATATCGAAACTCTATCATGGCAAGATTGGCAATATGCACGGGGTGTTAGCGGTTGTGCCCGCTCCCGCATATCCACGCGCCGCCGCGCGTTTTTTAAAGTCTCAACGGGGGGTGCATTGTCCAGGATTACACCCTACTCCGAAAGGCGACATCGGGCTACATGCCGCGCGCCTATTCGACGCGCGCCATGAAAAAGCGCGAGGTCATGACGCGCGAGGAGGTGAAATTTCACAAGGCTTTTCCGAAGCTGACGGACTGCGAAATATTCATTCCGCAACGGCAGACTTCTCGGAGCATAACGACATCTCGCGCGAGACGGCAATAACGCCCGCGCAATGCAAGAGCCAAAGCGGCGGCGGGCGAATGGTTTATTTATGGCGGACAGAAAGTCTCCTGCGACGCAATAGAACGGCGCCTATGAACTACTCCCCTCCTCCCCTGCGAATCCCGAAGCTCTCCGCACTCTCATTTCCAGGTTTAACAGGCGTTGCAGCGCCTTGGCAACCTCCTCGCCCCCTCCCTTGCAATGCCCCTTCCTGAGGCATTTCTCCAAATCCCATTTCATTTTTCCAAAATCAAGCCACGATACTGCGGCGCGACATAACTGGCAATGCGCGCAAAAAAAACGGCGCCCGCGGGATTTCCCGCGGGCGCCGTTCTCGTTAAAAGCCGGATTCAGCGCCTATCTGCGCCTGCGGAGAAAGGCCGCCGCGAGTGCCATCGCGCCGATTGCGGCGGCGACCGCCGCGGGTTCGGGCACTTTGCTCAGGGTGACGGTGAGCGCGGTGTCGCCGAAGTCCCACTCTATGTTTATACCGTCGATTTGCGTGAAAATGACGTCGGAGTTTGTCATGTCGGTGCTCGAGTACTCCATGAGCGTATAGGTTATGGGGCCGTCGTTGGCCTCTATCCACGCCGCAATGTCGTATGCGTCGGCGACGAGCTCGATTTCGCGCACTCCACCCGAAACCGAAAACGACGTTTTTGAGAGCGCGTAGGCAAGTTCGATTTTGTCGCTCACTGAGGTGTCCTCGGTGAGGTTGAAGGAGATTTTTCCGGCGTCCCAAGCTATGCTTTCGGCTTTCAGGATCGCTATTTCGCCCGACGCGGTTGCGGGCGAAAGCGTGCCGCCCTCGAGGTAAATTGCGGACTTTCCGAGCGCGTCGGAATAGTTGAGTTTTCCGCTCTTGACCGTTATGTTGTCGAAGGTGAGCGCGTCCCCCGTGTTTTCAAAGTACTGCGCGCCCGAGGCAGAACCGTCCATTACGAGGTTGAATGTGTTGTTCTGCCCCACGCCGTCGGCGTCGTACATGAGTTTTCCGCTGAATTTCGACGTTCCGGAGTTTGTCAGGGTGATCGTCAAGGAGGAATTTTCCAGCATATGGTTGACGGAGGGATTGCCGCCTATGCGGATTTCCTGGTTCGTACCGTTTATTCCGCCGAACGAATACGATATCGCCCTGCCGCTGGCGGAACCGTAAAACAGGTTGAGCTTCCCGCTGTTGTAATTGAGCACCCCGGCTACGGAAACGCTTTCGGCATGGAAACGCAGCCTCGAGTTTTGCAATTCTATGTTTCCGCCGACCGACACCGATTTCAGGAGCTTTCCGTCGCCGAAGAGGGATTCGCCCTGCGTGCCGTCGGAAGCCTCTTTCGATATTATGCTGCCGCCTATGGCCACTTCGCCGACCCCGTCGGCGCTCGAAATAAATGCGAACGGCGCGTAGTTGTGGTTGGACGCTATGGTGACGTCCCCGATTACGGTGAATACGGAGTCGCCTATTTCTATGATTATATTATTGCCCCACGGGCTGTAGCCTTCGTGGGCCGTCCTGTTTGTTATGGAGTTGTCGGTAAGGCTGTTTATCGTCACCCCCTGGGTGGCGTCTATCTTGTATTTTGTCTCCTTGTTTATTTCGTCGAACAATATGTCGGAAGAGGCCGACGGGACCGTGCCGCCCCAAAAGGACGCGTCGTAGAAAGAGCCGCTTGCGGACCCGTCGTACGTAAGCGTCTCTGCCGGCAGAACGGATGCAAAGACGGCTGCCGATGGGATAATGAGTGCCGGAATTTTAAATTTCATAACAAAATATTTCTCCTAAACTGGGGAAAGACTAACTTTATTATTTAATATATCAACAAAATTATTAGGTCAATAAATAAGTTACAATTCCCCCCTACCCTTTTCACCCCCCCCCCATTTCAGATTATCCCTTTCCCCCGCCCGCACCGCAAACCTGCGTACCATTATCCGAATTCCTCAACAGACATTCCCCGCGGCCTTGGCGGGCGGCGCTTCGGTTTTTCCGACCGAACCCCGGCTTTCGGAAGAGCGCAAAGTGCGACGCCTATTTTGCGTCCATTTTTATCTCCGCTATCCGCATTTCTCCGCCGGTCGCCCCTATCGCAAACCTCGTCGGATTCGCGCGTATTTTTTCGGGAAGGCGCATTTCAAACTTCTTTTCCCCGCCGCCGTCGTCCACGAGGAGGATCCACTTTGCGCCGCCCTTGAGCGGAAACGGCATTTTGCCCCTCGCTGAAATCCATCTGCCGCGCGGCAGGGCGGAACCCTCCGCGCCGGCGATCTCGGCGTTTTTCACAGAAAAGAACGCCCCGCTTTCCGTTCCGCACGAAAAATCCGAGTTTTCGGAAAGTTTGAACACCAGGGAAAATTCGATCTCTTCCCCGCCCGAAAATCGGCAGTACTGCGACACCCTCGCGCCGCCCCCGAGCAGCAGGGCGCGCCCCGCCGGCGCCGTTTTGTCGACGGCAACCCCAGCGGGCCCGCCGGGGTTTTCGATGTTCATGTAGACGGGCGGCTTGCCGGTTTCCCCGACGGTGAAATCGTCGAACGCGCCGTTGTTCCAGTCGGGACGTACGGGGTGTCTGACGATTTCCGGGAAACGGTATTCTTTCAAAATTTCCCGCGCGAGCTTTGCCGTTTCGCCGTATGTGCCGGCGCCCTTTGCGGCTATGGGCTCGAATCCGATCTTCTCGATTTTTCCGCCGCCCAACAGCGCGCCGACATCGACCCTTTCGACGAACGAACGCCCGTCCCTGCCGCTTTCGCGCCACTTCCCGAAATCCATTTTCCCGAAGAGGACTTCTCCCGATCCGTTCCAATAGATATTGCGGTCGAATTTCACCGCGTTCGGCGCGGGAGCGCGGCCGTTGCGAAACAGCGTCGCCGGGGAGCCGTATACTACGACGTTGCGCTCAAACGAAAACGAGTTGTCCCCGTTTTTTTCGAGCCCTATCTGGAAATCGCTCGAATGGCAGAAGACGTTGTTTTCCACTTTGCAGTTTTTGCCGTAGTGCATGTAATATCCGCCCTCCTGGGCGGCGCGCACAAAGTTTCCGCTTATCTCGAACCCGGAGCTTCCCTCGTCGCTGTATATCCCCCAACCGCCGTACTGGTGGCAGTTTATGTTGTATATCAGATTTCCGCGTATCTTGGAGCCCTCCGACGCCCCGAGCGTATATATCCCGCCGAGGTCGCACATCTGCGCGTAGGAGAGGTCGTGGATTTTGTTGAGCTCTATGACGTTGTTTTTCGTGTTGGTCGGGCCGCCTCCCCACGTCCAGCCGACGGAGATTCCCGTGTAGTAGCCGTCGAAAACCTCATTGTGCGAGATTTCGTTGGAGCCCGAATCGAATACGGTTATGCCGGCCGCCGAGCGGTCTATTCTCCCGTATCCGCAGACGATGTTGTTTATTATGCGGACGTTTGAAACGCGCGCGTCTTTGCCCTTTTCGGGGATTCCCGCGCGCACGCCGCCGGCGCCGAGGTCGGAGAAAACGCAGTTTTCCGCCGAGCAGAAAGCGGCGTCTCTGCGGAATTCAAGGGCGGATCCGTCGAGCATGGAGAACCTGCAATTTCCGAACCTGACGCCCTCCGCCCCGCTTATGGAAACCGCCGACGGCATGTTGGCCGCCGCCTGGTTTGACGCCGTCCAGCCCTTTTCCCCCTTGTCGGGGCGCGCCGATGCCCCGGAAAACGCGACTCCCTCAAATTCTATATTCCTCGCGGGCGCGCCGCCTCCCGAAATCTCGGCAAGCCTGTCGGATACCGGGTAAAAAACTTCGGCGGTTTTCATGTCCTCCCCCTCCCGCGGAATGTAAAAGAGCGTTTCGGAGTCCGCGTCAAAAAAGAATTCGCCCGGGAGGTCGAGGGCCCCCTTGAAATTGGCGATTTTGTAGCGCGGCAGGGCGTAGTCGCCGCCGTATATGTGCGGCGAAACCGGCAGCGAAAATTCCACGGCGCAAGTTTTCCCGTCGCGCATACGGCGGATCTCCGAGATTCTCGCGCGGTTGTCAACCCATGCGCGGTATATCTGGAAATGCGCGCGGCTCAGCTGGGCGGGGGTCAGCCCCTCCAATTCGGCGACATCTTCGCTTCGGACGAAAAAGGTCCGGAGATTGTCGCCCCTTCGGGCGTTGGTGCCGCGGTACACGAAGTACCTGAATCCGTCGTTTGGCGTAGACGCGACCTGCGCCCTCCGCCCGTTTATAAAAACCGACGACACAAAGTTTTCGCCCGGAATTTTCGCGCGCCACAACCCTCCGTCCGTCTCCCAGTTTTCTATCTTTCTAAACGACGTTATCAGAGTCCCCTTTTGCCCTATAATTTTCAGCCCGCTGTGGCGTTCGCCGAGTTTTAGGGGAGTTTCCAGAAAATACGCGCGAGCCTCCAGGCGCAAAATTTTTTCGGAAGAATCGGCCGCCGCGTCTGCGAGCTCCTGGAGAGAGCGCCCTGAGGCCAAATCGGCGGACGCAAAAGCGAGCGCCGCCAGAAGAAACATTTTTTTTGCGAGTGGAAATCCGACGTTCATGGAATATAGTTTATCCCCCGCCCGGCAGACCGCAAGGCAATTCCGGCATTTAAAGCAAATGAAAAGGCGAAGCCGGAAATCCGATCTTCGCCTTCGCCGAGTTTAAATTCGCGCCAATCTACCGCACCTTTACGATTTCCACCCTGCGGTCGTGGCGCGCCTCCGGGGAATTTTTCGCAACGTCCATCGCGGCCCCGGCTTCGCCGCGCGCGATTATCTCAACCCTCTCGGGGCCGATGCCCAGACCCGACATGTAGTCGGAGACAGCCTTGGCGCGCTTGTCGGAGAGCAGCATGTTGTACTCTTCAGTGCCGTACCAGTCGGTGTGGCCGACGAGCACGATTTTAAAATCGGGGTTTTCTGCGAAGAAATCCGCCGCCTTCTTGACGTTGGCGCGCTCGGAGGGGGCGACCGCGTACTGGTCGAATCCGAAGTACACGGTCATTACGATGTCTTCGGGATTAATGTTTTCGGGGTCGAAGGCGTTCATGCCGTTGATTCCGCGCTCCTGCAAGCCGGAGTCGGCGCTCATCGCGGCGTCTGAGGGAAGGCCGCCGGGATTGAGTTCGTTGCCGGCGGCGCCGGGGCGGGTGTCGAGGGGCGACGGATTGTCCATAGAGTCGCACGCGGCGAGCATAAACGCGGAAAATGCGAGAGATGTGAGGGCTATGATTTTTTTCATGTTTTTAAGCGGCCTTTGAATGATGAACCTATCTTTGCCACACTCTTTAACTATATTTCGCATTATGCAAGTATATTTTTCGGAGAATACCTTTGAAAAATAGCTCCGTTTCGGGAGAAACCGCCCATATCCCCGCAGCAGCCTCCCGGCGCTTTACTCCCGGATATGCATAAAATACGGGAATCGGGCTCCGCCCCGCCTTTTCCCGCGTCACCGCAAAATTAAACCGTTCCCAAACGGCAAAAAAACTCCGCGCCGCGCGCCCGAAGCGGCAGCCCGCGCCTGAAATTTTCCGGGAACAAATCTTTACAGAACCGCGCGTTTTGTGCATTATCCCGAAAATTTTTTATGAACGAAAACCATATTGCTTTAATCGCAAAAGAGCTCTCCCTGCCCGCGCCGCAAGCGGCCGCGGCCGCCAGGCTCCTCGCGGACGGGGCGACCGTCCCGTTCATCGCGCGGTACAGAAAGGAGGCCACGGGCTCCCTCGACGAAGTGGCGATCGCCGCAATCCGCGACGGGCTCGAACGCCTCAAAGCCCTCGACGACAGGCGGGAAGCCATAAAAAAATCCCTCGAAGAGCGCAACCTGCTCACCGACGGACTCTCCGCCGCCATCGCCGCCGCCGAAACGCTCGCAAAACTCGAAGACATATACCAGCCCTTCAAGCCCAAGCGCAGGACGCGCGCAACCGTAGCGAGGGAGAGGGGCCTGGAGCCGCTCGCGGACTTCATCTTCAACAGCCAGTCGTCGGAGTGCTCGGCAAAGGCCGCCGAATTCGTCTCCGCCGAAAGGGAGGTTCCCGACGCCGCCGCGGCGCTCGCGGGCGCCCGGGACATCATAGCGGAGGCCGTGAGCGACTCCGCCGACGCGCGCCAGGCCATGCGCGACTACTTTGAAAGGGAGTCCTCAATGTCCTCCAAAGTCATGCCCGGAAAAGAGGAGGAGGCCGCAAAATACCGCGACTACTTCGACTGGAAGGAGCCCGCCAAAACCGCGCCGTCGCACAGGATACTCGCCGTCCGGCGCGGAGAGGCCGAGGGTTTTTTGATTATGCGCGTCGTCCCCGACGAAGCCCCCGCCGTGGAAATCCTGAAAAAGATGTACGTAAAGGGCGCGGGCGAATGCGCCCAGCAGGTAAAGCTCGCGGTCGAGGATTCCTACAAAAGGCTGCTCGCGCCGGCCACGGAGACGCACATGCGCCTCGAACTCAAAAAGCGCGCCGACGCCGAGGCGATTTCCGTGTTCGCGTCGAATTTGAAAGAGCTGCTGATGGCCTCCCCGCTCGGGCAGAAAAACGTGCTCGCCATCGACCCCGGGTTCAG
>DBGCYC010000069.1:0-1749 GCA_048390825.1 Candidatus Merdousia sp.
CGGCGCGAGGAGTAATGATGCGAGCATGAATCTGAAAAGGAGCATGGAGTCCACCCCGTAGCCGTCGCGCAGAAGCGGCACGGCGAAAACCGGATTCGTACCGTAGGAAACTGCGGAAACTATCCCGCAAAATATGCCGGCAAGCCTCTTCATGGAAAACCAAACCCCGCAATTGGAATGCGCTCAAAAAAATAGTAAAGCAAATTTGTCCCGCCCGCGCCGGTTCCGAAGAACGGGCGGTTTCGGGAAAAGTGTTAAGGCGCGCGGAAGAAATCCGCGCGTTTTTTTGAGAAAAAGGAGGCGCCTTGCGTTTCGCGCAATGTATCGCGCCGCAGGGTTTGAGGGGAGGAATCGGACATTTGAGGGAAAAAGATTTGATATTTGGATATATCCCGCATCTTGCGGAACGCGACTACGGGGCGGACCGACTTGTCAGGCGGCCGATATTATTTTCCCCGCGAAGTCCTGTTTTTCCCTCAAGCATTCGATTTTGCAGATTGCCGGCCCGGACGGCGATTTTCCCCCTCAAACCAATCCCGAAAACTCAAACCCGCCCGCAGCCTCCATGCTTTGGCGGCTTTCGGCGATTCCTCAAACCTTTTGAGTAAAATCTGCAACCGGAACGCCCTGCCCGCAGGATATGCAGGGTGCCCCGCTTTTTTACTGATTGCGCGTTTTTATGAAATCCAGGTGTGTTTACAGGGCCATTTTGTTTTGTCTCCACCCATCTTTCCGCCGTATTGTAAAATCTGGATTTGGGAAAATGCCTTCGGGAAGGGTGTTTCAAGGGATTCCCGTTGAGGCATGGCTGCACCCTCCGTTAACGGCAAGCGGGCATGGCGGGGTGTGTCATTTGCAGGGCGTTTTCCTGGCGCGCAGCCCGCAGGCGCCGTTGCCGGCCTCGTACGGGATTTGCGGGGTGCGTAGAATAAGCCTTTCGTTCGCAGCCAAGCCTTCCATCGCGCGGGCGTGCCGCACCGCGCGATATGTTGTTATCCCCCGCCTGCTGTTGCGGCGCGAATATTTCGCAACGGGCAACGCAGGCTTTGCACTGCGCACATTCAACCCGGTTTGCAGTTGGGAAACAAACGCGGTCCGTTAGAGCCAAACAAAGCCGTATGAAACGCCGCCGCCCCGCGCGATATGGCCGCGCCTTATTTGCGGCGCGCGTCGGGCATGCGCGCAACATATGGCCCGGCGCCGCTTTCAGCGTCAGGTTGCAATCCGGGCGCGATGCGCCGCCGTTGGGGCTACCGGGAAGCGCAGTGGATATAAAGCGGCCGCAACCGCGAACATCTCGCGGGCGCCGCGATTTCTCCATGATAGAATTTGCGACACACCCGCAGCGCCCCCTCCGGCACCGGAATCCACGCCGAGCGAAAAAAAATGACGCAGTATACCCTTTCAAATCTCTTGCAACTCCGTTTACAGGGGCTCTTTTCAATCCGGGCGTGCGGACTTGGGCGCCAAAACTTGGAACAGGGCAAAAAACCTTTCCAATGGGGGGTATCGGTGAAAAAAATTGCCAGACTCAATATGGGCGACAAGCCCGCCCAAAAGGGATTTAATCCCCCGCAGTTTCTTTATTATTTCCAGCCATTCCCCCCTCCTTAATATTATCGAGCATTGCGCAATGCACAGGAGGATTTCCGCTTCCCGTTCTGCTATTGCGGGGAGAGCGCAGTTTATCCGCCTGCTGCTTTATTGCCGCAGCTCACTCTGGAAGGCAAGGAAAGAACGCGGAACAGC
>DBGCYC010000070.1:0-9390 GCA_048390825.1 Candidatus Merdousia sp.
GCAATGCACAGGAGGATTTCCGCTTCCCGTTCTGCTATTGCGGGGAGAGCGCAGTTTATCCGCCTGCTGCTTTATTGCCGCAGCTCACTCTGGAAGGCAAGGAAAGAACGCGGAACAGCACCCCCACTCCCGCGGCAAAAGCGTTTTATGTTTGCCCGACTCGGAATTTTTTCAGATAAACCAGGGCGACGCGCCAAAATGCACAATCAGAAAAACGCAGAAAAATTCAGCCAAACCCCCGGCGGGAAGAAGGGGCTGGTCGTCTCGGTGCTGCACGAAATAAGCCGCGTGGCGGTGCGTGTTAGGGACGTCTCGGCGCTTCTGAAAGAGGTGCTCGACATACTGCACGCGCAGATGAGCCTCACGCGCGGAACGGTGACGCTCAGGAACGGCGACGTGCTCGTAATCCGCGCTTCGCACGGGCTGAGCGAGGAGGAGCGCAGGCGCGGTGTCTACCGAATGGGAGAGGGTGTTACGGGCGACGTGGCGGCGAGGGGGGTGTCGAGGATAGTGGAGGACATATCCAGAAGCCCCGACTTCCTCAACCGCACCGGCAGCCGCCATATGGACGCGAAGACCGCATTTTTGTGCGTGCCCATCGTCTGCCGCGATAGCGTGATCGGGACGCTGAGCATAGACCGCGAAAACCCGACCCGATACGAACTCAGGCGCGACCTGAAGCTGCTCGAAACTATCGCCAACATAATCGCCTACGCCGTGTCGGTGCTATTTCTCGACATGGAGGAGAACGAGAAGCTGAACGCCGAAAACCGCGACTTGCGCGAGCGCATAGACCAGGAGCTGCGCCCCGAAAACGCGATAGGCTCGAGCCCCGCCATGCTCAAAGCCTACGAGCTCATCTCCGCGGCGGGCGCGGGAACGTCGCACGTGCTCATACGCGGGGAGGTCGGCACTGGCAAGGATTTCGCCATGCGCGCGATCGCCAACGCCAAGATGTGGCGCAGCCGCCCGCTTGAAATCCTCGACTGCTCCACCATGCGCGACTCCCTCATAGACGCCGCTCTCTTCGGATCGCAGACGCCCTCCCACCGCACGAGGCCCGGGCTCGTCGAAAAGGCGGAAAACGGCATAGTGTACCTCGACTCGATGGGGCTGATAGGCCAGCCGCTGCAGGTGAAGCTGCTGAAATTTCTGACTGACGGGACGTACTCGCGCTGCGGCGAGACGAAGGTGCGCCGCTCGGGCGCGCGCATAATAGCCTCAACTTCCGGCGACCTCGAAACGCGCCTGCGCGACGGCATAATCCGCCCGGACTTCTACTACCGCATAAGCGTGTTTACAGTCAATATCCCCCCGCTGCGCCAGCGGCGCAGGGACATTCCGCAGCTGGCGAAGTTCTTCCTGCAAAAGCACGCTGCGCTGCGCGGCAAAAATATCACGGCCATAACGCCTGCGGCGATGAACATGCTGTGCGCGTACCACTGGCCGAGCAACGTGCGCGAGCTCGAAAACTGCATTGAGCGCGCGGTCATAATATCCGCCGGGCCCGCCGTCGGGGAGTCCGACCTCCCCCCGTCGCTCCAGACCCCGCAGTCAACGAACACCTCCAAGCTCAAGGCCGACGAAAACATAGACTTCAAAAAGATGGTGGAAAACTTCGAGCGCGAAATAATCATAGAGGTGCTCGCCGCGAACGGTGGCAACGCCGCGGCGGCCGCGCGCCAGCTCTCCGTCACGCGGCGCATACTCAATTACAAGATATCAAAGCTCGACATAACCCCAAAGACCTTCAAGCCCAAAAAGGACGCAAAGGCCGGCGCCCAATAGCGGGCGGCGCGGCGCGCGGCGTCTAAGAGCCGCCCCCCGGTTTTGCCGGGGTTTGGGGGAACCGCGGGAAAGGCCCACGCTACAACAGAAACAGCGCGCCGAGCCCGAGGAATATGAAGAACCCGCCCGTGTCGGTGCAGCCCGTAGCGAATATCGAAGAGCCCGACGCCGGGTCGAGCCCGAATTTTTTCAGGGTAAACGGTATGAAGCTGCCCATGAACCCGCCGAGCGACATGTTTGTCAGCATCGCCACCCACACTATGACGGAAAAATCCCACCTGCGGGTGACCGCCATTGCGAGGCACGCGCCCAAAAGCCCGATGAGAAGCCCGTTCAGAAAGCCTTTGAGAGTCTCGCGGACGCACACCCTCGCCATATCGAACATCTCGACCTCCCCGAGGGCGATGGAGCGCACAGTCACCGCGAGCGTCTGCGCGCCCGTGTTCCCCCCTATGCCCGCGATTATCGGCATGAACACCGCAAGAAGCGGCAGAACCGCTATGTCGGAGTCGAAAAACCCGACGACCGCCGACGCCACAAACGCCGTGCAGAGGTTGACCAGAAGCCACGGGGAACGCTGGCGTATGCTCGAAAAAATCGGGTCGAAAATCCCCTCGTCCGCGCCGGCGCCCGCCATCTTCTGGATGTCCTCGGTGTTCTCCTCGCGCATGATGTCGATGACGTCGTCGTGCGTGATGATGCCCAGAAGCTCCCCGTCGGAATCGACCACCGGCAGGGTGTGAAAATTGGTGTCGGCCATTATGTGGGCGACGATCTCCTTGTCCATCGTGGGCGCCAAGAGGCCGATGAGCCCCGTGCGCATTATGTGCCCAACGCGCGAACCCTTCGGGGCCAGCAGCAGCGCGCGCATGGACACCACCCCCTGAAGCACGTCGTCGGAATCGACCACGTACAGATAGTAGATATTTTCGTACTCGTCGCGCATTTTGCGCACTGCGCCTATGGCCTCGTCTATGGTCATCTCCGCGCGCAGGGTGGCGACGTGCGGATTCATTATCGCGCCCGCGGTGTCCTCGGGATATTCGAGCAGCTCGAGAACGTCCTCGGCCGCCTCGGGCTGCGACTTCCGCATCCCCTTCAGGAGCCTGGCGCGGTCGTCGTCCTCGAGCTCGCGGACGATGTCGGCGGCGTCGTCGGGCTCCATCTCGTTGAGAACCGAAACCGCCCGGTGCTCGCGCATTTCCGATACGAGCTCGGCGGACTGCTCCGAGTCCATTTCGGAGACGATTTCCGAGACCTGCTCGGGGGCGAAGCGGCGCAGTATCTGCCGCTGGGTGTCGACGTCGAGGCGCGAGAGAAAGACTGAGAGGATATGGGGGCTGGTGCGCAGGAGGGTTTCGTCGTCAAGCCTGTCGAGCTCGGCGCCGTCGGCCATACTCACCAAATCGTAGAGCGTATAGCCCTCTTCCCGGCGGACGACATCGGCGGCTTTTTCTTCCTGCGGCATTGCTTTAAATTCCCCTGACCTGCATAAGAGTAAACATCTGCGGCCCACTCAATCCGTTTTTCCCCGAATTTTCAAGTTTTTTATCCCGGCGGCAAACGCCTACAAAAGGCAGCAAGAAGAGACGGAAGAGCCGCCGTTGAAGCAAGACAGAAATGCCCCTGCGACCAAAATATCAACACCTGGCACCCACGCGGGAAGACAGGAGAATTGCGAAACAATCCCATAAAAGGAAACTATGCCATAGCGGGAAAACACTTAATACACCCGCATTAAGGAGGTCCATATACCTTTGCAGGGAAAAAGTCCAACCGTCGCGGGATAGGAGGATTGCACAGGCAATCTCCGCAAGGGGGGGGCATGCCATCGCGGGGAAGAAGCGTCAACCATCGCGCGGGATAGGAGGATTGCGCAGGCAATCTCCGCAAGGGGGGCCATGCCCTCGCGGGAAAAAAGCGTCAACCGTCGCGGGGGATAGGAGAATTGCGTAAGCAATCTCCGTAAGGGGGGCTATGCCCTCGCGGGAAAGAAGCGTCAACCATCGCGGGGGATAGGAGAATTGCGTAAGCAATCTCCGCAAGGGGGGCTATGCCCTCGCGGGAAAGAAGCGTCAACCGTCGCGGGGGATAGGAGAATTGCGTAAGCAATCTCCGTAAGGGGGGCTATGCCCCCCTTCAATAAAATACTTGATTGGGGTGAAACTTTGGGGGATACTGGGCGTTGGAGATAGGAGATGGCGCGTGAGATCGCATTGTTGCCCGCCGGGGCGTATTTTGTAAAGAGGCTCGAGGGGGTTGGGGACATATCGGACGCCGATCTGCTCTCGATGGCGTTTGCGGAGATTGCGGCGGACGCCCCGATGCCTGCGGACAGGCTGAGATGCGGGGTTTTCAGGGCGCGCGGCGGGGGGGCTACGGCCTTTGGGGCGGTGGATTTTTCGGCGTTTGGCGCGCAGGGGGCTCCTGCGCCCGCGGAGGCGGACCTGGCGATGCCGTCGTTTTGCGCGATGCTGGCTTCGGATTTGGGGGACGGGGAGTATTTTTTTCTGCACGGGGGGTGCGTGTGCGCGGCGAGGCTCGAAGGCGGGGCGGCCGCGGATTTCGCCGCGCTTGACAACGTTCCCGACGCCGACCGGGCAAAGGCGGAGCTCGCCGAATTTTTGGGATTTGACGCGCCCGGGGCGGCGACCGTGGAGCTCGAATCGGCTGCCGCGTCCGGGAAATCGGCTGAATTTTCCGCCCGGATTTCGGGAGTCGGGGAGGTTCCGCGGGAAATCTCTTGGAGCGCGCCGCTGTCGGAGCTCGCATTGTGCGACGTCCGGGGGGCGGACTTTTTGCGGGCGGCGAAGACCGCCCGGCGCAGGCGCAGGTTTGCCGCATGCGCCGTAGCGCTGATACCCGCCGCGTTTGCGGCGCTCGTTGTGTTTCAGGCGGCCGTGCTGCTGAAGTCGCGCGAAATCGCGGAAACGGAGGCTGAGCTCGCCGCCATCGAACCCGAGGCCAGGGCGATAGAGGAGCGCGTGGAAAGGATTGCGGCGTTTTCCGACCTCGCGCGGCCGAACCCGACGCCGCTCGAGCTGCTCGCCGGCATAAACGCCGCGCGCCCGGACGGGGTGGTCGCGTCTTCGTTTTCGAGAAAGGGAAGCGCCTTTGAAATCGCGGGGTCAGCGGACGACCTCTCAAAAATAAATGAATTCGTGTCAAAGCTCAGAAATTTGCCGGGATTTGCGGACGTAAAGTCAAAGAGCGACTCCTCGAAGAGCGCGTCCAAATTTTCCGTGACGGGAACTTTCAAGAGATGAAAGCGGCCGAAAAAGTGAAGTCTTTCTGGGTGTCGCGCAAGCCGAGGGAACGCGTCATGTTGCTATGCTGCGCGGCGGTGGTCGCGGCGCTGTGGTTCACGCTGCTGTCCCGCAAAAACGCGGAATGCTCCGCGAGAATGCTCGAACTCGGCAGGAGGGCGTCTACGGCGCGCGCGGCCATAGCAGGCGCGGACGCCGTGGCCGCGGCCGAAACCGCCCTGTCAAAGTCTTTCGACCCGTCGAAGGCGCTTTCCGCGGACAGGTTTCAGGCGGAAATAGACCGCTGCGCGCGGGAGGCCGGCGTCGAATACAGGCTGTCCTCGGTGGCGTCCTCGGCGGAAGGCAGGTTTAAGGTTTACAGGGCGACAATGCAGATTTCAAGAACCTCCGACATCGCGTCCATAATGAGGTTCGAGGCGGCCCTCAAAGCCATGCGCCCCTACGTTTCGATAGCGGAAGCCTCCTTTTCGGGAGACGGCAAGGGGGCGGCGTCGGCCCAATATTCGATAGTGTCGTTTTCCCTCTGAACGGCGGGCGCAGGCATTTTGCCCCGAAAGTAGCGAGACCGCGCGCTGGGAAAGTTTGCGAGCGGAAGGCAGGAGAGGCCGCGTATGGAGCGGGAAAGCTTCCGGAAAATCGGAGGAGGGGGGACGGGGAGGTTTGCAACTTATTGAAAGATAAAGAAATTTTTATTGACAATATTTTTGTATGCGATTAGTTTTCCCACAATTAAATCCTTGTTCATATGAAAAAATTTTCCGTAAAAGAATTGTCTATTCCGCTTCTGTTAACCGCCGCCGCGGTATCCGCGTCAGCCGCCGACAACACATATTACATGTGGGCGGAAGCGAACGCGCATTGGGGCGAAGTGAATCCGCTCAACGCCGCCAACTGGAGTATCTCCAACACCGAATACGTAGCTCCCCCCGAAGGCACGGAAATGAATTCCCCCGACGCCAACTGGGTATTCGACTACGGGGCTTTTCTTCCGGTTTCCGGCCGCAAAGACAACATTTATTACAGGATAAATACGGCGGTGTTTGAAGTCGCATCTATTTCCGTCGTAAACCATAACGCGACAAGTACCGGATATTTACGATGAAAATGGCTACAACGAAACGGGCGGTTCCACGCAGATAAAACTCACGTCAACCGCGTCCAATTCCAGTTGGAAGATAGGGACGTTTACGTATACCGGAACGAACGGGACATGGGCAAACGGCGTCGTCTTAGGAGCGGCCGGAAGCGACGGAAGCCAGGCGGACATAACCGTTGGAACAATAAATGTCGGCAGCGGCGAAAACATTTCAAGGCTTACCATAGGTTCGGACGCGGCGGGAACCGGATATGCGACGATAGAGGCGTCCGACAAAAAAGTCGGCGACCCCGTAAACCTCTCCGACTCGGCGGGCCCGAAATCGCTCACCGTCACGGGAGACTTCAACATACACGGCGACGCCGTCGTCAATATGAATGTCTGGAACAACGACACCACGGCCTCGCATTCCGAATACTCGCCAGACGTCTTGGTTCAGGGTGTCGTAAGAATGACAAAGAGCGAAAGCGGGAAAACGGCCGCTTGGAATCTTCTCAACAGGACGAGCATTGTAAGCTGGGCAACGGGGAAACCGAAAATCCCCGCCACGGACACCTACATAAAAATAGGCGGACTTGATGGCTACGGAACCATTTCAAACAATTCCAGAACTATCGACCCCAGTACGGTAAAGCTGATATTTGCCAACAAGTCCGACTGCGAATTTTCGGGAATTTTCACGGAAGATTATATGTCGACCGGCGCTTCAAAAGAAGAGCGCAACACCGTAATGAGCGTTAAGATGGCCGGTCAAAACGGCGCGAAGCAAATCATACGCGCCGACGCCGACTTCACAGGCACCGTGGAAGTCGAGAGCGGGACTCTTATAATGCACAGCACAAAGGCCCTCGGCAAGCTCACCATGACGGGAGGCGCGTTCGGCGGCATCGACGGCGGCATAGTCGTATCCTCCGCGGAATGGAAGGCGGGGGATTTTATCTTCTACAGCTCCGACGCCCTCAACGGCGGAGTGCCTGACATGATAAGGATCGAAGGCACTTTCACGAAAGCGGGCGACGGGAAGATCGGCATAGACTTTGCGGGATTCGACCCGTCTGTATTCATAGAAGACGGCTCAGTTCTGGAGCTCATTACGGCAAACGCCCTTGAAGGCGCTTTTTCGGCCGACGCTAACGACGACTTCGCCGCCAAAAACCTTATAAACGGCATTGCGGACTTCGCATGGGCGGGCAACACTTTGACCGTAAGCTTTGCGAAGGTTCCGGAACCCGCGGCCTTTGCGGCGCTATTCGGCGCGGTAGCCCTCGCGTTCGCCGCGCGCCGCGCAAGAAAATAGGCGGGGGGAACTCCCTTTTAAAGCCCCGGATTTCCCATTCGGGGCTTTTTTGTATTTTCTTTTATATCAAAATATTCTTGACAAATTTAAGCGTTTTTGCGATTTAGCCGTACAAGTTCGGCGTACAATGCATATCGGGAATACGCCTGCGTGCGTCACAACAAAATCCATTCCTCATATTTATGAAAAAGATTTTCGCAATACCCGCAAGCCTCGCCGCTCTGTCGGCGGCCGCCATCGCGGAAGATTTTTATTTTATAGGCGAAGGCGAATCGCCCACCACGGCCAACCCGTCCGCCGCATGGTCGACGCTCGTCGACGGCTCGTTCGTTCCCGTCGACCATCCGCCGCTTGAAGGGGTGGACAACCTCATATTCGACGGGCAGTACGCCGTATCTAAAGAGCTATATGTGACGACTCTCGACAATTACGGCAATAATATGGTTGTAAGCAATATCACAACCGACATTTCCGTAATGGCCGGCCACGAGGTCACTGCTCAAGACGTCTACTGGACGCTTTCCGGCAAACTTTCCGTCTCGGGCGTAGAAGGGGTATGGAACGAGGCTTCCTCCTCGTTCACCGACAACTCCAAGTTTCTGACGTTCTCATACACGAGCGATTCCGTGGACGAAACGCTCGGGGCGCCAAGGGTCCACTTCTCGGCGGATTCCATAGAAGTCATGTCCAACGGCACGACCTCCACCGACAGCATGACGCACAAGGCCAAGATTAGGCTCGGCACCGCTTCCATGCCCCTAAAATCGATAACGGTGAACAACGGGGTTTCGGTCTATTCCAGAAGCGAACTGCACCTCAGCGCGGAAACGGTAAAAATCGGCGGGCCGGTAAAGCTCTACGCCTCAAGCTGGAAAAATGCGGCTGTTCTGAAAGTTGGCTCAGTCGGCATTTCCTCGCGCGTGGAAATGGGCGGGTTAGAATCCAACGGAGAATGCGCCGGAATCAGCAATTCAGTCGACACCGAGGGAACTTCCACCACCATAGTATTCAAAAACGCCGCCGGAACCGACTATCTCTACACAGGCAAGCTTATGGACGGCAATTACGGGGCCGGCGAAGGTCAGCATGTGTCGAAGCTCAACATAGAGATGGACGGCGACGGCATACAGAGGCTTTCGGCGCAGGATCCCACGCAATGCTTCTACACCGGGACAGTGACCGTCAAGAGGGGCACCCTGTACGTGGACAACAAAATGGGCGCTGGCGACACCTACCTCGAAGGCGGCAGGCTGGGCATAATCTATTCCACCAGGACTTTCAAGACCTCCGGGTTCCACTGGTCGGGCGGCATTCTTGAGCTCGACGTGAAAGACGGGGTAACCGAAGAGCTCATCATAACTGGAACCCTCGAAAAAGTCGGCGACGGAAAGCTGACGTTCGCACTCGACCTGACCGAAGGCGACTACGCGGCGATCGCCCTCGGCTCGTCGGCAAAATACGACCTGCTCACCGCGGAGTCGCTCTCCAATTTCGGCGACTCTCTCGACGACGACTTTGAAATTTTCGGAATGGACAAGAACAAATTCGACGCGAACTTCCTGTTCGCCGACAACACCCTTTCGGTAGTCATAACGCACGTTCCCGAACCCGCCGCGGCGGCCGCCGCGCTCGGCGCGCTCGCAATCGCGCTCGCCGCCCTCCGCAGGAGGAAATAACAGAAAAAATCTTCGACTCTTTGAAGCCCCGGGCGCGCCCGGGGCTTTTTTGCGCCAAACTCCAAAATTTCCGGCCGCTTTTCCTGGTTTATCTGAAAAAATTCCGAGTCGGGCAAACATAAAACGCTTTTGCCGCGGGAGTGGGGGAGCTGTTCCGCGTTCTTTCCTTGCCTTCCAGAGTGAGCTGCGGCAATAAAGCAGCAGGCGGATAAACTGCGCTCTCCCCGCAATAGCAGAACGGGAAGCGGAAATCCTCCTGTGCATTGC
>DBGCYC010000071.1:0-4234 GCA_048390825.1 Candidatus Merdousia sp.
GGCGCGGGTTTAGTGGAAGACCAGCTTATGGTTCCAACCCTTTTGAGGAGATTCAAAGTTGGAAGTTTTCCGTCGGAAGAAGACGTCATTCGCACGACGCCGCCGATTGCGATGTCGGGGGAGTTCTCGGAGTGCACCGCAGAAGTATCCTCGTTCCAGACGTTGAAGTTTGCAACGGAATCTCCGTATATGTTGAAGTCGCCCGTGACGGTCAGATACTTTATGCAGGCCGACTCATTCATGGTGACGTCCTGCCCGATGTTGTCTCCGGCGGTCATTTTGCATACCCCCGCCGCGTCGCCGCCGAACTGGATGTTAGCATACGCGCCTTCGCTGCCGATGTCTACCGTTCCCAGAGTCACTTCGGGCTGGTTTGCATTCAGCCTTGCGGAGCCGAAAACGAATATCCTGTTGGAACTTCCGCCTGTAAACGTGAATTTGCCGATGCTCCAATATGCATTTGAACTGTTTGAAACAAACAGGGTTTTGGCGTCTCCTCCCGAAACGGCAGAACCGCCCGAAATATAGTCTGTATTTTTATAATTGAAGTTTATGACCGAAAGCGAGGCTATGTTTACGAAGGGCTGGTTTATTATATTGAAGTAAATGCCTTCCTTTCTGTGGGCGACCGGCAGGTGGGCGTCGTAGTCGAACACCCAGTTGGCGGCGGCGGAGTTTACATTGGCGTCCTCGGGAATCGCAACGTATTCCGAGTTCGAGGAGCTCCATGCGGAGGAATCGAACACCGGCATATTTCCGCCGGTTGAATCCCCCCAGTAGTAATAGGTTTCCGCCGAGGCGGAAAGCGGAATGAACAGCGAAGCCAGATACGGCAGAGCGAGACGAGGTATGTATTTCATATAACTTCTTTATAAAATATAATCATAACAATCAAGCAATTTCTAAATTTGAACCCCTTTCCCCGCGCCTTCTCCGCCCTCTCGCGCTTCCCTTTTTTACCCTTCCGCCCCGCCTTGGCGACATTCCGCTTTGTCCGCGTTCCGCGCTCAGCGCGGAAGATTTCCACCGCCCTTCAAAATTTTCCACCCGCGCGGGTTTTCCGCCTCCGCACCTGCAATGCCCGAGCCGGACGGCTTTCGCGGGGGTCGCCCCGCCCCGGTGAAATTCTCCGCCCCGTCCCTCGGAGGGCGCATTCCCAGACGGACTTTGGCGAAAGCGCAGACAAAAATCCCGAACCTCTCAGGTTCGGGATTTGCGGCTTTCAGTTTTGCGAAGCCGGAAAATTTTTTGGAAAGCCGAAAAACTATTCGCCGTCGTCGCCGATGGCCTGAACCGGGCAGGATTCCATCGCCTCAGTGCAGAGGGCGGTTTCGTCGGCGTTCGAGGGCTGCTTGGCCACAAATGCGCAACCGGAGTCGCTCATTTCAAAAAGCCCTTCGGCCGTCGAGGTGCACAAAGCGCAACCTATGCACTGGGAGTCGACATAGAATTTGCCGGCTACGTTGAATTCGTTTTTTTCGTTTTTGTCTGCCATAATGTCTGGGAATGGTAGGGCGGCGGCCGCCCGCGTCAAGAGTTTTTTGGCGGGCGGCCGCCGCCGGAAGCGGCCTTTCAGGCGCCCGCGACGAGCTTGTGGAGCATGTCGCCGACCGCCTGAATTTCCCCGGCGTATTTCAGGCGCGCGATCAACTCCTGCGGCAGTTTTGAAAACCCCGCCTGCGCGCCGGCGAGCATCCCGATTGCAACGCCGCGCCCCGTGGACTCGCCGCCGATGTTTGCGTTGGCGAATATCGCCGAAGAGAAGTCGCCGCCGTATTTCAGGCAGATATACAGGCTCAGCGGCAGTCCCTCGTCAACAGTCGCAAATATGCCCGTGGAGTTCACGGCCTGAACGTCGTCGCGGTTTTTTATCCACCTGCGGTACGGGAACGCCAGCGAGAAGTGGCGATCGGGCGTCATTCTTTCGTACATGGCTTCCTCTATCGAATCGCCCTTTATGACGAACGACAGCAGCTGCGCAATGAAGAACGCCGCCGAGTATGCGGATTCGCCGCTCGAAAACTTTTTCAGCGCGCGGAAAAGCCACATTTGAGCCTTTTCCGGGTTGCGCATTGTAAAGAGCATGAGCGGCGCGAAGGTCGCTATGTCGCCCATGTGCGCCTCGGGGCAGCCGTTCGCCTCGGGGTCTTTGCCCGTGGCGAGGTTTTCAAAGTACTTCCGGTGGACGCTCGGAATGAAGGTGTCGCGGTGCCCGCCGGGGGAGGTCATCACGAGCCTGTACCGCTCCATCCAGTCGTCTATGTCGAACCCGCCCTTCTCGCACATCGACACCGCCAGGTGCAGCGCGAGGTAGACCGGCAGGGTGTTTTCCCCCGCCTCCATGCCGCAGTGCGGGTGCGCGTCCCTCTCGCGCCACAGACGGCGGCGCGTTTGGCCAATATAGTCGCACTCCGGCGGCAGCATCGGCGCGGGAATCGTCCTGAGCGCGCTCTCCGGGTGCGTGGGCTTCGGCTCCTTGAATTCCCTGACGTCCCCGTAGTCTTCATGCAACAGCTTTTCGCTCGAAAAGCCGTGGGTGGGCATCGCGGCGGCGTCTCCCAAAAACGCTCCCCACCACGCCCCGTAGAATCTGTCTGATGCCTCTCTCAACATAGTATCCTTTCCTGTTGCATATTAAAAATAACCAATTAAAGCTTTGATGTCAATCCGGAACGCCCGCGTTTTTTTCAAAAATTCCAGGGGGTTCCGAAATTTGCGGAAAATTTTGCTTTGAATCGGCGCGGCGGTTGTGCGATATTCCCCAAAACCGATGAAAGTGCCATTCAACAGAATATCCCTCGAAGGTTCGGAACTCCGCAATATAGGGGAGGCGATAGCCTCCGGCCACCTCCAGGGCGACGGCAGATTCATGAAGATCTGCGAGGAGAAAATCGCCGCAATGACGGGCGCAAAGGCCGCGCTGCTCGCCAATTCCTGCACGGCCTCCCTCGACATGGCGGCAATCCTCTGCGAAATTTCCGAGGGCGACGAGGTCATAGTGCCCTCCTACACCTTCGTATCGAGCGCAAACGCCTTTGTGCTGCGCGGCGCAAAGCCCGTGTTCTGCGACATTTCCCCCGACACCCTGAACATCGACGCCTCGAAAATCGGGGAGCTTGTGACCCCGCGCACGCGCGCGATAGTTCCCGTACACTACGCGGGCGTGGGGTGCGAAATGGACGAAATCCTCGCCATAGCGAAAAAATATTCGATAAGGGTTGTGGAAGACGCCGCGCAGGGGTTTCTGGCGTCTTACAGGGGAAGGGCGCTCGGGACCATCGGGGACTTCGGCTCGGTGAGCTTTCACGGCACCAAAAACGTTGTCTGCGGCGAGGGCGGGGCGCTGTTCGTCAACGCCCCCGGGTTCCGCGACAGGGCGTGCTTTATCCGCGAGAAGGGGACCAACCGCATACAGTTTGTAGAGGGGAAAATAGACAAGTACACATGGGTCGACTACGGCGACAGCTTTATTCCCTCCGAGATTCTCGCAGCGTTCCTCGCCGCCCAGCTCGACGCCGCCGAGCGCCTGACTTCGGAGCGCATTGCAGCGTGGGACTACTATTATTCGCGCCTTTCCGAGCTCGAGGGTCGCGGGGATCTGCGGCTGGCCAAAATCCCGGGCTATTGCCGCCACAACGCCCACATATTTTTCGTTCTCGCCGACTCCCCCGAGACCGAAAAGGAGCTCGAAAAATTTATGAAGTCGCGGGAAATCGGGGTTGCGCAGCATTATGCGCCTCTGCACCTTTGCCCGATGGCGCGGCGCCTGGGGTGCGACCCCCGTCCCCTGCCTGTCGCCGAAACCCTCTCGAAAACCATGTTGCGCCTGCCGATTTTTTCCTCGATTTCGCGCGACGAGCAGGATTTCGTCTGCGACTCCATTTGCGAATTCTTTCGCGGCCGGCCAGCGGCAGTGCCGCTTCCATAGAAGGGGCAAGCCCCTTACGAAGATTGGCTGCGCCAATACTTCTATCCCCTCCCCCTCACAAACCCCAACAAAAAAACGAACCTCTCATGGGAGGTTCGTTAATGTTTCAGAGTTCGGGCGGCACAGACCGCCAGCCATAGAAGGGGGCAAGGCCCCTTACGCCCATTGCTCACGCAATAGGGCTATCCCACGTATAAATCTAACGCTTCCAAAATTCATTTTGAAAACCTTAGCTTACGGGATTTGGCGTAATGATTTTGGATGCGGGGCAAGGCGCGAGGAAAAGGCGCGGCCGAAGCGTACTTG
>DBGCYC010000072.1:0-5928 GCA_048390825.1 Candidatus Merdousia sp.
CACTTCCCGTCGCCTCCAGCCTTCGCGGACGCGGACTTCCCGCCGAACTCAACGCGAACGTCCGCGCCGGGATCGGACATGCCCCAGACCTTCACGGGCATCTGGCGCTGGAACACGGCCCCGTCCGAGAAGAGCTCCGGAAGCCTTACTTCGGCGCGAAGAACCGCCGAAGCAAAGACGGCGGAGCACGCCGCGAAAAACCAAACTGCGCATTTTTTCATGACTGCCGCCCTCCAAATATTCCTCTATTCCTTGCAAAATCCGAACGCCGGCAGGCCGTCGGAAGTGTAGAGCCATGCGTCGGGCTTGGCCCACGACTTCCAGAGGTACCGGACGCCCTCGGGTTCGGCCGCGCCGTCGGGGGAGGCAACCCACACGGAAGAGCCGTCTTTCAGTTCGGGGCCGCCTTCGACCCACTTGCCCTCGATTTTAAGCTCGAACCCGCGCGGTTCGCCGCGCCCCTCCAGCTTTCCGCCGAAAGAGTCGAACTTGACGAGGGCCCCGCCCTTTTTAAATTCCGCGCCCGAAAATTCCGGCGATTTGTCCATGACGCCCCCCGCGCCGTAAACCCTGCGCATGGCTATGCGCTCAAGCCGCTCTGAAATGGGATCCTTGTCGGCGGGGTGAATGTCGCTCTTTTCCCCGGTGTCGGCGGCGGAGCATATATAGGAGTTCGGGGAGGAGGCCGCCGCCGCCCTCTGCGCCGCGCGAACCCTGCCCCAATCCTTGCCGTGCGCGTATGATGCGAGTTCCACGGAAATCCACGGCATGGAGCTGTCCCCCCACGCCCTGCGCCACGAATCCAGCAATACTCCGAACTGCTCGGCAAACAGCGCCTCGGAATCGCCGGCGTTGCTCTCGCCCTGGTACCACAGGAATCCGCGCGCCGAATACCCCGCGAGCGGCGCGACTTTCCCGTTCCAATGGATAGCGGGGGTTCCGAGCGCGAAAAACGGCGTTTCGGGAACCGGCGCGACGGTCTCGCTCCACGGCATCGACGGGGGGCGCCTCTTTTCCTTTTTGGCCTTTTCCACCGCCGCCTTGTGCCTTGCCATTTTTTCCTTATGCGCCTTTGCGGCCTTTTCGTAGCCGCCGCCCTTCCACGCGGGCATCTCTTTGGAATATTCCTCCCTGCGCGATTTCAGGTATTCGGATCCGTCCATATCGCCGAACGGGATCCACGTCTCCATCCAGCTCCCGCCGCGGGCGGTGTACACGAGGCCCACCGGGACGCCCAGGTCGCGCGCGAGCCTCCGGGCGAACCCGTAGCCGACCATGCTGAACTTGCGCGGGTTGTCGCCCTCCGCCCTGCGCCAGCCCGACGCTTCGGAAGTGTCGAAGAGCGGGGTTTCTGACAGGTTGGGGTGCGGATTGGAGAAATACCTTATGAGCGGATTGCCGTCGGGCTTCAAATTGCGCCAGGAATATTCCATCTCCATATTGCTCTGCCCGCCGAGAATCCAGACCTCGCCGACGAGCGCGCCCTTCACCGTCTTTGAGAGCTTCCCGTTCTCGTAGACTTTCATGTCGCGCGGCTCGGAGGAGGCCTCCATCGCGCCGAGAAAGAGCGACCACTTCCCGTCGCCTCCAGCCTTCGCGGACGCGGACTTCCCGCCGAACTCAACGCGAACGTCCGCGCCGGGATCGGACAAACCCCAAACCTTTACGGGCTTTTGGCGCTGGAACATCATGTCGTCCGAAAAGACGCGCGGCAGCTTGATTTCTGCGGACAGCGCGCTCGCCGCGAGCGCGGCGAACGCGAAAAACATGCACTTTTTAACATTCATAAACAGGCGTTTTTATGGTTTAAATTAACGTCTCATCGTTTTTCGTCGGTAAACCCGAATGCCGGCAACCCCGCGTCGTTGTATATGCACACGTCGGGCTTGGCCCACCCCTTCCACAGGTAGCGCACGCCGCGGATCTCGGAGCCGTCGGGGGTGCTCACCGACAGCCTTCCGCCCGAGAACTTCGCGTGGGCCGCGCGCCATTTGCCGTCCCCGCACTTGGCGAGGAACCCGCGCGGTTCGCCCCTGCACTCAAGCTTTCTTCCGCGCAGGTCGAACTCTATCCCGGCGGTGTCTCCCGAATACCCCGCCGATTTGAAAATCGGCCCGTAAACGGGCAGATCCCTCCGCCCGTAGACGTCGCGGAGGGCGATGTTTGCGAGGCGGTCCACAATCGCGCCCTTGTCGGAAGGGTGGACGTCGTCCCTGTCGCCGGTGTCTATCGAGACGGCCACCCCGGCGTTCGGATTTTCGAGCGAGGCGCGCATCTGATCCCAGCGCATATACTCCCAGCCGTTGTCCTTGTAAGACGGCAGCTGGACGCACAGAAAATACATTTCGGGCTTTCCCCACGCGGCGCGCCAGGCTTTCGTCATACCCTCGAAAATCGGCTTGAAACCGTTCCACATGTAGTCGGACTCCCCCTGGTACCAGAGAAATCCGCGGGCGGAGTAGCCCGCCATGGGCGCCATCTTCGCGTTCCACAGCAGCGACGGGTTGTTGACCCCGTAGGGGCGCGAAATGTCGGGCTTGGCCTGGTCGTGAGCCTCCCAGGGGCAGCGGGGCGCCGGTTTGCCCGCGGCCCTTGCCGCGGCGGACTCGGACTCCCATTTTTCGCGCGCGCTGCGCCACTTCCTGGACTTGCTTTCAAATTCGGACTTCCTCCACTTTTCGGAGTCGGCCCTGAACATCTTGCGCGCGGGCTCCATGAGCGGATCCGACTCGAAGAACTCAATCGGAGTCCACCCCACCATTCGCGTGCCGCCGCGGGAACTCTCTATTATTCCGACGGGAATCCCCCCGAGCGCCTTCGATATGCGCGAGCCGAAAAACAGGGCGACGGCGTTGGAATGGGAGAGACCGTCCCTGCCCGGAACCCTCCACGCGGCCCACCCCGCAAAATCGCCGAGGGGCTTTTCGCTTATTTTTCCGGCGTCCTGCGCGAAGTAGCGCAGGTTTGCCGGAAGCGCGCCAAGCTCCTCCTTCGCGCCGTCCATGGCGCGCGCCTCGAATTGCATGTTGCTCTGCCCGCCCGTCACCCAGACCTCGCCGACGAGCGCGCCCTTCACCGTCTTTGAGAGCTTCCCGTTCTCGTAGACTTTCATGTCGCGCGGCTCAAAGGAGGCCTCCATCGCGCCGAGAAAGAGCGACCACTTCCCGTCGCCTCCAGCCTTCGCGGACGCGGACTTCCCGCCGAACTCAACGCGAACGTCCGCGCCGGGATCGGACATGCCCCAGACCTTCACGGGCTCCCCGCGCTGCAGCACCATGTCGTCCGAAAATATTTTCGGCATTTTTACTTCGGCAAACGCGGCCGGCGACAGCGCCGCAACCGCAAGCAAAACCGCAAACTTTTTCATCGCAATCCAAACCGCCGGCGGCGGGGCGCCCGCGACCCTGCGGAACGCAATGCCCATCCCCCGTTCTCGCAAAAATATAGCGCCGGAAACGGCGGGCTGTCAAACAAACAATATATTTGAAAATTCCCCGGAGTTCCCCGACAATGGCGGCAAATGATAATCGACGAACAGGACGTGAGGCGCGCCGCCGGCAGGCTTGCGGGAGGGCCGAAGGGCGCGGTTCCCTCGCTCAAATTCCGCAGGGGCAAAACCTCCCGCGCCAACGCGGTCGAGGCGGCGAGGCTTGCGATAGGCGCGTTAGTGGCGGCCGCAATGCTCTTCGCCGCCGCCGCCCTCGCATGGACGCTCGCAAAGGAGGCGGGCAGGGGCGCGGAAACCGCCGCGGAGAAATCCGCCCTGCGCCCCGCCGACGCGCGCGACGTGCAGGTCATACTCCTCCCGAAAGGCGGAAAGTGAGGCGCGCCGACGAGCTCCTGTTCGCCTCGGGGCTGGCGGAAAGCCGCTCGAGGGCCCGCGCGCTCATAGAGGGCGGAAGGGTCTCCTGCGAAGGGAAGGCGGTGGACAAGCCGTCGCGGAAATTTCCCGAGGGTTCCGCCTTTGAAATCGCGGGCGGCGCGCCGGAGACGCGGTATGTCTCGCGCGCGGGGCTGAAGCTCGAGGGGTTTCTGAAAAAGTTCGGCCCCGACCTCTCGGGCGTCGGAATCCTCGACGCGGGCGCGTCCACCGGGGGGTTTACGGACTGCGCGCTCGGGTTCGGAGCGGCCTCGAGCGTTTGCGTCGACGTGGGCTCCGGCCAGCTGCACCCCAGGCTCGCCGCCGACCCGAGGGTGCGGAACATGGAGGGGACGGACATACGCTCGCTCTCCCCCGCCTCGTTCGGCGGGAAGCCCTTCGGATTCGTCTGCGCGGACCTGTCCTTCATCTCGCTCGAAAAGGCGTTTGCGAGCATCTGGGGGCTCGTCGCGGAAGGGGGGGCCGCCGTGTGCCTCGTGAAGCCCCAGTTCGAGAGCTCCGCAAGGCTCGCGCGCAAAAGGCGCGGCGTTCTCAGGCCCGAAGAGAGCGCGGCCGCCCTCGAAAAAATCGCCGCCTTCATATCGGGAAACTTCCCCGACGCGCAGATATTCGGAACAATGCCCTCGCCAATCCTCGGGGGCGACGGCAACGCCGAATACCTTGTCGGAGCGCGAAAAGCCCGCAAACGGGAAATCCCCGCGGGCGAAAAAAAGCGCGCCCCGGCCGGCTGAACCCGGGCGAGCAAAATTCCGCCTGCGTCGGGGCTACCTGCCCTTTTTCTTCATAAATTTTTTGACGTACTTGAAGTCTCCGCCGAGGAGCTTTTCGCGGACGCCCCCGGCTTCCGATTCGCCGACGAGGATTATCCTGCTCGTCTCGTCGCCGAGGGTTTCGCGGTATTTCTTTATGTCGGCCTCGCCATTGGCCGGAATCGTCAGCCCCTGCTTATTCCACGGGTAGACGAAGACGAGGTTGTGCTTTCCGCTCTCCACATAAAACACATTGTCGCCGAAGTCCAGCGCCCAGCCGCGCGTGCCCGCGTAAACGCCGGAGCCGTAGCAGACGTTGCCCCTTATAACCATGCCCTTCCTCTCGCGGTCGTAGGTGAGGAAGTTGTTGTCGCGCGGCTCGGGCGTGGAGAACTCGTTGTTGCCGCTCTCCCACGCGAAGTTGCCCTCAAACCGGCAGTCCTCGTAGGCGGACTTCCCTCCGGAACGGTTTGTAAGGAAGTGTTCAAACGCCTGCCGGCAGCGGTAGAATCTGTTGCCGGTGAAAACTATGTCGCGGGCGACGATCTCGCCCTTTTCCGTTATGCCCTGTATTGTGGAGCCGCAGTCGTAGGTTCTGCTTATTGTGCAGCCGGAGACGTAATTATGGTTTCCGGAGGAATCCGGCGAGCCCGTAATCCAGAACTCTATGCCGTTGCCGAGCCTCACCCATGTGCGGTACCCGGGCTGCGTGCTGCCGCCGATGAGGTCGATTTCAAGGTTCTCTACCCTTCCGCCGCGGCAGCCGGTCAGCCCATGCCTGCCGAACCCCTTTATCGCTACGTTGCGCACCGTGCAGTTTTTAATGCCGCTGATGCCGTTGCCGTAGGTCGCGATGCCGAGCTCCGCGCCGCCGGAGGACGGGTTTCTGCCAAGCTTCACATAGAGCCACCTGAAACTTTCGGCATTTACCTTTTTGCTATCGTACTCCTCGCCCGAGAAAAAGTCCCAGTCGTCTTTGAGCATGTCGAGCTTTTTGACCTTGTGGCCGTATACGGCGTCGGTTGCGGAATCGTATATCGCCCCGAGGTTGTTGACGAACTTCGTCCCCTCCGAAATCGCGGGGTTGCACCCGTCGAAATTCTCCGTTTTGTTCAGGTCGAGCCGCCAGACGCCCCCGCCCATGTCCTCCCAGGCGGAAGGGTTTTTCAGGCGCTTTATGCCGCAGATTTCCGGCTTTTTCGAGCCCCTTCCGTAGGAGTCCACCACGCAGTTCTCGAGCCCCGAGAGCGGCTCGTAAAACACGTCGCCCTTGCGCAAAAATATCCGCGCGTCCTTCTT
>DBGCYC010000073.1:0-9645 GCA_048390825.1 Candidatus Merdousia sp.
TGGATGCGGGGCAAGGGCGGCAGTGCCGCTTCCTTTGAAGGGCTGCGCCCTTACGCCTATCGCTCCGCGATTAGGCTATCCCTTTATAAATATATAAAAGGCGCGGCCGAAGCGTACTTATGGTACGCGAGGGTGCGACTTATTCCGAAGCAACGCAGCCCCGCGCCAAAAGCATTGCGCCAAATCAGCAAGCGGAAATTGCCAATCCCCTCCCAATTGCCCTTTGTTTCCGGGTTTAGGCTAAGCTCAGGCGAGTATTTAAGTGAGGCCGCCGGTGGGAGCGTACAAACGGTACGTGACCAGTGGCGGCATTCCTCAAAACGGAGCTATTCACCAAATCCCCCGGGCGCGTCAAACTGCCGCTCAGGCGAGTATTTAAGTGAGGCCGCCGGTGGGAGCGTACTGACGTACGTGACCAGTGGCGGCCTCACTTAAAACGGAGCATCAGCGGCAGTTTCACGCGCCCGCGCCAAAAGCATTCGCCAAATCAAGGGGGGAGATTTTATAATAGTCCCCGGAAATTTCCCACGACTTCCCCGCCTTTCCTTCCGGCACGAGCCTTTTTGGCAGCAATATGGTTCTTTTTTCCCCGCCGCCGTTTTCGTATTTGAGCTTCGTGAATTTTCCGCCCCTTACTTCCGCCTCTAACTTCCCCCCTCCGTAGGTCGGCAGGGAAAATGAAAATTCCTCCCAGCTCTCCGGAACGGCCCACGCTACCCTCATTTCCCCCTCCTCGTTTTGGTGCAGCAGTAGGTTGTTGAAGGCGTATACAAAGTTGCCGGCCGCCGAGACGAACCACGGGTTGTTGCCGGTTTCGAGGATTTCCCACGGCTCCTTGAAGAGCCCCAGCCCGCGCATGGAAAGCTTCGCCGTGTCGAACGCTCCCTTCGCGTCGCCGATGCGCGCGAACGCGGAGCTCAGCCAGCTCGCGTACCATGAGCATACGGAGTTTCCCACGGGCACCATGTTGCCCGCCGAATATATGTTTTCAAAAAAGTCGCGCACAGCGGCCACCCCCTTGGGGTCGTCGGCTTTCAGGACGGGGAACGGAAAATATCCGCCGATAGTGACGATGCTCTTTTCTCCGCAGCCCTCGAACGGTATATACATGGTCTCGTTTTGCGGGAGCGACTTGCGCAGGCCCGCGGCGGTCTCCCGGAAGGTCTTCGCGGTCTCGGGGTCGATTCCGAGGATATCGGCGGCTTTCGCTGCGGTCTCGAAGGAGTAGATCGCCCCGCACGATGTGAGAAACGCGTTTTCCACGGCGGGGCCTAACCGCTCGATGTCGGTGCACTTGCCTATCGTGATTCTGCCGCCGTTCTTGTATACCATGTGCGAGAGCAGGAAGAGCGCGCACTCCTTCATCACGGGGTATGCGGTCTTTTCGAGGAACTTTTTGTCGCCCGTATAGAGGTACTGCCTCCAGCCCGTGGCGGAAATCGTGGACATGTGGAAGACGTGGTCGAGCCACAGGCCGTCGGTCGTGCCCTCGGAGCCGTCCTCGTTCGTCTCCCACACGTATCTGGCGCCGATTTTTCCGAAGGTCGGGGCGCGGTAGTACGAGACCCTCATCACCGCCGGGGCGAGCAGCTTGCGGCGGAATACGCACGGGCGCTCGGAGAGGTCGAATTTGCCCGCGGACATCGCGCCGACCGACGTATAGTATTCGTCCCAGCCGAAGAACCTGCCGGACCAGCCCGCGCCGTGCCCGAATAGCGAGACGGGGAACGACCAGCGCGTGGCGACGCTCTTCATGTGGTAGAGGGCGGTGAGATAGGCGTCGGATATCTCCGCGTCGGGAACCGACACGCCCGAGCCCTGCGCGTAGTATTCGGCCCAGAGTTTCCTGTGGGCCTCGAGGATTTCCCCGTAGCCCTTCTGCGCGGCTTTGCGGAGGTCCGCGGCCCTTTCGTCGCGGACGGATTCGGGAAATTCGTCCTGCCGGGCGATTTCGGAGAGTTTTACCACGTCGGAATAGGGGACTTTCCCGCCGCTTTTTGCTATTTTTTCGGAAAGGCGCTCGATGTCGCCGGCTATATCCGTATTGTAGTTGTCGGCGTATGCGACGATATACGAGACTTCCGCCGGGCCGCCCTTAAACGAAGTCTCGAAAGTCGCGGAGTTTTTGCCTGCCTCGAACTTGGAGGCCGCCGACGGAAATACCATTATCTCGCCCCGGTAGACTTTCAGCCCGTATGCGGCGTATTTTATGGACGCGCCCCCGGCGAAGCGCTCCGGCTTTTCGACGATCATGCGCGGCGGGTTCTTTGCCGAGTCGGCGTCGGTGAGGAAATAGGTGAATTTTATTTCTATCTCCGCCGAGCTGTCGTCTGGCTCTACGGTTTTCTTTACGGCGAGCATGTCGAGGCCCATCGGGACGAACGCCTGCGTGCGGACGGTCGCGCGCTCGTATTTTGCGGAGCACTCTATCAGCGCGTTTTTGCGGTCGAGTTTTTGGCTCCACGAAAGCAGCCTGCCGAGCGGCTTTCCCCCGACGGTTATGTCCGTCCGGTAGTGGCCCATCGTGATCAGCGCCGATTTGTTGTCCGTGCGCGCGTACCTTCTGCCCGCCCACACCACTTCGGGATAGTAGCTGCGGTATTTTTTCTGGATCTGTTCGCCCTCGAAATCCACGCTCGTGCAGATGGAGCCGTTGCCTATGACCGGCTGCACGTAGTGCTTCGGGACTCTCGCGTCCTCCGAAACAACCGTTATGGCGCGCGCCGCGCACGCCACAGCCAGAATCCCCAATATGCATAGAAATTTCTTTTCCATGAAGCGGATTCAAAATATGAAGCGGACGGACGGCAAGAGAGTTTTGCCCGGATTTTTTTTTGACAGTTAAAATCTTGCGGCCCGGTGGGGCGCGGAGCGGATGCAAACGTCTTGACGCGCGCGGCGCGCCGGGGTATGGTGCGCCCAGATTTATGAAGACTCTTTATTACGACTGCTTCGCCGGCATAAGCGGCGACATGAATCTCGGGGCGCTCGTCGACGCCGGCGCGGATCCCGCCGAGCTCGAAAGGCGGCTCCGAACCCTCGGGGTCGGGGGGTGGCGGCTCGAATTTTCGCGGGAGGCCAGGCTCGGCATATTCGGGACGCGCGCGCGCGTCGTCCTGGATTCGGAAGGCGGCGCGGATTGCGCCGGTTCGGGCGGGCATTTTCACGGGCATTCCGGCGGCGGGGCGCACGCGCATTCCGAAGGGCATTCCGGCGGGCATACGCATTCGCATACGCACGCGCACAGGCCGTTTTCCGAAATAAAGGCGCTGATCGAAAATTCGGGGCTGTCCGGGAGGGCAAAGGCCGACTCCCTGAAAATCTTCACCGTTCTTGCGGAGGCCGAGGCCAAAATCCACGGGCGCGAAATCGGGGAGGTCTGCTTTCACGAGGTCGGCGCGGTGGATTCCATAATAGACATCGTCGGGGCGGCCGTGTGCTTTGAGCTGCTCGGCGTCGACAGGATAGTCTCCTCCGCGGTGGAGCTCGGCTCCGGAACCGTCCGGTGCGCGCACGGCCTCATGCCCGTGCCGGCCCCGGCGACGGCGGAGCTTGCCAGGCGGTTTCCGTCGCGCATAGGCGGCGCCCCCCACGAGGCCGCTACGCCGACGGGAGCGGCGATACTCGCGGCCATGTGCTCGGAGTTTGAACCGAAAATTTCCGGGACGGCGGTCGCGTCCGGAATCGGGATCGGCGGGAGGGACGTCCCGGGGATAGCGAACGTCCTGCGCGTCATGGTCTACGAGTCCGGCGGAATTTCCGGACTGAATTCCGGGGAGATGGTTTTGCTCTGCGCCAACATTGACGACATGCCGGCCGAGGCGCTCGCGGATCTGGCGGACGCCCTTATGTCCGCCGGCGCGCGAGACGCCTGGCAGGAGCCGATTGTAATGAAGAAAGGCCGGCTCGGCGCGAAGGTCTGCGCCCTGTGCGACCCCGCGCGCGCGGGGGAGGTTGAGCCGGTTTTCTTCGCGCGCTCGTCGACGCTCGGCGTGCGCAAATCCCGGATTTTGCGCGACAGCCTCCCGAGGGGGGAAGAGACGTTCAATTCCTCCTTCGGGCCCGTCCGCATAAAGACCGCGCGGTTTGGAGGCTTGAAAAAGTCGAAGCCCGAGGCCGACGATGTCGCAAAAATCTCGGGGAAATTCTCAATCCCGTTCGACGCGGTTTCCCGGAAAATACTCGATGAATTTGAAAGAAAAAGCTCTGACTGAAATCCTGCGGGGTTTCGGGCGGGCGGCGGTGGCATTTTCGGGCGGGCTCGACAGCGGTGTGCTGCTGCACTTTGCGGCCTCCGCGCTCGGGGCGGAAAACTGTACCGCCCTGACCGCCGACACCCCGCAGATGCCGCGCTCTGAAATGGAGGGCGCCGAGAGGCTCTGCGCGTCCGTCGGGGTGGCGAGGCGCACGGCCGTCTCCGCCAAAATTCCGGATTCCATAAGGGGCAATCCGCCCGACCGCTGCTACCTGTGCAAGCGCGGCATATTTTCGGAATTCGCGCGGATATGCCGGGACGAGTCCCTCGGCGTCCTGTGCGACGGAACGAACGCCGGCGACGTCTCAGACTTCCGCCCCGGAATGAGAGCGCTGCGGGAGCTCGGCGTCCGCAGCCCGCTGCTCGAAGCCGGATGGGAAAAGGCCGACATACTCGAATACGCGCGCGAAAACCTCCCGGAGTTCGGGCCACCCCCGTCAAACGCGTGCCTCATGACGCGCTTTGAAACGGGCGCGGACGTCACGGAAGGCGCGCTGCGCGCGGTAGACGCCGCCGAGGAACAGGTGCGCGCGCTCGGATTCTCCCGCGTGAGGGTTCGCGTCCACGGAGGGCGCGCGCGCGTGGAACTCGGCGCGGAGGACCTCGGGAAGTTTTTCGCGCGCGCAACAGAGTTTGGGCCCGCCGTCTCGGAAAGGCTCAAAGCGCTCGGCTTCGCGTCGGTGTCCGTGGATTTGGGCGGCTATTCAATGGGAAACATGAACAGATGAAAGACGAAATCCGCTCCGTGCTCCGCTCCTTTAAAAACGGGGAGATAGGGGAAGCCGAGGCCGAAAGGCTGATCGACTCCATGTCCATAATCCGCCTGTCGCACGCTTCCGTGGACGCCGCGCGGGAGCGCAGATGCGGCGCGGGAGAGGTGATATACGGCGCGGGCAAGACGCCCGGACAGATAGTTGAAATCGCCTCCGCGCTGGCCGCGCGCGGTTCGGGGGTTCTCGCCACCCGCCTTTCCCCCGAGGGCATGGAGGCGCTTCTCGCGGCGTTCCCGGAGGCCGGCCGTTGCGAAATCGCGCGCGCCGCGTGGATTCCGTCCAAGGCCCCCCGCCCGAAAGTCCGCGGCAGAATCGCGGTGGTTAGCGCCGGGACGAGCGACATGCCGGTTGCGGAGGAGGCCCGGGTGACGGCGGAATTTCTCGGCAGCCCCGCCGACGCCTTTTACGACTGCGGAGTGGCGGGCATACACAGGCTCGCCGACAGGCTCGGCGAGATACGCTCGCACACCGCGGTCGTCGCGGTCGCGGGCATGGAGGGGGCGCTCGCCAGCGTGCTTGCGGGGCTCGTGTCCGTCCCCGTCATAGCCGTTCCCACGGGCGTCGGGTACGGGGCGAGCTTCGGGGGGATTTCCGCGCTTCTTTCGATGATAAACTCCTGCGCCAACGGCGTGAGCGTCGTAAACATAGACAACGGCTTCGGGGCGGGCTACTGCGCGCACCTCGCCAACAGGCTTTGAGCGGCGGATTCGGACGCCATATATCGGCCTTTGCCACGGTCCAATACCGGCGGCTGGGAGTTTCAAAAGATGCGGCCCACGCGCAAAGGCGTGACGCCCGCGTGGGCATAAGCCGCCGGTTCGGCGCAGAAGGCGGTAAGGCGCACCGTTTTGGGAAAATATCCGCCGTCCGCCCTTCCCCCCATTGGAGGGCTGAAATTGCGCAGCCGGTTTTGCGGGATTATTTTTTTTTTGGGGGGGGGGAATCGAACGTTTAATGGAACGGAAAAGAAACGCGCAAACCGGCCTTTTTTCGCACCGTCCGCCGCCGCTTTTTATGGACGCGCCAGGCAGTTGACCCGGGGGCGGATCCGCATTCAAATACCAGCGTCAAAATGCGCCGCCCCCCACAACGGGCTGCAACGCCCCATGAACGCCTCGCGCCTACCTGTTTGGCGCTCGATGCGCAGGCAGGTACATCTCGGCGTTTTCCTGGTAGCGTTTGCCGTTTATTGTCACGTCGGCCTTTAACTGTTCGGGGGGCGTTCCGGTTTCGACCCATTTGCGGATTGCCCCGAGCATGTCCACGCCCGAAATGTTGCCGTGCCACCCGCCGGGAACCATGAAGAGGCGCGCGAACTCCGCCGTGCCGGGGACGGAGCCCACGTTTTCGCACAGCAGGCCGTACCACTCGCGGATATAGTCGGCGGGAACAATGGTGTCGATTTTCCCCTGCACTATCAAAAGCTTGCCGCCGAGCTTCCTGAATTTGCCGAGGTTCGGGGCTGCGTTGGCCGACGCAAACCGCTTCCCGAATTTCCTGGCGTAGGAGCCCAGGTCGACTTTCGAGGCGTCGACGCCCGATTTGCGGAAAAACCACTCCGACATCCAGTCGCCGAATCCGCCTTTCAGGCTCTTGCCGTTGTCGGCTATTTCGCACGACGGCGGCAGCCCGAACGTCACGAACGCCCCCGTCTCGGGGTCGAGAAACGGCGAATGGACCTTTTTCAGTATCCCGATCTGCTCGTCCGTGAGAAAATCGAACTTTGAATAATCCACCTTTGCGCGCTCAGGGTATTTCAGATAGGGCTTCTGCGAACCCTCCGGTTCGCCGGGGTTGCCCCTGTTCTGCCTGGTTATTTCTTCGGTGATTTTTCTTATCTGCCCGTCGGAAAAGCGATTCCCGGGGTGGAGCAGCGCCCTCTCGAAAACGAAGCGCGTGTGGAGGGACGTGCGGTCGGAGACGGGGTAGAATACGGCTATGCCGTCGTACTCCCCCGGGTCGCGCTCGGCCATTGAGAGCCCCTCCTGCCCGCCGGTCGATCCGCCGACGTAGTAGGAGCGCTCCGGGGGGCGCCCGTAATACGCCTCCGCGATTTTCTTTCCCGCGCGCGTCATCATGCACACCGCATCGTGCGAGAAATCCGCGACGGCGACGTCCAGGCTGTCCCGGTCGGCCCACCACCTGTCGGTTCCCAGGTCGCAGTGGGCGGAGGCGTATCCGCCGTTCGCGCCGCCGACGGCCGCTTTCAGCGAGAGATTCTGCCCCATGCCGCCGTTTCCGTTGCCGAGGAAGATCCCGTTCCAGCGGTCGGGCAGGCAGACCGCGATATTGACTTTCGACGGAGGCTTGGCGCGCGCCCTCACCAGCGTCAGGCCCGCCTTCGCCTTCGCGCCGCCGATTTCCTCCCCAGGCTCGACGCGCTCCACCGCCGTTATTTCGACGTCTCCGAGGGCGAGTTTCAGCCTTTCGGCGCTCCCGCCCGCGGAGGCCAGAAGCTCCGCCGCGAAAGCCGCCGACAATATCAGATACAATGCCGTTCGCATTCTTTCAATAAAACCGTATTTCCCGCGCCTTTCAACCAAAAATCCGCCCCGGAATCCGACGGCGCAGGCGCCTGTCAGATTTCCCCTTGACTCGGTTGGGCGAAAAATAAAAAGTTGTTTCCGTCAACGGGGGCGGATTTTCGCGCCCGGTTTCAAACTCGGACAAAATGAAAACCAAAACTATTGCATGTTTCTGCGCGCTGTTTGCCGCGCTTTCGGCTTCCGCCGACACCCTTTACTGGGTCGACACCAAGACGTTCGATTCCTCTTACGACCAAAATTCGGGCCGCTACCTTCTGGACGCCGAAAAGAGCCCCGAGGAAGGCAACGGCAACTACAACTGGGCGACGGGCTTTTCGGTGGACGCCGACGGCAAGCCGACGTACGCATACGCCGCTTCCGTTTCGGCCCCGACCTCCGACACCGACGTCGTGATAGACTATTCAAAAAACGCCTTTGAATACCAGATGGCGGGTTCGATAGTGTTGCTTGACAACCAGACGTTCAGCGCAAAAAGCCTGACCATTTCCGGTTGCAACAACAACTGGGTGATGTTTAACCTCCGGGCGAGCTCGCAATTTACAATAGCCGAAGATTTCGCATACAACCAAAACGGTTATGTCCGCTTCACTACGGGCAGCCTCTCGATAGGCGGAAACGTCTGCAACAACAACGGCAATTCGTACAACAACCTGATGTTTGGCGCGAACGGTTCGTCGCTCACGTCGTTTTCGGCCGAGAACGTCTACCTCAACCACGACAACGCCGTCATAACATTTTCCGTCGGGAGGGCGGCCACCACTTACGACCAGGCCCGGGGTGTCGTAAGGGGCGCAATAGACTTTGGCGCGAATGCGGGCAGGGTGCAGTTCGCCAAAATGGCGGACTTCGAGCAGTTTCTCAAAGTCGGCGGGTTG
Source organism: Candidatus Merdousia sp. (assembly GCA_048390825.1). Classification (GTDB taxonomy): domain Bacteria; phylum Verrucomicrobiota; class Verrucomicrobiia; order Opitutales; family Intestinicryptomonadaceae; genus Merdousia. The sequence continues at coordinate 8,450 of DBGCYC010000073.1, forward strand.
ACGGGAACCGCCGGAACCGTGACGACCGAATCGGCGGGGGTGAACTCGACGCTCGTGCTGACGAACTCTGCCGACCGGACTTTTTCGGGCGTGGTGACAAACACTTCGGACGCGTCGGTCAACATCGTTATGGACGGCTCGGCTTCCCAGGTTCTATCGGGCGACAATTCCTTTTCGGGATACATACGCATGGAGGGCGGGACGCTGCTCGTAAAGACCGCTTCCGGAGCCTCGCACGGCGCCCTGACGCTAAACGGCGGCAGATTCGGGGCGGCCGGGAATGCCGCAGTATCCTCCGCCGAATTTAACGGCGGCGGATTCATATTCGCCGACAGCGACAAATTTCTCGCGGGGGCGGGGGTGGATTTGATTTCCATCGCCGGAGAGTTCAAAAAGGCGGGCGCCGACAAGATAGCGATAGACTTCAACGGGCTCGACGCCTCGGGGCTCGTAGGCAATACCTACGACCTCATAACGGCCGGATCGCTTTCCGGGATGTCGTCCGAGACCGACGCCGACGAATACTTTGCCGCCGAAAATCTCCTGAACGCTCTGGCGGACTTTTCATGGAGTGGAAATACTCTGCAGGTGACTTTTGCGGCGGTTCCGGAGCCGGCGGAGATTGCGGCGGCTGTCGGACTTGCAGCCCTTATATTTGCGGCGCGCCGCAGGCGGAAGTAGGTAGCGAAGGGGAATAGAAACTCCGTATTTAAGAGGCGGCTTCTGGCGGGGCCGCCTTTTTGCGCTTTTCGGACGGAAGGAAATGTTTGGTAATTGTGAACGGGAATGCTTGCGGAAAATGCGAATGGCATAGGGGCGGGTAATTAACGGCAGATGCTTTGAATAGCGGACGTTTTGGGCAAATTACGGACTATTGCAGCCGCGGAGCGGACTTGCGGCTGCCTGTCCCATATTTTCAGGTTTGGCGATTTTCCCCCGGGAGAACCCGGATACGGGCCGTTGCGCCAGGCGTTTGAGCGGTTTTTTTCTTCCGACGCACGGCGGAATTGAAAAGAAGAGCCTCTGCAAACGCCTTGCAGAACCTTTTTTTATCATTGAATGGAAGGTATCAAACTAAAAAGGCTCAAACGTTTGGCGCACTGTATAAAACCTTTTGGCGCGATATACAGGAGGAGGGGGGGGATTAGGTTGTGCCCTTGTGATGGTGTGTGTGGGGGGGGGGGGGGGGGAAAAAA
>DBGCYC010000074.1:0-28385 GCA_048390825.1 Candidatus Merdousia sp.
AGGAAGGCCTCCACTGGTCACGTACCGCCCGTACGCTCCCACCGGCGGCCTTCCTTGAATACTCGCTCTTCATCCAAAAGCATTGCGCCAAATCCCGGAAACTAAGGTTTTCAGAATGAATTTCGGAAGCGTTAGATTTATAGGGAGGATAGTCCTATTGCGTGAGCAATGGCGTAAGGGGGATTGCCCCCTTCCATGGAAGCGGCGTTGCCGCCGCCCCTTCTATGACCGGCTGCCCGTATTGTCTGAACTTCGGAAACGTTAACGAACCTTCCATGAGAGGTTCGTTTTTTGTTGGGATTTGGGAATGGGAATAGGCGTATTGCGTGAGCAACCGCCGTAAGGGAGTTTTTCGTTATTGGATTCTACGCGCGGGGATAGAAGCATTGGCGCAGCCAATCTTCGTAAGGGGCTCAGCCCCTTCTATGGAAGTGCGCCTTGCGCCGGCAGTGTCACCCCCTCCTATGGAGCCTCGCGCCGGCAGTGCCGCTGGCCCGTGCATTTTGCGCCCGCCTCGCGCCGGTTCGTGCCGCAAAAATCGTTGCGTTATAATGGCGGAATTGCTTGAAGCAGACTTCGCAAACGGCCTGTCAACTCTGCGTCGGCATGGCGTCGGAGCATTCGGAAATTGCCTCGGTCTTTGGCGTTTCCACCCCGTATTTTGTCCTTTTGATCGGGAAGCGAAAATAGGCGCTGCAATTGGAAATTCCCGCAGGCTGAACTCCGTATCGCGCGGAAATTTTTTTGCGGCCGCGCGCAGCGTTTTTTAAAGGGCGGCGGGGCGCCCCGAGAAAAACCAAAGCGTCAGAACGGGAAGGGATTGGCGTCGGCGGGTTTTCCGGCGGGGGTATTGGGCTCTTTTATTTCCGGCTTGTAAATGCGCATGGATTCGTCGAATTGCGCCGCGCGCCTGTGGACTGCCAGCCCCCTTACGACTATCGCCTTGCGCGGCATGACGGGGCAGATGTACTCGCATGCTCCGCAGCCTATGCAGACGTCCTCGTGCACGTGCGGGATATACAGGCTGTTTTTCGGGTCGCCGAAGGGTATCATTTCGATGGCCTGCACGGGGCAGTGTTCTGCGCAGGCGGCGCAGTCGGTGCCGTCGGTTTTTACGACGCACAGGTTTTGGTCGAAGATCGCGGTGCCGATTTTCTCGTGCCTCTTGTCGTCTTCCGCGATGAACCGTATGGCGCCCGTCGGGCAGGCGTTCGAGCAGTTTTGGCAGGCGTGGAGGCAGAAGCCGGCGGAGTAGTCCATGTACGGGCGCATCAGCCCCGAAAGGCCCCATTGCCCGAGGGACGGCTTCAATATGTGCGCCTTGCACGCCGCCGTGCATATCTGGCAGCCTGTGCATTTTTCGAGGAAGTTTTCGACGCTCCCGGATCCGGGGGGCGACGGCATTCTGCTGCGCGGGTCGGCGGGGTCGAGCGAGTACGCAGAGGCGCCGTCGCCTGCGGAATTTGCGCCCGCGCGCGCGTCGCCCTTTGCCGCGGAGCAGGCTATCGCGCCAAGCGAGAGCAGCGCCGCCCCGAACGAGCGCCTCGGCATGGCGGCGGGGGATTCCGGCGCGGCCGGTTTTGCGGGGCGGGGGCCTTCGGCGGGCTTTCCCGCTTTCGGAGTCCGTCCGGATTTTTCGGGTTTCGCGCCGGGCGAGAATTTGAAGGATATTGATTTTTTCGGGCAGTTGGCGGCGCAGTCAAAGCACAATACGCAGCGCGAAAAGTCGAGCGACTTCCCCTTGGCGTCTATGCATTGGGCCTTGCAGTTTCTCTCGCACAGCCCGCAGGATACGCACGACGACTTGTCCACCGAGAGTTTGAAAATCGAAAATTTGGAGAACAGCCCGAGCAGGGCGCCGACGGGGCACACGGAGTTGCAGTAGATTCGCCCGCGCAGCGCGCTCGCGGCCCATATCGCGCCGAGAATTGCGACGGCTATGGCGAACGACGCGAGCGGAACCGACGGGTCGCCCCCGACCGGGGGAACGGAGTATACGCCGCGGTTTGCGAGCAGCCTTCCGGCCTCGTCGACGGCGAGGCTCGCGGCGGGGTGCGCGACAGCCCCCATGATTTTCCCGTAGAGGGAATAGGGCTCCACGAATCCGAAGAGCGCGCCGTATCCGAACGCGACGGCCGCCGCGGACAGCGCGAGGAAAACCCACCGTACAAGCGGGATTGCGGGGGAGTATTTGAGAGCCGCGAAACTTTTTTTGCAGAATTTGCCGAGGGCCGCGCCTTTCAGCAGCCGCGAGTTTGCGGGCATGAGGGAGATCCGCCTTAAAATGTCCATCAGTATCCCGAACGGGCAGGCGAAAGAGCAGTACGCGCGCCCGAACGCGGCCGCGGCCAGCGTGAACGCTGCAAACGCCCAGCCCGCGGCCAGCCCGCAGCCCGCGAGGATTTTCAGCAGGGCCGGCGCGTACATCAGCGACGTCGGATTCGCCGAATAGTACGCGCTCCCGAGCGAATGGTAAACGTCGACAAACTGGACGCTTATCAGGCAGAATACTGCGAGCGCCGCGGCTATCCGCAACGCCCTGAGTGTCTTGAAGATTTTCATTTGTCTGTCGCGCCGTCCCGCCGCTGCCGCGGCGGAAAGTAAGGCTTGCGGGGAGGGAGTGGATTTCTTTGGCGGAACAAAACCGCGCCCATGCGGGGGAGGGCGGCGGCGTTATTCCGCGCTGATTTCGGCGCGTGCTACGCCAGCGAAACCCTCTTCATGTTGAGCCTGGAGAGATCCGCCGTGCCTGCGCCGTTCTTTTCGGCGAGCGCAATGTATTTGATTTCGTCGAGCGAGTACGGCTTGCCCATTCCGTTCTGTTTTGCCACCGCGGCGAAGATCTGGACGGCAGCGGCGTCCGCCGCGACGATGTCCGTCGAGATTATCTGGTATTTCGACACGGGCGCGAATTTCGGGGATTTCCCGCGCGGGCCGTGTTCGAGCATTATGCGGTAGGCGTCCACTATCGTGAGGGTCGTCTTTTGGAAGGTCGCGTAGTCGGCGATGCACTGGGGCATGTCGTTGCGGTGCCACCACTGCCTGTCGTAGACGCACCCCATGTAGTTTTTGAGCGCGCACGTGATTTTCGCGCCCCCGTGGTGTTTCAGCACGGGAATGTTTATGAACACGTCGGGATCCGTCGTCAGCTTGTGAACCTGCGCCTTTTTGAGGGATTTCCCGCGCGGAATGTCGCGCTCGACAAACATGTATTCGTCGTTGCCCGCCACCATTTTGCCGCCGTTTGCCTCGACTTTTTCGGAGATTCCGCTCATCTTGTAGCGGTTCTGCCAGTCGTTGCCGCAGGTGTGGTCGAAGCACAGAACCTCCCTGGCGCCGGCCTCAAAGCATTTTTTGACGACGAGGCCCACGAGGTCGGGATCCGTGTTCGCCCCGACTTCCGGGGGCTGGTCCCAGCCGATATTCGGCTTCACGACTACGGAATCGCCCTTTTTGACGAACCTTCCCATGCCGCCCATTTCGGCGATTCCGCGCTCGAACATTTCGGAGGCCGTCGCGCCGTAAAGGGCTACGATATCGAGCGGCCTGTCCGCCGCCGCGCCGGCTTGGGCGAAAAGCTCCCCCGAGAACGGCAGCGCGGTCGCCGCCGATCCCAGAGCCGTCTTGACAATGAATTCTCTTCTTTTCATGCGCCGTCATTATTGCCCGGATTCCGCGCCCCCGCAAGCCAAATATCTCGCCGTAAAATTTAAATCGGTTGCAAAATGCGCCGAAATCCTTCCAATTTCGGGAATCGGCAAAAATGGATTTTGTTAACGGGATTTTTTCGTCCGGGTGGCAGTTCGCGGCGCTCGCGTTTTGCGCGCTGCTTGTCGGGTTTTCCAAGACGGGCGTCCAGGGGGCGGTCGTCGTATCGATTCCCGTTATGGCGATTGCCTTCGGCGCGCGGGAGTCCACCGGGGTGATCCTGCCTATGCTCTGTTTCGCGGATCTGATTGCGGTGCTCTATTACAGGCGCGACGCCGACTGGCGGATAGTGGCGAAGCTCCTGCCGAGCGCGGTTCTCGGATTTTTCGCGGCCATCGCCGCCGACTCCGTCGTCCCCCGCGAAAGTTTCGGGGCGCTCATGGCAGCCTGCATTTTTGCGGGACTTGCCGTGATGTTTTTCGCCCGCGGCGAGCGCGCGCGGAAAATGGCGCGTTCGGGCGCGTGCGCCTCGCTTTTCGGGGTTCTCGGAGGGTTCACCACTATGATAGGCAACGCGGCCGGCCCCGTGATGTCCGTCTACCTGCTTTCCGCCGGCCTCCACAAACGCTCGTTCGTCGGCACTTCCGCGTGGTTTTTCCTCCTCGTAAACTACATGAAAATTCCCCTGCAGGTTTTCGCGTGGGACAATATCGGAGCCTCCGCGCTCAAAGCCGGCGCGTGCGGGATTCCGTTCATATTCGCCGGGGCGTTTCTGGGCGCGCTGCTGGTAAACCGCGTGCCCGAAAAATTTTTCCGCGCCCTCGTCGTCTTTTCAACGGTGGCGGGTACGATAGTCATGGTGGCGTAGGCGGTCTCCGGCGGATATTTTTGCCTGCGTTTTGGCGGGAAATTAAATATCCGCCCCGTCCGCATTCTGGCCGCAGCCAGGCCGGATTCGGGTTCCGAGCCTCGAAACGGGCTGTGCGCCAGGTTCTCGCGGTTTTTCGGGTTGGGCGGATCCGCCGCCCGGAAAATTTCCCTTTCGCAGGAATGCCGCCGCCGTCGCCGCAGATGCCAGAAACGCCGCGAGGGCCGAAGGCTCTGGAATTTGCGAAATATTCCACGCTATCGCGTAGGTTTCGGTTTCGGCGTCTCCGTATGCCAGCCCTTTGAAAACGACTTCCAGCCTGTAATCCCCCCCGCGGTCGAGTTCCAAGAACAGGTGTTCCACATTGTTGTATTCCGAAACCGACTGCGCCACCAGAGCTTCCGAGCCGCCGTCCAGACGCCAGAGCCGAAGGTCGAGGTTGGAGAAGTGCGAGCCTTCCGCGCTTATCGCCGACACGTTGCCGTCGCCGTCGTAGGTTATGCCGGATATTTCGGTTTCCGCATTCCAGCAGAGGGTGGCCGCAAAGTTCAGATTGGCGGATTCCGCGCGGAAATCGTAGAATACCGACTCGCCGTTTCCCGCGCTGCCGAGGAAAGACGTTTCTCCGAAATTGCAGTACTGCGCGAGCGCCTCTTCGGCGTCCAGCGCGCCCGCTCCCGTGCGGAAGTCGAGGGCCTGGTTTGTCGTGAGCACGCCGTCGTGCGTTCTCCCGTTTGCCGTCACGGATTCAGTCCGGGCGCCGTTGTCCCAGCCGTCCGTTTTCGAGGCCGAATTCAGCAGGACGGCCTTTATTAGCCTCGCGTCCCTGCTGCCGCCGGGCATGGAGGCGTCCCTGGAATATGAAATCATGAGAGTTGCGGCCGAGGCGACAATAGGGGCCGCAAAACTGGTTCCGGAAACGTTCCCGAAAGTTTCGTCCTGTTTGACCGTATAGACCGTTCCCGGGGCGGCTATATCCACGGCGCTGACGACGCCCTTTGTTATTTCGCCCGTCGCGGGGTTGTAAAAGTCGTCAGGCCCGTAGGAGCTGAAAGCGGCGGCGGCCTTGAAGCCTGCGGAGATGTCGAGGGCGCCAACTTTTATAACATTCATATTCTTGTACGGCGAGGCGACATGTCCGGGGCCCCCCTGCCCGTTATTCGAGGCCGCCGCCACGAAAACCGTTTGCGCGCCCTTCGCCGCGTAGGAGTCCAGCGCCGCCCCCGCCATGAAGGCGCTGTCCCCGGCATTTTCAAACGACGACGAAATCACGTCCGTGCCGTTGGAAAAGAACCTTTCATAGGTTTGAAGGATTAGCCTGTCGGAAGAAAACAGGGAGTTTTCGGCGACCTGCCCCGCGGTGTATTCCGCCCGCCAGGCGATCCCCGTCGAGGCCTCCCGGTTTTCAAAAGATTCGTTGTATCCGGCCATCACCGAGAGCGTTTCGTACGGGTGGGCCGACCCGTACCGCCCGGATTCGCCCCCGGGGATATAGGAGGAAAAATTGGAATCCTTCAAAAATACGGAGTATTCCGGGTTTTCCTCCGCGGAAACCGCGTAGTATTCCAAATTGGCGACATTTACCCCCTGGCCGTAAATTCCGAGCCGGTAAAATGCGTCCGCGCCGACGAATTCCGCCAGATTCAGAAAGGACGAGCCGGGCATTTCGCACACGGCGGCCGGCAGCCGGGCCGAAAGCAGAAGCGCCGCGGCAAGCGCGGCCGCCGTCCGAGCCTTCATCGCATAAATAGATTCAGCAGGTTTCATAAGTCCGTATATTTTCAGGCGGCGACTATAATTTTTGTATCCGGCGTTGGTCAATGGCGGATTTCCAACATATCCCGCCGCTCCCGCTTTCGGCCCGGAGGCGTCCGCGCCATGGGTCAAAAATACGGGCCCCCGTTTGCCGGGGGCCCGCGGAATTTCGGGCGCAGGAGGCTTGCGCGCGTCAAATGCCGAACAGCGCGTCTGCGCCGAGCATTTCCTCTATCAGCATAAGGCGGTTGTATTTTGCCGTGCGGTCGGAGCGGCTCATGGAGCCCGTCTTTATCTGCCCGGCGTTCGCGGCCACGGCGATGTCGGCTATCGTCGTGTCTTCCGTTTCGCCCGAGCGGTGCGATATGATGGTCGCATACCCCGCGCGCTTGGCGGTTTCCACGGCCTCGAACGTCTCCGTGAGCGTCCCGATCTGGTTTACCTTCACCAAGATCGCGTTTGCGACCCCCAGCTTTATGCCCTTTTTGAGGAATTCCGGATTCGTGACGAAGAGGTCGTCGCCCACGAGCTGCGTCGTGCCCCCGAGTGCGCCGGTGAGTTTTTCCCAGCCTTCCCAGTCGGATTCGGCGCAACCGTCCTCGACGGACCAGATCGGGTATTTTGCCTTGAGCTGAGATATGTACTCGACCATTCCTCCGGCGTCGCGCTCCGAGCCGTCGGACTTTTTAAACGCGTATTTGCCGGTCTTGGGGGCGTAAAATTCGCTTGACGCTATGTCGAGCGCCATTACGACGTCTTTGCCGAATTTGTAGCCGGCTTCTTTTGAGGCCTTCGCTATGGCCTCTATGGCCTCGCCCGCGTCTCTGAAATCGGGGGCGAAGCCGCCTTCGTCGCCGACCGCCGTGGAGAGCCCGCGCGCTTTCAGCACCTTTTTGAGGGCGTGGAAGATTTCCGCGCCCATTCGCACGGCCTCGCGCATGCTGCGCGCGCCCTTGGGGACTATCATAAATTCCTGTATGTCTATCGGCGCGTCGGAGTGCGCCCCGCCGTTTATGACGTTCATCATGGGCAGCGGCAGCGTGCGCGCGTAAAAGCCGCCGAGGTATCTGAACAGCGGGAGCTCGAGCGCGCCGGCCGCTGCCTTTGCGACCGCCATTGAAACCGAGAGTATGGCGTTAGCCCCGAGCCTTCCCTTGTTGCGCGTGCCGTCGAGGCGGCGCATTGCCCTGTCGATACCGATCTGGTCGAGGGCGTCCGTCCCGCGCAGGGAGTCGAAGATTTCTCCGTTGACGTTCGAGACAGCTTTCAGCACGCCCATTCCGCCAAAGCGCGCGCGCCCCGCTTTGCCGGCGCCCCTTGCGGAGCCGTCGCGCAGCTCGACGGCCTCGAATTCGCCGGTTGAGGTCCCGGACGGGACTGAGGCGACGCCTGATGCGCCGCACGAGAGCTCGACGCGCGTTTCCACGGTGGGATTCCCGCGCGAATCGACTATTTCGCGCGCGTGTATTTTTTCTATGTTTGTCATGGTTGCAGTATGACACGCACGCCGCTCAAATGTTCCGCGGGCGGGCGTTTTCCGGGGGACGTGGCTTCGCGCCGCCCGGTAAATGTTGACATCTGTCTTGCGCGCCTTAATTGGTAGAGGGATATGAGAGCCGGCATCGTCGATATGGGATTTGAAGTTTTTGAGCGCCGCGCGGAGCTGAAAAAGACCCTTGCGTGCGCCGTGGCCGAGGGCCTCTGCGCCAGCGCCGGAAGGCGGGTCTTGTGCGACTTCTCCGCGGGGGCAAAGAATTTCGACGGCGCCGACCTGCTGGCCTCCTCCGCGGCCCTCGCGGAAGCGTTCCTCGAATCGGGAATATCGGGCAGGGCGGGGCTCGCCATACCGCCGTCGTTTGTTGCGTGCGCCGCAAACTACGCCTGCCTGCTGGCCGGCGTCACCCCGGTGAACCTCAATTTCACCCTGGGGCCGGTTGCGGCCCGCAGCTGCGTTGAAACCGCAAAAATTTCCCGCATGCTTTCGGCGTCGCCGTACAGGGAGAAAATCTCGAAGGCCAACCCGTCCTTTCCGTGGACGGAAAGCGTCCTCGACGCCGCGGAGATCCTCGAATCCGTTTCGTCCGCGCGCCTCGGGTTCTGGCGGGAAAAGGCCGCGCGCGGCCCGGCGGAAATCCTCGCGGCCTTCGGCCTGAAAGAGTTCTCGGACGACCCCGGAAAGGAGGGGACGCTCGTCTTTACGAGCGGCAGCGAGGGCGCGCCAAAGGCGGCGGTTCTCACGGAGCGCAACATAATAGCAAACTGCCTCCAGACAAAGCTCTGCGGGCTGTTTGAAGACGGCGACATACTGCTTGCAAACCTTCCGATTTTCCACAGCTTCGGCCTCCTCTTCGAGGTTTGGTACATGGCGATCGCCGGCCAGGCTACGGTTTCGCTCGCCAGCCCACTCGACATAAAGAGCAATGTCCGCGCCGTGCGCGAGACCCGGGCTACGGCCATCATCGGCAGCCCCACGTTTTTTCGCGCCTACATAAAGCACGCCGACCCTTCCGACATGGCGTCCATACGCAAGGCGGTCGCGGGGGCGGAAAAGACGCCCGAGGGCTTTCACGAGCTCTGGAACGGGAAGTTCGGCGACACGTACCGCGAGGGATACGGGCTGACCGAGGCAACCCCCGTGGTGGGCGTCAACCTGCCCGGGCGCGATTTTGGCTGGTATTCGACGGGCTCGCGCAGGGGCTCGATAGGCAAGCTTTTCCCCGGCATGCGCGCCAAAATCCTCGACCCCTCGACGCTCGAGCCGCTGCCGTTCGGGGAGCGGGGGCTGCTCGCGCTGAGCGGGGCGAACGTGTTTGCGGGGTACCTCGACAATCCGGAGGCGACGTCCGCCGCGCTGAAGGGCGGGTGGCTCGTGACCGGCGACCTTTCGCGCCTCGACGAAGACGGGTTTTTGTACATAGACGGCAGGCTTTCGCGCTTCTCGAAAATCGGCGGCGAGATGGTGCCGCACGCGACGGTCGAGGCCGCATTGAACTCCGCCCTCGGCTATTCCGGTTCCGACGTTCCGGCGCTTGCGGTTTCCTCTCGGCTCGACGAGGGCAAGGGGGAGGCGCTCGTGCTGGTCGCGGCGGCCGACATATCGCTTGCGGACGCCAAAGACGCCCTGCGCAGGGCGGGAATCAGCAACCTTTGGATGCCCAAACATCTCGTGCGCGCGGAGGCGATACCGCTGCTTCCGAGCGGAAAGCTCGATTTGAAGAGGCTTTCGGAGCTCGCGCAGCGGCGGTAGCGTTGTTTTGCGCGGCGTCCGCGCGCGTGAAACTACCGCTGATGCTCCGTTTTAAGTGAGGCCGCCACTGGTCACGTACCACTTGTACGCTCCCACCGGCGGCCCCACTTAAATACTCTCCTGAACCTAACCTAAACCCGGAAACAAAGGGCAATTGGGAGGGGATTGGCTATTTCCGCTTGCGGATTTGGCGAATGCTTTTGGCGCGGGGCAGCGTTGCTTCGGAACAAGCCGCACCCTCGCGTACCACAAGTACGCTTCGGCCGCGCCTTTTATATATTTATAAAGGGATAGCCTAATCGCGGAGCGATAGGCGTAAGGGCGCAGCCCTTCAAAGGAAGCGGCACCGCCGCCCTTGCCCCGCATCCAAAATCATTGCGCCAAATCCCGTAAGCTAAGGTTTTCAAAATGAATTTCGGAAGCGTTAGATTTATACGTGGGATAGCCCTATTGCGTAAGCAATGGCTGGCGGTCTGTGCCGCTCGAACTCTGGAAACATTAACGAACCTCCCAAGAGGTTCGTTTTTTTGTTGGGGTTGGGAAAGGGGATAGGCGAATTGCGTGAGCAATCGCCGTAAGGGGCTTGCCCCTTCTATGGAAGCGGCACTGCCGCTGGCCGGCGCGTCTCGCGCCCGTCTTCGCGCCTGGGGATTTATGCTGCGATTATTGTTGCCATTGCGGGTTGTATGCAGTTTGTTTGCCATCTTTTTGTGCGGATTGAAGGTTTTGATATGGGAGCTGTCGAATCTCGGGGGCGCGGCGGGCGCGGTAGGTTTTCCGTGGTGGAAAGGTCGCACGCTTTGGCGGCGGAATTTTTCGGCGCGCGCAAGATTTCCTGCGCCGTGGACGCTACGCTCGGCGGCGGCCGGGACGCGCTTTTTCTGGCGTCGCTCCTTTCGGGGGGCGGAAAAGTTTACGGCTTTGACGTTCAGCCGGAGGCCGTCCGCCGCTCGCGCGAATTGTTTGAGAAAAACGGGCTTTCGGACAGGTGCGAATTTTTCTGCGCGGGCCACGAGATGATGGAGGGTTTTATTCCGCGCGGCCTCTTCGGGAAAGTCGGGTGCGCGTTCTTCAACCTCGGCTGGCTGCCTGGCTCCGGCAAGTCGGTCGTGACCAAGCCCGACACCACGCTCGCCGCGCTCCGCATTGCGGTTGGGATAATAGACAAGTCCTGCGGGTTTTTGAGCGTGGCTTCGTACCGCGCCCACCCGGGAGGGCTCGAGGAGTTCCGGGCGGTGCGCGGTTTTTTTGAAAGCGCGTTTATGCGGGCGGAGTGCGAGGTTTCCGACCCGGAGGACGGGCTTTCGCCGGCGCTGTTTTACGCGAGGTTCGGAGGGTAAAATATTGCGGTTTGCCGGCGGGATAAAGTTTTAATTTATTTGACAATTATGCCGTTTCGGATTTTTTCTTGGATGAAAGTATTATGAAAATAAAAGCCTGCATCTGTGCGTTATCCGCCTTTGCCGCCGTTCCGGCTTTTGCGGCAAACTATGTGTTTCACGGGAACGTCTCCGGCGACATGCTCGACGCCGCCAACTGGTACGAGGTTAGCGGAACCCCCGACATTTGGGGCATACCTTTCAATCAAACGGGCGACTGGACGTTTTCTCAGGCGGCTTCCATGCCGTCGGCCGGAAGCGTTTCCGGCATCGGCCGGTATTACTACGGAACCGATACGGGATCGCAATTGAATGCTCCTGTGGATTTGTATGTCGGGCGCTCCGCGAGCATCGGCAAGATAATATTCAGCGAGGCCAGAGATTCCACAATATGGCTCGGTTCCGAGGGGCGCGAGGGCGAGGATTTCGCGCTCGAGATGGATTATTACGGATCGGGTTCGTACTGGGGCAAATCTAACAACATTTATATAGGCGCCTCGGCCTCGCAAAAAAGCTTTTCGCTGAAAGTCTCGGGCCAGGTCTATTTGACGAACGACACCCACAACTGGGGAACCCGCCAGACCGGCGCGCTGGACAAAATCGAGCTGGGCAGCCTCGGGCTCGCATTTCAAGGCGTCTATTTGAACACCTATGCCAAGAGCTACCATGTCACGGGCGACGTCAAGCTCAATGCCAATACCGATGCGAACAACGACACCGCCCCCGCGAACATGTGGACGGTTATGGTGCCGCAGAACTCCCTTTCGGAAGACGCCCCGCTTATTCAGATCGACGGGACGCTTTCGCGCGCCGACCAATTCCAAATTCTCTCGTCAATCATTTTTGACTTCAACTGGGACTACGAAAATTACGCCCCGGGCGAGTATGTGCTCATTTCAGTGGCCGGGGAGGTTCAGGGGTTCGAGAAGGGCGGGATAGAGATACTCGGCCTGGACGAAACCGTCTGGTCGTATTCGTGGAGGGGCAACGATTTTGTCCTCACGAATATTCCCGAGCCCGGGGTTGCGGCATGCGTTGCGGGGATTCTGGCTTTGGGGGCCGTTTTGTTTTGCCGCAGAAAATAGCGTCTGTCGAATAGCCTCGCTTTTTCGGCCGGCCGCTTTCCTGATTTGGGAAGGCGGCCGGCCGGTTTTAGGGGGAGGGGTGCAAAAAAATATCATGCGGCCCGGAAGTGGGAAATGTGAGGTTGGCAAAAATTGGCGGTCGAAAAATATTGACATAGTTAGGGCTCGTTTGGGAAAATGGAAAAATGAAATCGAAATTCGTTTTTTCCGCCGCAGTTTTTATCGCGTCGTCGTCCGCTGTCATCTCGGCGCCGTATGTATTCTCGGGAGGCTCCGACCTGTCCGTTCCGGGCAATTATCTTTTGGCGGAGGGCACAACATCGTTCATCGCGATAGACTCATACCATCACGCTGGAGATTCGGGGTTCGTTTTGCCGTCCGGAAATTTCGAGAAATCCGAAACGCTTCCGGTGTCGTACAACTGGCTGGGAATAGGGGACTATTCCGGCGCTGAAATAGAATCGTCGCCGGCGGATTTGCGGCTGTCCTGCTCCAATCTCATAGATATGGGAGGGTGGTACGCCGGGTCGAGGCTTCAAACCGTTTTCGCGTACGGCTCGGGCAGGGACGTCGTTTTGTCATTAGGTTCGGCGGATTCCGCGGACGAATCCGTGACGTATTACACGGCGACGCTGCGCGTGGTTATGGAAGACGACTCCGCCTCGTTTACGGTCGCCCGCGCGCCGGACGCCGCCCAGAAAATTTTCGGCGTCAATGCGGACGGCTCCATAAGCGTCCGCAGCGGAACGGCGAATTTCGGTACGCTCGAAACCGGCGCGCTCGATTCAATAACAGGCGGGATTGAAGTCCGGGGAGGCGCGACTTTAAACGCATATGCGAAGAAAATCGGGGACGGCGGAAAATCGCGGGGCGTTTCGGTCGCCGGCGTTTTCAATTTCAAAGTCGCCGAGATTTCCGAGGGGGAGGCTTTGCTGTCATTCGGGGGCGCATGTTCGACCCAGGGGGGAATGATAAATTTCGATTTTACGGACTTTAACCTCGGCGGCGGCGAATACGATCTCATCAGGGCGGACGCCGGATTCTCGCTCAACGGCGTTCCGGAAGACCTTTCGATGGATTTCGGGATAATAGGGCTGGATCCCGCGCGCTGCGCGCTTTCGCTCGCCGATTCTGGAACGGTTTTGAGGCTTGCCGTCGTCCCGGAGCCCGCGGCGTTTGCCGCTTTGCTCGGGGCGTTCGCGCTGGCGCTTGCGGCGGGGGCGGGAAGGCGCTGACGGGTAATGCCGTCGCGCGCAAAAAACCCCGCAGGGCGGGAGCCCCGCGGGGCTTTTTGCGCCCGCGCGGTTTTTCCGCGCGCCCCGAAAAAAAGTGTTTAAAAAAAAACGCAAACGGTCATTCTTTTCAAAATATGGACAAACTGCTGAAACTTATGCTCGACGGGGAGCCGCTATCCACCGAGCAGATGGGAAAGATTCTCGGGCTCACCCGCGACGAGCTTGACGAGCGCATGAAGAAGCTCGCGGATGACGGGGTGCTGCTCGGGTGGAGGCCCGTTATAAACCCCGACTCCGACGACTCTGTCGTGCACGCGGCGATAGAGCTGCGCATAAACCCCGAGCGCGACGGAGGCTTCGACAGGCTCGCCCAGCGCGTGAGCAAATTTGACCAGGTGGATTCGTGCTACCTTATGAGCGGCGCGTACGACCTCCTCATTTTCGTCCGCGCGAAGTCGCTGCGCGGGGTGGCGAGCTTCGTCTACGAAAAGCTCGCTACAATCGGAGGGGTGACGTCGACGGCCACGCACTTCTTCCTGAAAACCTACAAGCAGCAGGGCTTTATCATAGACCGCGAGGCCCCGGACGGCGACAGGCTCATATACTCCCCGTAGGGCGCGCATCGCCACCGGCGCCTTTGGCTTATATTTCAGGCAATTCAGGCAATCATATGAAAGACGGCAATCCATCGAAATTCATCGCCTCGCACGTCGCCACCCTTCCGAAGTCCGGCATACGCGAATTTTTCGCCATCGCCGCGAACATGAAGGACGCCGTGTCTCTGGGCATAGGCGAACCCGATTTCGTCACCCCGTGGCACATACGCGAGGCCGCCATATTCGCCCTCGAAAAGGGCAGGACGTCATACACCGACAATCTCGGCCTGCGCCGCCTGCGCGGCGAGATCTCCAAATACGTGGGGAAAAACTACGGGGCGTCCTACGACCCGGCGTGCGAAATCCTCGTCGGGGTGGGGGTTTCCGAAGTCCTCGACTGCGCGCTAAGGGCGATAATAAACCCCGGCGACAAGATCATGTACCACGAGCCGTGCTTCGTGTCGTATTCGCCGAGCGTCAGGCTGTGCCACGGAATACCGGTTCCCGTAAGAACCCGCCCGGAGGACGGGTTCGCATTCAACATGGACGAGGTCAGGCGCGCGTGGGTGCCGGGGTGCAAGGCGATAGTCATAAACTTCCCGACAAACCCGACCGGCGGGGTCGCGGACAAGGGGCGGCTCGAGGAGCTTGCCGGCTTCGCGCGCGAAAAGGACATGCTGGTAATCAGCGACGAGATTTATTCAGAGCTCACCTACGAGGGCGCGCACCACTCCATTGCGGCCGTTGACGGCATGAAGGAGCGCACGATTTTCCTGCACGGGTTCTCGAAGGCGTTTGCGATGACGGGGTTCAGGATAGGCTACGCGTGCGCGCCGCGCGCGCTGATAGAGGGCATGATGAAGGCCCACCAGTACGCGCTGATGTGCGCTCCGATAGTCTCGCAGGAGGCCGCGATAGAGGCGCTCGCAAACGGCGCGGCGGCCATGGAAAAGATGCGCGACCAGTACCGCAGGCGCAGGGATTTCATCGTCCGCAGGTTCAACGAAATGGGCATGGAGTGCGGCCTGCCGCGCGGGACTTTCTACGCGTTCCCGAAAGTTCCGGACGTCGGAATGGACTCAATGGGATTCGCAAAGTACATTCTCGAAAACGCGCGGGTGGCGGTCGTCCCCGGTTCGGCTTTCGGGCCGTCGGGCGAGGGGTTTTTGCGCGCGAGCTTTTCCACGAGCTACGAGAACCTCGTAGAGGCCGCCGACAGAATGGAAAAGGCCCTGGCAAAGCTGAAATAGGGAAGTTATGAGCGCGTCACAGCCAAAGAGCGTCGCCCTCGTCGGGCGTCCGAACGTCGGCAAGAGCAGGCTGTTCAACCGCCTTCTCGGCCGGCGCGTTTCGATAGTGCACGACAGGCCGGGGGTCACGCGCGACATCGTCGCGGAGCCCCTCTCGGAGGGCGTGACGCTCATGGACACCGGCGGCATGTTCGCCTCCGCCTCCGGCGGCGAAAAGGTCATTGCGCGCGCGACCAATTTGCAGGCGAAGTTTGCGATAGACACCGCCGACACCGTCATATTCGTCGTGGATTCCCGCGAGGGGCTGGCGCCTCTCGACGAAGAGATTGCGTCCCTGTTGCGGTCCGCGGGCAAGGACGTGATTCTCGCCGTCAACAAGGTGGATATCCCGTCGCATTCGGCGAGGAGCCCGGAGTTCTTCTCCCTCGGATTCGCGGACGTCGCCGAAGTTTCCGCCGAGCACGGGTACGGAACGGAGGAACTCCTCGGAATGCTCGAGGCCCGCTTCGGCAAGATTTCGCCCGCTCCGGACGACGCCGAAGGCAGAATCAAAATTTCCGTGGCCGGCCGTCCGAACGTCGGCAAGAGCTCCATCGCCAACCGGATGCTGGGCGAGGAGCGCATGATAGTAAGCCGGGTGGCGGGCACGACGCGCGACAGCGTGAAGCTCGACATCGACGCGGTTTCCAAAAAGGGCGCCGAGATGAAGTTCAGGCTCTTCGACACCGCCGGGCTCAAGCTCAACCGCAAGACGAACTCTTCGCTCGACTACCTCTCGTCGGTGCGCACGCGCAGGGCGATAGCCGAAAGCGACGTCGTGTTTCTGGTGTTGGACGCGATGGAGGGCGTGGCGGATTTGGACAAGAGGCTCGCGGGCGAAATCGTCGAGGCCGGGGCGGCGGCGATAATAGTCGTCAACAAGTGGGATTACGCCGCCGAGACTTTCAGAAACGGCGCGCTGCGCGGGTACGAAAATCTCGCGGAATTTAAAAAGGGCTTCGAGGAGGCCGTGCGCCGCGCGCTCCCAGGCATCGCCGACGCGCCCGTGCACTTCGTCTCCGCCAAGGAGAACTCGGGCATCGGCAACCTGCTCGAGAGCGCGTATTCAATGAGGCGGAAAATGCTTTCCGCCCCATCCACAAACGCCCTCAACTCGTGCGTTTCAGGGCTGCTCTCGGCCAACCCTCCAAAGTATGTGGCGAACAAGCGCTTTAAAGCCTACTACTGCGTCAAGACCGCCTCGCGCCCCTACACGATAAGGATGTTCTGCAACGACGCCTCCGTTATGGCGGACTCGTACCGCCGCTATCTCGTCAAGGGGCTGCGCGAAAAGCTGCGCCTCGGAGGGGTGCCGATAAAGCTCGAGCTCGTCGGCAAGCCCAGGCGCTACGCGGGCGGGGGCGCGGGAAAGGGGCGCAGGTGAAAGTCGCTTTCATGGCCTCCGACGCAATCGCCCTCGATTCCATAAGGGCGGTTTTCGGCGGCGGGTGCCCGGGTTTTGAACTCGCGTGCGTCGTCAGCAATCCCGACAGGCCGAAGGGCAGGGGGAAAAGATTGTCGCCAAACGACGTCTCCGCGTGGGCCGTCGAAAACGGCGTGGAGCTCCTGCGGCCCGAAGGCCCCCCCGGCGATGCGGAGGTCGGCCGCATGAGGGAGCTCGGCGTCGAAATGATAGTCGTGATGGCGTACGGGCGGATTCTCAAAAAAAATGTTTTGGAGTACGGCGACTTCCCCTGCCTGAACCTCCACGCGTCTTTGCTTCCGCGGCTGCGCGGGGCGTCGCCGGTCGAGACCGCGATAGCGCTCGGCTTCAAGTCTACCGGCGTGAGCCTCATGGCGATAGAGCCGCGCATGGACTCCGGCCCCGTGTGCGCCGCGGCGGAAGTC
This sequence comes from Candidatus Merdousia sp., assembly GCA_048390825.1. Taxonomy (GTDB): domain Bacteria; phylum Verrucomicrobiota; class Verrucomicrobiia; order Opitutales; family Intestinicryptomonadaceae; genus Merdousia. Next base: position 16,951 of record DBGCYC010000074.1, read on the forward strand.
GGGATAGAGCCTTCCGACGGCTCGGCGTCGCTGCGCGGGAAAATAGCCGCTGCTGCGGCGCGCCTGCTGTCCGAAAACATTTCGTCCGTCGCCTGCGGCCGCGCGAAATTCGAGCCTCAGGACGAGTCGCTTGCGACATACACGCGCAAAATTTCAAGGGAGGATTTGCTCCTGGATTTCCGGCTTTCCCCGGAGGAGGTCGCCAACCGCGCGAGGGCGTTTTCATTCGGAATCGCGGAGATCGGCGCAGAGGCGGTGAAGCTCTCGAAGGCTTCGGCGGCCGCGCGCATGAATGCGGGGGCGGAATGCGGGGAGATCGTAGCGGCCTCGCGGAAGGACGGGCTAAGAATCGCGTGCCGCGGCGGCGACGCCGTTTTCGGCGCGATTCAAAGGCCGTGCTCCAAAATGCTTTCCGCATCGGAATTTTTCGCCGGCAATTCCTTCAAAGTCGGGGAGGTTTTGAAGAGTTTCGAGTCTCGCCCGCTTTTGCGTCCATAAATTTTGGCGAAACCGCAATTTTTATATTGCATCTTCTGCATATCATATTCTATATAAAAAACGCATTGATAAATTTGCTCGTCGGCACTTTAAAGATGGCGCTTTTTTACAGACTGTTTTTCAACGGGGTATTTTTTGAAGATACGCCGCCGGACGTCGCCCCCCTTCCTTTGAAAGCGCCCGCCGGATTCGGATTTTTTTTGAGCGGCTTTCCCGCCGCGGAGTTTGCGCCCGGTTCGGGCCCGGTTATTTCCGTTGAACGCGCTTCGGAGCTGCAAAGTTCCCTGAATTCGCGCGCAACGTTAACGTGAAAACAACCCAAAAAAAAATAGAATCATGGCAACAAAAAAAGTGGTAAAAAAGGCAGCTCCGAAAAAGGCTGTGGCAAAAAAGGCTCCCGTAAAGAAGGCGGCTGCCAAAAAAGCTCCCGCCAAAAAGGCGGCCGTTAAAAAGGCTCCCGCCAAGAAGGCGGCCGTAAAGAAAGCGGCGGTCAAAAAGGCCCCGGCCAAGAAAGCCGTCGCCAAAAAAGCCCCCGCCAAAAAGGCGGCAGCCAAGAAGGCTCCGGCGAAGAAGGCCTGCGCCAAGAAAGCCTGCGCTTTGAAATCGGTTGCCAAGAAGCCGTGCGCGAAGAAGTGCGGCTGCAAAAAGTAGCGCCCGGATTTCGACTTTTTGCGGGGAGCCTATGGATCCGTTTCCGCGGGCTCCCCTTTTTTTTCGTTTCGGGCGGGGCGTGAGCGCCGCCCTCTCAAACCAGAAGCCCGGGATTTTCCCGGAGGTTTGTTTTTTTTAAAAAAAAGCTTCCATTTTCGCTCCATATATATTTTTTACTTGGTTTCATTTTTTTCTAAAAAGGGAAATGCCTGAATTCTTTGAGCTCGAAAAAGTCGACAAGCGCTTCGGAGACAACCATGTCGTAAAAAGCGTGAGCTTCGGGGTGCGCTGCGGCGAAATATTTTCCCTTCTCGGCCCGAGCGGCTGCGGCAAGACCACCATTTTGAGAATATCCGGCGGCTTTGAGGAGCCCGATTCCGGCAAGGTTTTCCTCGACGGCAGGGACATCACGGACGCCGCGCCCAACAAGCGCAAGATCAACACGGTATTCCAGAACTACGCCCTCTTCCCGCACATGACCGTGTTCGACAACATCGCCTTCGGCCCGCGCACGGCGGGAATTGACGAAAGGCGCGTCGGCGAAATGGTCGACGAAATGCTTTCCATAATCCGCCTCGAAGGCCTCGCGTCGCGCAAGACCGACACCATAAGCGGCGGGCAGAAGCAGCGCATAGCGATAGCGCGCGCGCTCATAAACAAGCCCAAGCTTCTGCTGCTCGACGAGCCGCTCGCCGCCCTCGACCTCAAGCTGCGCCAGTACATGCTGCTCGAGCTCGACCGGATCCACGACGAGGTCGGAACCACTTTCATATACGTCACGCACGACCAGGGCGAGGCGATGAGCCTCTCCGACAGGATCGCCGTGATGAACAACGGCGTCATAGAGCAGATAGGAACCCCCGCCGAGATCTACGAAAACCCGCGCACAAAGTTCGTGGCGTCCTTCATCGGCGACACCAATTTCTTCGAGGGCTCCGTCGCGTCCGTCACCAACCGCGAGTATTGCCGCATAGGCTTTTTCGGGCTCGGCGAATTCCCGTCATACAACGAGCACAGCCTGTCCGTCGGCGACAAGGTGACGGTCAGCATCAGGCCGGAGAAGTTCAGGATTTTCGATAAGAAGCCCGAAAACGAAAGCCTCAACATGTTTGAGGCGCAGGTCATAGACATCGTATACCAGGGCGCGCAGACCCGCTATTGGGTCAGGTCCGCCGACGGGCGGCGCATAAACATCGTCACCCAGCACAACCGTTGCTACCTCGACTACAAACAGCCCACGTGGGACGACAAGGTGTGGGTCGCCTGGCACCCCGACGACGTCACGACGCTCCCCGAGGAGGCCCCGCATTAGGGTTCCCGAACCATGGCCGACGGCAGATCGAATTTTTCGGCGCGCGCATGCGCGAAGAGGTTCACGGAGTACATGCTCACCGCGCCGTCGCTTTTGTGGCTGGCCGTATTCTTCGTAATACCGTCCCTGCTGGTGTTCGCCATCGCCTTCAAGACAGCCGATCCGGCGGGAGGCATAGGTTCGGAATGGACGCTTGAAACTTTCGCCAACGTCCTGCGCAGCGACTACGTTTCGGTATTGTGGCGCACCGTGTGGGTGTCGTGCGCGATTACAGCGATATGCCTTATGCTCGGAATCCCCGTAGGCTACTGGATCGCCCAGCAGCGCGAGAAGTACCGCTACTGGCTGCTGCTCGTCATAATAATCCCGCTCTGGACCAACTTTCTGATCCGCATTTTCGCGTGGAGGGTTTTGCTGCACCCCGACGGATTTCTGCGCGCGGTTTTGCTGAAGCTCGGGATAATTTCCGACGACGTGTTTCTGCTCAACAACATCGGGGCCGTCATAGCGGTGTCGGTCTATACCTGCCTGCCGTTTGCGATTCTACCGATTTACGCTGCGGCGGAAAAGTTCAATTTCTCGCTGATAGAGGCCGCGCGGGATTTGGGGGCGTCGCGCTTCAAGGCGTTTGTGTCGATATTTATTCCCGGGATAAAGCGCGGCATATATACGGCCGTGATGGTCGTGTTCATTCCCGCGATGGGCTCGTACGCTATCCCCGACCTCGTCGGCGGCGTCGACGGCGAAATGCTCGGCAACAAAATCGCTATCCGGGCGTCCGCCAACAGGAACCTTCCCGAGGCCGCGGCCCTGGCGGCGCTGCTTTCGGTCATAATTTCCGTCCCGGTGCTTCTGGTTTTCCTCAGGCAGAAGGGGGTTCTCAAAAACGTCATAAACATACGCCGGTCGTCGGGGGACTCCACAAAATGAAGTCGCGCTACACGTCGCTTTTCGTCACGCTGTTCGTGATGGTTTTCATGTACCTGCCGATTGTGATGCTCGTGAGCCAGTCGTTCAACGAGTCGCGCTACGGCGGGAAGTGGATGGGCTTTTCCCTGAAATGGTACGAGGCTCTCTTCAGGGACTCCGCCGTGATAAACGCCACCCTCAACACCCTCATAGTGGCGTTTGCGGCTACCGTGATCTCCACTGCGGTCGGCACCTGCGCGGCGTGGACGCTGAACAAATACAGGCTCTCGAAGCTCCAGTCGGCGCACTACGTGCTCGTATACGCGCCGATGTGCGTGCCGGACGTTCTGATGGGCATAAGCCTGCTTCTGATGTTCGTGAGCATGCGCGTGGATTTGGGGCTGACGACGGTGATTCTCGCGCACGCCACGTTCTGCCTCAGCTTCGTCACCTTCACGGTGCTCGCGCGCCTTCAGGACTTCGATTTCAACATCATACAGGCCGCCCAGGATCTGGGCGCGGGCGGTTTCAGGATATTCGTGAAAATCGTCCTGCCGCTTTTGGGCCCGGGAATCGCGGCGGGGGCGATGATGGCCTTCACGCTTTCCATGGACGACTTTGTCGTGACGTTCTTCGTGGGCGGTCCCGGCAGCACGACCCTGCCGGTGAAGGTGTACAGCATGATGAAGCACGGGCCGCCGGCGATAATAAACGCCCTGAGCGTCGTGTTCATGGCGCTGACTTTTACGGTGGCGATAGCGGGGCAGTTCCTGACGCGCAAAAAGTTTTAACCCTAAAAAAAGGCTAAAATAAAAAGAAATGAAGAAAGCACTCAAATATGTCGCATCGGCCGCAGCCCTCTGCGCGGCGGCCGCAATGTGTGGCTGCGGGCCGTCGAAGCCCGTCCTCAACGTCTATATGTGGTCCGACTACATAGATCTCGACCTCGTAAAGGAGTTTGAGCAAAAGTACGACTGCAAGGTCGTAATCGACATATTCGACTCGAACGAGTTCATGTATTCCAAGCTCAAGGCGGGCGGATCCGGCTACGACCTAATCCAGCCCTCCAGCTACATGGCCAAAATCATGTACGACCAGAAGATGATAGAGAAGCTCGACCACTCGAAGCTTCCGAGTCTGGCGAACGTCAACAAGGCGTACCTCGGCAGCCTCGCCATAGACAAAAAGATGGAGTACAGCGTTCCCTATATGATAGGCTTTACGTGCGTGGCCTACAACAAGGACAAGCTCGGCAAAATTCCCGACACCTGGGCGGTGTTCGGCGACTCCAAGCTCAAGGGGCGCATGACCATGCTCAACGACATGCGCGAGACGATCGGCGCCGCGCTGCTCTTTAAGGGCCATTCCATCAACACCACAGACGAAAAGCAACTCGAGGAGGCCAAAAACCAGATCATAGAGTGGAAGAGGAACCTTGCGAAATTCGACAACGAGGTCTACAAGGTCGGCATACGCTCCGGCGAGTTCCAGGTGGTGCAGGGGTACAGCGGCGACCTCTTCCAGGTATTCGCCGAGGCCCCGGAACTCGCGTGGATGTGCCCGAAGGAGGGGTTCACGATGTGTTGCGACGACTGGGCGATTCCGGTCACCGCGCGCAACAGGGAGCTCGCGTACAAATTCATCGACTTTATGATGACGCCGAAGAACGCCGCGCGCAACATTGAGTTCACCTGCTTTACCTGCCCGGTGGACGGAGCGAGGGAGTTCGTGTCCGAGGAAAACAAAAACCACCCCGGAATGTTCATCGCCGACGAAATGTACAAGAAGGGCGAGATAATCCAGGATCTCGGCGCGGACAACGCCAAGTACATAAAGGTCTGGGACGAGATAAAACTCGCCAAGTAGCCGGCGGTATTTTCCGCAGTTCGGGCGCCGCGGCGGCAGGCCGCGGCGCTTTTGTTTTCATCTGCCGAAGTTTTCCCGGTGAGGCTGCGGAGATTCCCGCGCGAAAATCCGCCCCTTAAAATTTTTTTCCGGCGCATGGTTGCGAACCGGGCGCAGAAGCGCGGAGCAGGGCGGAAAGCCTTTCCAAATCCTGCTTCATTTGGGGGTGCCGGCGCAGAAAGTTCCCAAACTCAAATCCGGCCGCAAAGTCCGCCCAAAACCTTTAAATTTCCGCAATTTCCTCCCGGCATTTTCCGTTTCCAATCCCGTCTTTCAAACATCAACGGCGCCCGGAGAAACAAAAAGCCGCCGGTCTGGCGGCGGCCCGGAGGAATGGATTTCCGGCGCGTGGGCTATTTCAGCTCGGGCAGGAGGATTTTTTCCATCACCGCATACCCCTCGGGGGTGGGGTGGATTCCGTCGGCGGCATATTTTTTGGGGAGGCCGTCCGCGCTGTCCGCCATCGGGGTGAAATAGTCCACGTATTTCACCGAGTTTTTTTCGCAGTAGGCTTTCAGCATTCCGTTCAGCTTTTTCACGATCGGCGCCGGCTTGATTTCCTGCCTCCACGGGTATTTGTTGGCGGGAAGCACCGAGCAGACTATCGGGATTACCCCGTTGGCCTTTGCGATCTCCACCATGGAGACTATGTTGCCGAAAATGTTTTCCACGGCTATGTAGCCCTGGTTTTGCGCGATGTCGTTTGTGCCCGCCAGAATCGCCACGTATTTGGGATTCAAATCGAGGACGTCGCGGCGGAACCTCGCAAGCATCTGCGAAGTCACCTGCCCGCCTATCCCGCGCCCGGCGATATTGTTTTTAGCGAAGAAGTCGCCCGGCGTTTTTCCCGGCCACGCGGCGGTTATGGAGTCGCCCATCAGCACCGCCAGCGGCGGCTTTGTGACGGCCCTGTTGGCCTCGGCGTACCTGCCGAAGTTGGCCCAGTCTCCGGCGGCGAAGGCCGCCGCGAACGACAATGCGGAAAATACCGCGGCAATCAGCGTTTTTTTCATATTCTGTCCTATGTGGTTTTTGGCCGGTCCGCCCGAACTCCTTTCAGCGACTGCTGCGCGAGTATCCAGAGCAGGTCGGAGAGGCGGTTTATATAAACGAGCGGGAATGGGCGCGCGAGCCCCCCGCTTTCCGAGAGGGCAGCGATTTCTCGCTCGGCGGCGCGGCAGCGCGCGCGCGCCATGTCGAGGGCGGCCTGCAAATGCGTTTCGCCCGAGTGCGCCCAGCCGGAGAATGCGTCGCCGGCGGCTTCGGCGGCCTCAATCCTTTCTTCCAGAGCTTTAAGGTCGGCGTCTCCGAGCGTGCGGATATTTTTTTCGGCGAGCTTCGGGAAATCCCCGGCGTCCGTGGCGAGCTCCGTCATGAGGAATACGAGCGATTCCTGAAGCCCGAGTATGAATGCCGCCAGCTCCGCGCCGGCGAACGACCGCGCGAGCCCGAGCGTGGCGGAAAAGTCGTCGAGCGCCCCGTACGCCCTAACCCTTTGCGACGCCTTGGACGCGTCCCTTCCGAACATGAGCTTTGTGCGCCCGGTGTCGCCGGCTTTCGTGGATATTTTCATGCTACATCTTTTCGAGCGGCTCGATTCCGAGGACGCGCAGCCCCGCCTCCAGCACGCGCAGCGCGCGGGAGCAGAGCATCAGGCGGCGCGCCTTTACGCGCTCGTCGTCCACCATAACCTTGTTTGCGTTGTAGAATGTCGAAAACGTCCCCGCGAGCTCGTACAGGTAGGTGCACAGGTAGTGCGGGCGCAGCTCGGAAAGGGTGAGCTCGAAAACCGCGGGGAGCGCGACGAGCTTGCGCGCGAGCGCAATTTCCTGCTCCGTCTCGATTTCCCCGGCGGCGGAGAAGTCGGCGTCCGGCGAGACGCCGAGCTTGCGGAAAATCGAGTGCATGCGCGCGACGGCGTAGAGCAGATAGGGGGCAGTGTTGCCGTCGAACGCCAGCAGCTTGTCCCACGAAAACAGGTAGTCGTTCGTGCGGTTTTGCGACAGGTCGGCGTAGCGCAGCGCGGCCACCCCTACGGTTTCGGCGATTCTGTCGGCCTCCTCCGGCGGGGTGTCCGGATTCTTTTCGAGCACTATTTTGCGCGCCCGGGCGACGGCTTCGTCGAGCAGGGCTTTGAGGCGCACGGGCTCCCCGCTCTTGGTCTTGATCGCCTTGCCGTCCTCGCCCAGGATTGTGCCGAACCACACATGGCGGAGCTTTGGAAGCCTGTATCCCTTGCAGCCGAACCATTTTTTCGCCGTCATGAACAGCTGCTGGAAGTGGTCCTGCTGCCTGCCGTCGGTGACGTATACGACCTCCTCCGCCCCGAAGCGCTCGACGCGGTAGAGGAGGGTTGCAAGGTCGGTAGAGGCGTAGTTGGACGCCCCGTCGCTCTTTCTTATTATAAAGGGCTGCGTCTTGAAGCGATCGTGCTCGCGCAGAAAAACCACGAGAGCCCCCTGGTTTTCCTCCGCGATTCCGCACTCGGAGAGCTCGGCGTAGACCCTGCCTACCTTGTCGCGGTAGAAGGACTCCCCGAGGCTGACGTCTATCGTGAGCCCCATGCGCCTGTACATCTTTTCAAAGGCCGCGGAGCTGGTCTCGTTGATTTTGCGCCAGAGCTCCGCGTTTTCGGGGTCGCCGTTTTGGAGCTTGACGAGCTCCGCGCGCGCGGCGTCGGCCGCCTCGGGGGACTCTTTCGCAACGGCGCTGCCGCGCTTGTACATTTGCTCGAGCTCTTCGAGGGAGTTCTCGTTCTCGGGGTCGAGTTTGTAGCCGGAGGATTTTATGCCGTATATGAGGGTGCCGAAATTTGTCCCCCAATCCCCGATGTGGTTGTCGGCCGTCACGTTGGCCCCGCAGAATTCGAGAAGCCGCTTTACGGCTTCCCCTATTACCATCGGGCGCAGATGGCCGACGTGCATCTGCTTTGCGGTGTTCGGCGACGGATAGTCGACCACGGTTTTCCTGCCGCCGTAAAACCCGCGGGCGGCCGCGCGCAGCTCTTTTTCGCCGCTGTATTCGGCCAGCCACCCCTGGAGAAATTTCCTCGTCAGCGCGAAGTTCACGAATCCCGGGCCAGCCACGGAGGTTTCGACGAGCGATTCGTCGAAGTCCGGGGACGCCTTTACCGCCGCGAGCAGCCTTTCGCCCGCGGCCCTCGGGTTTTCCCTGCGCGCCTTGGCGTATTGCAGGGCCCCGTTGGCCTGAAAGTCGCCGAATTTCGGGTCGGCGGGGCGTATCATCGGATCAAAGTCCGGGCCGAAACCGGCGGTTTCGGCGGCTTTTTTTGTCAGGGCGCCGAGCGCCTTTGCCGGGTGGAACCAGATTTCCATTGTCCTAAATTTTTCCGAAAAAAACGGCCGCTTCAATGTCTTGAAACGGCGCGCCGCAAGCTATTTGGATATTCCAAGCAGCGCCTTTATGCGCGCGGCCCAGTTTGCCTTTTCCGCCTCCGTGGGCGTGGGCGACGAGTTCTCGTCCCACCACTGCGGGGGTTCGGTGTTGAGCCCGCCCGACGCGCGGACGGCGTAGACAACCTTGCTGACGGCGTCCTTGGCGTCCGGAATGTGCGAGGAGAATATCACGTCTATCTGGTGGACGTAGTTGTCGCCCGCCCTCAGCGTCGCGGGGACACTCGTTATCGCGCTTACGGAGGGGATTGCCTTCTTGAACGCCTCGGCGGTGAGCCTCGACATTATGCGCTTTGCGAGCGCGAAAGTGCCTTCGCTGGGGGTGTCGAATATGAAGGTGAGGGAAATGTAGTCGATGTCCCTGACCTGCCTGGGCATCGCCACTTTGCAGAGCCCGCCGATTTCGGAGACGCCGTTTTCGCCGGCGAGTCCGAGGTCGAAAAACGCGATGAACTTTTCGTTGCGCAGTATTTCCAGTAGTTTTTGGTCGGGATTTTCCATGAACGGAGTTTGTTAGAATTTATAAACTTTTCTTGATAAAACCAGAGTCCGGCCCATATTTCAAGAAATAAAATGGAGACGGCTTACATTGCTATCGGGGCTGCCCTCGTCTACGCCGCGTGCGCCGCGGCGGCGGTGGGGGCGTTTCTGCCCGTTCTGCCCGGACCGCTGCTTTCGTTCGCGGCCGTGCTGGCGTTCAAGCTCGCGTTCCCGGAGTCTCGGCTCGGGTGGTGGAACGTCGGGATATGCGGTGCGCTCGCCGTTTTCGCGCAGGCAGCGGACATATTCATGTCGTGGGCGGGCGCCAAAAAATTCGGAGCCACCTGGCGCGGGGGGCTCGGCGCGTTCATAGGGGTTTTCGTCGGGATTTTTCTGCCCCCGCCCGTGCTGTGGATTTTCATAGCCCCGCTGGTTGGGGCGTTTCTCGGAGAATGGCTCGGCGGGTCGGGCCTGCGCGCTTCGGGCAGGGCGGGGCTGGGGGCGTTCGCGGGCTCGCTCGCGGCTTCCATGCTGAAATTTCTAATCGTCGTCTACATGGCCTTCGCCTTTTCCGCGGGCGTATTCGGCCTCTTCTAAAAATATTCTTGACGCCCGTTTGCGGCCGGTATTTATATTGCGGCTTTAATTTATCGCGGGCATAGTTTAGTGGTAAAACCCCAGTCTTCCAAACTGGTGATGTCGGTTCGATTCCGTCTGCCCGCACCATCAGGCCGGCGCGCGCGGCGCGCGGACGGCAGTCCGAAAGGCGTTTTCGCGGCTGCGCGCAGGCGCGCGGTTTTCAAAAACGCGTTTTTTTTGCGGAAAACGGCGCGTCGAAATCCAAAACATACATAAATACCGTGAGCACTCCATTGATAATGATAGGCCTTCCAAAAGGCAGCCTCGAAGAATCCACGATAGCGCTTTTTGCGAAGGCGGGCTGGCGGATCTCCAAGAGTTCCCGCTCCTACAAGCCCTCCATAGACGACCCCGAACTCGACGGCCGCTTTGTGCGCGCGCAGGAGATCAGCAGGTATGTCGAGCAGGGATTTTTCGACTGCGGACTCACCGGCTACGACTGGATTCTGGAAAACTCCAGCGACGTCGTCGAAGTCTGCGACCTCGTTTACAGCAAGGCGACTTCCCTGAAATCGCGCTGGGTTCTCTGCGTCAAGGAGGACTCCGACATCAAAACCGTAAAAGACCTTCAGGGCAAACGCGTGGCGACCGAGCTGATGAACGTCACCAGGAAGTTTCTCGCCGACAACGGCGTCGACGCCGAAGTGGAATTTTCATGGGGCGCCACCGAAGTCAAGGTGCCCGACCTCGTGGACGCCATCGCCGACATCACCGAGACGGGCTCGTCCCTGCGCGCCAACAACCTGCGCATAATCGAGACCATGCTCTACACGAACACCAAGTTCATCGCCAACAAGGCGGCGTGGGAGAATCCCGAAAAGCGCAGGAAGATAGAGTCCATCGCCATGCTCCTGCGCGCGGCGCTCGAAGCCAACAGCAAGGTCGGCCTCAAAATGAACCTTCCCAAGGGGAACCTCTCCAAAGTTATCGCCTCCCTCCCCGCGCTTCGCAAGCCTACGGTCTCCCAGCTTTCCGACCCGGCATGGGTCGCGGTTGAGACAATTGTAGACGAAAAAGTCGTGCGCGAAATCGTCCCCACTCTCAAGGACAACGGAGCCGAAGGCATAGTGGAATATCCTTTGAACAAAATCATTCCCTAATTTGGCTTCGGGCGCGTCAAACTGCCACTGATGCTCCGTTTTAAGTGAGGCCGCCACTGGTCACGTACCACTTGTACGCTCCCACCGGCGGCCCCACTTAAATACTCGCCTGAGCGGCAGTTTGACACGCCCGGGGTTTTTCTATGCTCGCCTGAACCTAACCTAACCCCGGAAACAAAGGGCGATTGGGAGGGGATTGGCAATTTCCGCTTGCGGATTTGGCGAATGCTTTTGGCGCGGGGCTGCGTTGCTTCGGAATAAGTCGCACCCTCGCGTACCTCAAGTACGCTTCGGCCGCGCCTTTTCCTCGCGCCTTGCCCCGCATCCAAAATGGACTCGCTCGCTTGGTTGCGCTACGCGCAATCCGCGCTGTTCTCGGGCGCAAGGTGCGCCAACCATTGAGGGGGATACCCCCTACGGCGATTGGCGAAGCCAATGCGCCTACCCCCTTAAATAGCAATTGTGTAAGTATTGTTTCTATATTGGATAAAATGCTAACGCATTTTATCCTTCCCGAAAGCCTTATTT
>DBGCYC010000075.1:0-11956 GCA_048390825.1 Candidatus Merdousia sp.
TGCATCAGCCCGTTCTTTTTGAGGAAATTGCCCACCAGCGGAATGGCCGCCACGAGCGGGATCGCCGTCCTGTTGGGTCCGTACCTTCCCTGTATGTACGCGCAGACCTTTCTCTCGGCCACGACGCTGAGGCCGGCAAAAGTCATAATCAGCATTATCGCAAGCAGGGCGAAGAGGATTTGCAGGAGAACCCCGCCCGCCGAAACGTCGGCGGACGCGAAAATCGCCCAGAAAGTCGGTAGGTTTTGCATGTTCATTGCGGATCCTTGCTATTTTGACGGCTCGTAGCGCAGCGCGGCGGCCTCCGGGAACTTTATGTGCGCGAACCCGGACGGGTCTATCGGGACGCCCGAATCCCCGACCTCCGCGCAGTCTTTGAGAATGGCGATCCGGGAGGCCATGAGCTCTCGAATCTCGCGCACCGTCGGGGTTTTGAAGGACTCGTTGGCGATTCTGCGCATAAGCGCCGAAAGCAGCTCGATTTCGTCGACGCTGTCGGCCGGCGGGTTTATCGCGCGCTCGAATTTCTGCACCCTGAACTGGCGGTTTATCCACATTCCGTCCTTTTCAAACTCGCTGCGCAGCGGAATGCAGATTTTCGCGGATTCGCTCGTGCGGTTTTCGAGCGCGCCGCAGTAGATGACGTTGGCCGACTTGAAGTCCCTGGAGTCCAGCCCGAGCGATTTGAGATCCTCGCGGAAGCAGAGAACCGTCTTGACTTCGCCCGCGCGGATTTCGCGCGCGAGGGCCTCGAGCGACGGCCCGGGATACTCCGACACGAGCCCCGTGACGAAGGCCCCGCGCATGTTCGGGGTGCGGTCGGCGGAAACGAGCCTGCCGTCGTCTTCGGCGACGTGGCTTGCCATGTGGACCTTCGCGGAGCACTCGCGCGCGAGGGCGGCCATCATAAACTGCTCCTCGAGCGTCTGCCAGCCGTTGGCGACTATCGCCAGCCCGCCGAGCCTGGAGATTTCCACGGCCCTGTCCACGGCGTAGGAGAGGTCGCAGGGCGAAGAGTCTATGCGCGGGACTTTGAGCCTGTTTTCGGGGCGGAAGCGCTCGTGCACGTACCTGCCGCTGTCGCTCATGAACAGGCCGTTCACCGCGTCGTTGCGGCGCGGCGTGACGCGGTAAATCCTGTCGCCGCGCGACCACACGCGGGTGTTGACGCCCGCGCTGCTCTCGGCGCATATGCTCCTGGAGGTTTTGAGGAACCACGTCCTCATCTTGAAGCGGAAGGCCTTTTCGGTGAGCGCGCCAACGGGGCACCCGTCGACCACGTTGAGGATGTAGTTCGAGTCGTTGTCGTCGCCGTACACGGCGATCTCCGTCTTGGAGCCGCGCTTCGTGAACCCGAATATGCTCCTGCCGATGAACTCGTCGCAGAAGCGTATGCAGCGCGAGCACTCTATGCACCTCTCGCTGTCCAAAATTATCTTGCCGGCCACCTCGACCTTCTTGGGCTTTACGTTCTTGCTCTCGATGTAGCGCGACTCCCCCGCGCCGTACCTGTTGGCGTACTCCTGGAGCTTGCACTCGCCCGCCTTGTCGCATATCGGGCAGTCGAGGGGGTGGTTGAGGAGCAGAAATTCGAGGACGCTCTCGCGGCAGCTTCTGACGGCGTCGCTGTCGGTGACTATGTGCATGTTTTCGGCGACGTTCGTGCCGCAGGCTATGGCGGGCTTGGGCATGAACGCGATTTCCGGGGAGCCGTCAGACTTCCTGAGCATTTCCCCCGTGGCCCTGTCCCGCGCGGGAAGCCCTATGGACACGAGGCACATTCTGCACGAGCCCGCCACTTTCAGGCTGGGGTGGTAGCAGAAAAAAGGGATTTCAACGCCCACCGAGCGGCACGCCTCCAAGACGTTCTGCCCCGCCTTTACGAGGTATTCCGCGCCGTTGACGTTAATCTTTACCTGTTGCGTTTCCATGCTAAATGAGTCTGTATGCGTTGTTGTCGAGCCTCGCCTGCCCGCCCACGGCCTGCTGGAGGCGGATTTTCTCGCAGTATTCGTCGCGGAATTTGGAGACGTTGCTCTGCGCCGGCCACGCCGCGCCCTCGCCGAGAGCGCAAATGGTGCGCCCGCAGATGTTGTCGGCGACGCTTTTGAGGAGGTCTATGTCCTCCATTCTGCCCCAGCCCTCGCATATCCGCCGAGTTATGCGCGACATCCACAGGGTGCCCTCGCGGCACGGCGTGCACTGCCCGCAGCTCTCGTGGGCGTAGAACTGGCAAAGGTTCGCAAGGGCCTCCACCATGTCGACGGTGTTGTCCATCACTATCACCCCGCAGGAGCCTATCGCCGTCCCGCACTGCATGAACGAGGCCGAATCGAGCGGTATGTCCTCCACCCTGCGCTCGAAAACCGTCCCGTCGGGGTTTTTGATTTGGAATTTTTCGTCCCACCGCAGGATTTTCATGGAGGAGCCGCCGGGAATGACCGCCTTGAACCTCCTGCCCGGCAGCGGCCCGCCGCACAGGTCGTGGAGCAGCTCGCCGAGCGTGCACTTTCCGGTCTCGATTTCGTACCTGCCGGGCTTTTGGACGAGGCCGCTGACGCCCCAGACATGCGTGCCGGGGTCGGCCGGGCAGCCGATTTTGGAGACGGCCTCGCCGCCCCTCCTGAAGATTTCCGGAATCCAGCAGAGCGTTTCGACGTTGTTGACCGCGGTCGGGCAGTCGTAAAGGCCCATGACGGCCGGGAAATACGGCGGCTTGATCCTCGGGTACGCCCTCCCGCCGGCGAGGGAGGATATCAGGCCGGTCTCTTCGCCGCAGACATAGCAGCCCGCGCCCCTCGATACGACGATGTCGCAGGAATACCCCGAGCCGCAGACGTTTTCGCCCACGAATCCGCGCGCGCGCGCCTCGGCTATCGCCTTTTCCAGTATGCGGTAGCCGTTCGCGTACTCGCCCCTTATATAGATGAAGGCCTGCGCCGCGTTTATGGCGTAGCAGGCGCACATTATGCCCTCTATCAGCTTGTGGGGATCCTGGTATATGATGAGCCTGTCCTTGCAGGTGCCGGGCTCGGACTCGTCGGCGTTGCAGACGAGGTAAACCGGCTTTCCGCTCTTGCGGTCCAGGAATTTCCACTTCATTCCCGTCGGGAACCCCGCCCCGCCCCTGCCCTTGAGCTTGGACTTCTCGACCTCCGCGCAGAGCTCTTCGCGCGGGCGCTTCACGGACTGCGAAAGGGTTTCGTACCCGCCGTCGGAGACGTATTTTTCGATGGAGGCGTCCCAGCCCTCCGCGCCTATATGGCTGTAAATTATCCTGTTTTCCACTGCCGGCATATCGCTATCCCCTGTATGCGGGCGACCCGAAATCGCCCTCCGCGCTGGGCTCCCCGTCGAACGGGGCGGGGGCGAGCGACCCGTCCGCGTCCATTGCGGAAATTTTCTCGATAAACTTGTCGGCCTCCTCGGGGGCGACGTTTTCAAAGAGCTTGTCGTTGACCTGCACGTTCGGGGCCCCGACGCAGTTGCCGAGGCACTCGACGAATTCGAGCGTGTATATCCCGCGCGTCTCCCCTATGGGGCAGTTGACGAGTTTGGAGATTTCGTGCCCGAGCTTCACCGAGCCCGCCATAGCGCAGGAGAGCGTTCGGCACACCTTTATGTGGATCCTGCCGCGCGGGGCGGTCGTGAACATGGGGTAGAACGATATCATTCCGTAGACCTCGATAGGGCGCACGCCGAGCTTGCCGGCGGCAAATTTTATCGCGTCGTCGTCGAAATACCCGAGCTTTTCCTGAATCAGGTGCAGTATGAGCATCGCCGCGGACTTCTTCCGCGGGTACCGGGCGATGATCTCGTCGCATTTCTTGTCGATTTCGGGGGAGATTTCCATTGTCAAAGCCTATCTGTCGCACTCGCCGAGGACGAAGTCCATCGAGCCGAGGATTATCGGTATGTCGCTTATGTGGTGGCCGGGAATGAGCTCCTGCATGGCGCACAGGCTCACGAACGACGGGGCGCGGATTTTCACGCGGTACGGCACCCCGCCGCCGTTCGAGATCACGAAGAACCCGAGCGCGCCCTTGGGGTTTTCGGCCTCGAAATAGGCCTCGCCCGCCGAGATATGGGGGCCCTCTGTCGTGAGTATGAAATTGTTGATCAGGCTCTCCATATTCCTGAGAACCTTCGACTTTTCAGGGGGCGTTATGTGCGGGTCGCCGACGTCGATCGGGCCGTCAGGCATTTTTTCTATCGCCTGGCGGACTATCCGCACGCTCTGGCGCATCTCCTCTATGCGCACGAGCCACCTGTCGTAGCAGTCGCCGTGAACGCCGATTGCGACGTCGAAATCGTACTCCTCGTACCCGAGGTACGGGACGTCCTTGCGCAGGTCGCTTGAAACGCCGCTGGCGCGCAGGTTGGCGCCCGTCAGCCCCCACTGCATGGCGGCTTCGGGGCTGATGACGCCGATTCCGACGGCCCTGTCCATGAAAATCTTGTTGCGGGTAATCAGCGCGTCAATCTCGTCGAGGGCGGGAAGGAACTGGTTGCAGAAGGCGTTTACGCTGCCGAGCCACCCCTCCGGAATGTCGCGGCGCATTCCTCCGACCCGCGCGAAGGACGTGGTGAGCCTCGCGCCGGTGAGCTGCTCGAAGAGCGTGTAGAGCTTTTCGCGCTGCGTGTAGCAGTACATGAACACCGTCCACGAGCCCGCGTCCATGCCGTAGGCGGCGAGCCCTATCAGGTGGCTGGCTATGCGCGAGAGCTCGCAGCATATCACGCGCAGGGCCTTGCAGCGCGGGGTGGCGTCGACGCCAGCGAGCTTTTCGGCGCAAAGGCAGTAGGCGATGTTGTTGCAGAGGGGCGCGAGGTAGTCGAGCCTGTCGGTAAACGGAATGAACTGGTTGTACGTCATGTTCTCCGCGAGCTTCTCCTGCCCGCGGTGGAGGTAGCCGACCATCGGGTCGCAGCGCGTGACGAGGTCGCCGTCGAGCTCGAGCTTCAGTCGGAGCACGCCGTGGGTCGCGGGGTGGTTCGGCCCGAGGTTGACGACCATCTTTTCGCCGATTCTGTCCGCGCCGAGATTCGCGGGTTCCGGGTATGTGAATTCCTTGTCCATTTGCGGGAAATTAGGGGTTCTCCGCGCCGGCGGCGTCCGCGCTGCGGGGCTCGCGCTGGGGCGCGAAAACGGTGGCGGTGGAGGGCGAGCGGAACGGGCCGCCCTCCTCGGGGGCCGGAACCACCTTCGCGGCGCCCTCGTTGTCCGCAAAAGTGTCGGGGAGAGGGGCGTCGCGGCCAGCGAGCGGGAAATCCTTGCGCAGGGGGTGCCACGGATAGCCCTCCCACATCATTATGCGCCTCAGCGACGGATGGCCCTCAAAAACTATGCCCATGAGGTCGTAGGCCTCGCGCTCGTGCCAGTCGGCGCCCTTGAACACGCCGCAGAGCGACGGCAGGACGGGGCGGGCGGAATCGGCGCACATGCAGACCAGGCGGACGTACTTTTTCTTTGAATGGGAATAGAAATGGTATGCGGCGCCGAAGCGCGGGGAGGAATCAGGCCCCATGTCTATCGCCGCGATGTCCTGGAGAGAGCGGCACTCGTGGGAGTCGCGCAGGGCTTTCGCGGCCCTTGCGAGGTGCTCCGGCGGGCAGTCGAAGGCGAGCGCGGAATCGGCGGAGTTTCTGGGCTTGAGAAAGCCGATTTCGGAAATGATTTTGGAGCTGTCCATCTGGAATTATTTTGCCGAAAATAGGTTTCTGGCCGATTTTTCCCCCCGGATCTTGCCCTGCAGGGAAATCATTGCGTCGAGCAGGGCCTCGGGGCGCGGCGGGCAGCCGCTGACGTATATGTCCACCGGGATTATCCTGTCCACGCCCTGAAGGGTTGAATAGCTTCTGAACATTCCGCCCGACGAGGCGCACGCGCCCATTGCAACCACCCATTTTGGGGCCGCCATCTGGTCGTAGATTCTCTTGACAGCGCCCGCCATTTTGTAGGTGACGGTTCCGGCGACGATCATGCAGTCGGACTGCCGCGGGGAAAAGCGCATGACCTCCATGCCGAACCTGCCGATGTCAAAGCGCGAGCCGCCAACGGCCATCAGCTCGATGGCGCAGCAGGCGAGCCCCATGGGCTGCGGCCATACCGAATTGGCCCTGACCCAGTTTATCGCGGCGTCCAGCTTGGTGTATATGAACCCCTGCTCGGACTTTGGATCAAAACCATTGAGCGTACTATTATCCATAATGAAATTTTACCCGTAAAAATACCCCCCGAAAATTAAAATACAACAGAAAAATTGCCCGCCCCCGAACCGCTTGCCGCAACAAAAACAAGGCGCGGCAATGCCGGCCGGAAAAAGCGCAAGGCTTTTAGGGGGCAAGATATGCCGAGGCTGCAAAACTGAAAACAATGCGCGGGAATTCCGACTATTGAAACAGGCAATTCGACTGCCCCCGCAATTCCATCAAAAAAAACCGCACGCCGACGCCCCGGCATGCCTTGCCGGCGGCCAAACGCAGGGGCATAACCCCATTTTCACGCGCCCTTGACGAAGGTGTCAACGCGCGCGGGAGGCAAGTTCAACGCCACAAAAGACACTCCCAGATGGGCCATTTTTTTGAATCCCAGCGATTCCGGAGGGCGGGCGAGGTTGTAGGTGAACTGTACAAACCTCGCGCCGGGCGGCAGGGCGGACTCGGCCGCCGCCAAAATTTCGGCGACAAGCTGCTTCGGGAGGCTCACGAGCGGAAGGCACGAGACTATTGCGCGGAGCCTTCCGAGATTTTCCGCGCCGACGATTTTCCCGATATTCTCCGCGCTGTCGTTGGCGACGACGGCGCCTGGGAAGCGCCCGGAGAGGATTTCTGCGAGAGCCGGCTCGAACTCAACGCAATAGAGCCGCGCCTTTCGGGAGGCGGCGAGGGGATAGAGCTCGGAAGTCACGGCTCCCGTGCCCGCGCCGAGCTCCGCAATTATGTCGCCCTCGCCGAGGTCTCCGACAGCCCCGGCCATTCTGCGCGCGAGAAACCGCGAGCTCGGGCACACCGCCCCTATCCGCATGGGGTGGGCGGCGTATTTGCCAAGAAATTTAAGCGCGTGGGGGATATTCATGTCACTGGGCCTGGTAGATGTCGTGCAGTCTCACGAGGCCGCGGAAAATCCCGTCCGCCGAAACCACCGGCAGCACGGAAAGCTTGGACTTGCGCGCCTCCATCAGCTTCACGGCCTGCCCGAGCGACGCGTCCTCGGAGGCGCATACGGGGGACTTCGTCATGATGTCCGAACACTTCATGGAATCCAGATCGAAAGTCTTTTGAAGCATTCTGCGCACGTCACCGTCGGTGACGAGCCCCGCGAGCCTGCCGTCGGGCGAAACCGCGCACGCCGCCCCGAGGGGCTTGCGGGTCATTTCGATCACGACTTTGCGGACGCTGTCGCCCTCCGCGACCGTCGCGCAATCCTGCGCCGGCGCCATGACGTCGGAAACGTCCAAAAGCAGGTTGCGGCCGAGCTGCCCGGCGGGGTGGAACTTCGCAAAATCCTCCTTCGAGAACTTGCGCGCCTTCATGAGCGCGCAGGCGAGCGCGTCTCCGAAGGCCATTGCGAGCGTCGTGGAGTTGGTGGGCACTATGCCGAGCGGGTCGGCCTCGCCGTGCGACGAGGCGTCCAAAACTATGTCGCTCGAGCGCCCCATGGGGCTGTCGGTGTTGCCGATGAGCGCGATTATCGTCGACCCGAACTTTTTGAGAATCGGTATGAGCCTGACGCATTCGACGGTCGCGCCGCTGTTGGAAATCAGAATCGTGGGATCCCCGGGCTCGTAGACGCCGAGGTCGCCGTGGACGGCGTCGCAGGCGTGGAGGAACACGGCGGGGGTTCCCGTGCTCGAGAGCGTCGCCGCTATCTTCTGGGCCACGAGCCCCGACTTGCCGACGCCGCAGACGAGCAGCTTGCCCCTGTGCGAAAGGATTTCGCCGACGGCGCGCGCAAAGCTGGCGTCGAGCCTGTCGATCGCCGCGAGTATGGAATTGGCCTCGCACTTGAGGACTTCGCGCGCGGCGGAGACGAGGTCGGAATCGTTCATGAGTTCATTCCCTTCAAAAACTCCTCGGCGGCCTCGAGATCGGCCGGGGTGTCTATGCCAACCGAGCGGTACCGGGTTTCGACGACATCGAACTTCCAGCCGGCGGCCACAAACCTGAGCTGCTCGAGCATCTCGCATTCCTCAAGCTTCGAGGGCGGGAGGGCGGCGTAGCGCGCAAGCGACTTTTCCGAATATCCGTAAATGCCTATATGCCGCCAATAATCGCATTTGGAAAGCCACTTGGAGAGGTCGGGTTCGCCCCTGTTATACGGCAGCGGGGAGCGGCTGAAATAAAGCGCCTTTCCGTCGCCGCCCCGCAAAACCTTGACGACGTTGGGGTCGGCAAGCTCCGCCGCGGCGGAGATCTTCGAGGCCGCCGTCACAAGATCCGCCCCGCCATCGCGCGCCTCTATTATGGAGTCTATGAGGTCGGGGCAGACAAAGGGCTCGTCGCCCTGCACGTTGACGACGAAGCCGGCGCCGATTTCGGCGAACGCCTCGATTATGCGCTCCGTGCCCGACCGGCACTTTTCGGAAGTCATTATCGCGGGGGCGCCGATTTTGTCGGCAAACTCCAGGATTTCTATGCTGTCGGTGAGAATCACAACCTTCTCGGCGCGCGCGCTCATCTTGCAGTTCTCGTAGACGCGCTCCAACACCGCCTTGCCGCCGAGGAGCGCGAGCGGCTTGCCCGGAAAGCGCGTGGAGCCCATGCGCGCGGGTATCGCAACCGCCGCCCCCAGAAGCATCGCCCCCTGGAGCGGGGAGGTCTGGCTCTTCTTGACGTCCTCCCAGAACCTGCGGGCGTCCTCCATCTCGTCGTCGGGCTCGGCGATGTAGTTTTTGTAGACCGCAAAACACGCGAGCGCCACGCAGAAAACCCCGACCGACCTGTAAAAAATCTTGTAGGCGGCAAGCGACATTCCCATGCCTTTGAATTTCGACGACGAATACTTGTCGGCGTAGGTTTCGGAGGAGCGCAGCAGGAAAATGGCGGCCACAAAGAGCGGCAGCGCAACGTATGCGACTTCCAGTATCGTGTATAATACGTTCAGCATGGCAGTTTGCGTCGGTCTCGTTCGGGGTAAATGTAAAACAAATCCTGGGAATTGAAACGCCTTCCGGGCGCGCCGTCAAATATTTTTAAGCCGGCAGAACCCCGCCCGCGGGACGCCGGGCTCCGCGCGGGGGCCTTTTTAAAATTCAGCGCGCGGACTCCCTAACGGCGTCGGCGACGTACTCGAGCTGTTCCCGTTCAAGCTCCGGATAAATCGGGAGGGCTATCGTGTGCCCCGCGGCGTACTCGCTGTTCGGGAAGTCGCCCGGCCCGTACCCGAGCGGCTTGAAGCACTCCTGTATGTGCAGCGGCAGCGGATAGTAGATTTCGCAGCCGATTTCCCTCTCCCGCAGGCGCGCCAGAACTTCGTCGCGGTTTTCCACGGAGATAACATACTGGTTGTAAATCGAGCGGTTGCGCGGGTCTATGCGCGGCGTTGCGACCTGCGGGCAGCCGGCGAACGCGGAGTCGTAGAACGCGGCGTTGGCGCGGCGCATTTCGCCCCACTCGTCGAGATGCGGGAGCTTGGCGAGCAGGCCGGCGGCCTGGACGGCGTCGAGCCTGAAATTTCCGCCAACCCTCCTGTGGTAGTATTTGGGCTCCATGCCGTGGTTGCGGAGCTCGCGGACGCTTTCGGCCAGGACGGAGTCGTTGGTCAGAACCATTCCACCGTCGCCGAGCCCGCCGAGGTTTTTCGACGGGAAGAAGCTCAGGCAGGCGCAGTCGCCAAAGTTGCCGACCTTAACGCCGTCGCGCGAGGCGCCTATCGCCTGCGCGCCGTCCTCTATAACGGCTATCGAGCGGGCGGAGGCGATTTCGCGGATTTTCTCCATCTCTGCGCACTGCCCGTAAAGGTGCACGGGGATTATCGCCCGGGTGCGGGGGGTAATTTTTGAGAGGACGGAATCCGGGTCTATATTATAGGTGTCGGGGTTGATGTCCGCGAACACGGGGCGCGCGCCCGCGCGCCACACGGAGCCGGCCGTGGCAAAAAACGTGTAGGCGGGGACTATGACCTCGTCCGCCGGGCCCTCGTCGAGCGGCGAGCGGCATATCCCGAGCGCCATGAGGGACGCAAGAAGCGCGTCCGTGCCGCTCGACACGCCCACTGCGTGCCTTACGCCCGAGTACGCGGCGACCGCGCCCTCAAATTCCGCAACGTACTTCCCGCCGATGAAGTACTGGCTTTCGAGCACGTCGCGAATCGACTTTTCGGTTTCGGAACGCACGAGCGCGTATTGTTTTTTGAGGTCTAAGAGCGGAATTTTCATAAATCCGGAATTTAAAATATACAATGCGCGAAATGGCAATCCATATTTGAGGGCAAAATATCGCGCGCAAATCGAAAAAAACCTTGATAAAAAAATTTTTAAGCCAAAAATAAAGACAGTTCGCAGGTTGCGCACACGCGGTTAAACATTTTATAAATCAAAAAATTATGGCAAAGACAAACGCAAAGAAAGCGGCCCCGAAGAAGGTTCCGGCGGCCAAATCAGCAAAACCCGCAGCCAAGAAGGCGGCCCCAAAAGCCGCCCCCAAAAAGGCCCCGGCAAAACCCGCAGCAAAAAAGGCTCCCTCAAAACCTGCAAAAGCGGCGGCCAAGGCTCCGGCCAAGAAGGCGGCTCCTGCGAAAAAGGCGTGCGCGTGCGCCAAGGGCGACCCGAAGAAAAAGTGCGGATGCGCCGACGGCAACTGCTTTGAAAGCCTCATAGCGGAAATTTTCGGCAAGCTCGCCGACGACGCCAACGTCGAAAACCTCCTCAAGGATTTCTTCTACACGGAGCTTCTGAAAAAGGGCCTCGCCGAAGATGCGGCCTCCGACATGGCAAACCGCGTGGAAATTGAAATAAAGGCTTTTGAAGCCAATATAGAGATAGCTGAATAGCCCGAAGGCCGGGAGCTTTCCGCTTCCGCTCCCCCCTGAAAACTCCAAAACGCGCCCTCCGAAAATTCGGCAAAAAACCGGAATTTTGGGGATGCGTTTTTTTGCGCACCCCCCCCCTTTTTTTGTTGATTCCTATAATTTGCACGTGGCAATACCTGATTCTTACAACCCGAATAAGAGCGTGCCAGATATGAAATTATCCCTGAAAACCTTAGCTTATCCGATTTGGCGCAATAAAAACGAAAGCTTATTTTATCCGAAGCGCAGCGAGGCTATAAAATAAGGCTTTCGGAAAGGATAAAATGCGTCAGCATTTTATCCAAAATTGGAATTATATTTACACAATTACTATTTAAGGGTAGGCGCATTGGCTTCGCCAATCGCCTTAGGGGGGCGCAAGGTGTGCCTGCCAGCGGCAGTGCCGCTTCCATAGAAGGGGTAAAACCCCTTACGGCGATTGCTTGCGCAATACGCCTATCCCCTTCCTAAAACCCAACAAGAAACGAACCTCTCATGGGAGGTTCGTTATAATACATAGACTTCGGGCGGCACGGGCGGGTGCGAGGCGTGCCTGCCATTGCCCCTTACGCCCATTGCTTAGGCAATAGGGCTATCCCGCGTATAAATCTAACGCTTCCAAAGTTCGTTCTGAAAACCTTAGCTTCCGGGATTTGGCGCAATGAAAACGAAAGCTTATTTTATCCGAAGCGCAGCGAGGATATAAAATAAGGCTTTCGGGAAGGATAAAATGCGTTAGCATTTTATCCAAGATAGAAATTATACTTACACAATTGCTATTTAAGGGGGTAGGCGCATTGGCTTCGCCAATCGCCTTAGGGGTATCCCCCTCAATGGCTGGCGCACCTTGCGCCCGAGAACAGCGCGGATTGCGCGTAGCGCAACCAAACGAGCGAGTCCATTTTGGATGCGGGGCAAGGGCGGCAGTGCCGCTTCCTTTGAAGG
>DBGCYC010000076.1:0-8035 GCA_048390825.1 Candidatus Merdousia sp.
GATTTTGGATGCGGGACAAGGCGCGAGGAAAAGGCGCGGCCGAAGCGTACTTGAGGTACGCGAGGGTGCGGCTTATTCCGAAGCAACGCAGCCCCGCGCCAAAAGCATTCGCCAAATCAAGTGGCGGCCTCACTTAAAACGGAGCATCAGTGGCAGTTTCACGCGCCCTGAGGTGAATCAGCTTTCTTTGAATTTGGATACGAGTTCGTTTATCGTGGCTTTTGCGTCGCCGTAAATCATTCTCGTATTCGGCCTGAAGAACAGTCCGTTTTCGAGGCCGGAGAACCCCGCGCCTTTCCCGCGTTTGAGCGCGAGCACCGTCTTGGCCTTGAACGCCTCTATTATCGGCATTCCGTAGATAGGGCTTCCCTTGTCCTCCGCCGCCGCGGGGTTGACCACGTCGTTTGCGCCTATGACTATCGCAACGTCCGCGTTTTCGAGGATCTTGTTGGCCTCCTCCATTTCTTTAAGCTGCTCGTACGGTACGTCGGCTTCCGCCAGCAGCACATTCATGTGCCCGGGCATGCGGCCGGCCACGGGGTGGATTGCGAACGCGACTTCCGCCCCGTTGTTTTCGAGGATTTCCGCAAGTTCCTTGACCGCGTGCTGCGCCTGCGCCACGGCCATGCCGTAGCCGGGAATGAACACGACGCTCTGGGCGGCCTCAAGGATATAGTACGCGTCGTCCGCCGAGATGGCCTTCATTTCGCCTTCGACGCTGCTTTTCGGGCCGCCCGCGGAGGAGCCGAAGCCCGAGAATAGGACATTTAAGAGAGTCCTATTCATAGACTTGCACATTATAACCGTGAGGATTACGCCGCTTGCCCCGACGAGCGAGCCCGCGACGATGAGCACGTTGTTTTGGATTACGAAGCCCGCCGCGCAGGCCGCCAAACCGGAGAGCGAATTGAGCAGCGATATGACGACCGGCATGTCTCCCCCGCCGATGGGCATGACCGCGGCTATGCCGAGCGCGAGCGAGAGAATGATCGCCGCCGCCATCATTTCATACCCTGACTGGTAGTCGCCCGCTGCCGCAAACGCGGCGGAGGAGACGAGAGCCAGCAGCGCGATTGCGGCATTGACCATCTTCTGCCCGGCGTAGATTGCGGGCTTTCCGGAGATCTTGCCGGAGAGCTTCGCCCAAGCGTAAGCGGAGCCTGTGAACGTCACGCCGCCGATGAGGATTGTGGCGATTATTGCGAACCTGGAAAATCCGCCGACTGCGACATTGGCGACGCCGTCGTAGTGGTATTCGGCCCATGCGACGAGCAGCGAGGCGAGCCCGCCGAAGCCGTTGAGCAGAGCGACCATCTCCGGCATTGAGGTCATTTTGACCTTTTTTGCGGCAATCCAGCCCGCGAGCGAGCCGAGCAGCAGTCCGCCGGCGAGAATGGCCCAGGTTATCTTGTCGGTCGCGTCGAGAATCTTTCCGTCGAAGAGCGTGAACACGACCGCCACGAGCATGCCGACCGAGGAAAGTATGTTGCCCCTGCGGGCGGTTTCGGCCTTTCCGAGCATTTTTATGCCCAGAATGAATATTACGGCGGAAACTATGTAGGCGATGTTTATGATTTGCGGGTCCATTGCTATTTGTCCCCCTTCTTTTTAAACATGGCCAGCATTCTGTCGGTGACGAGGTACCCGCCGACAACGTTGACCGTTGCGAGCACCAGCGCCGCGAATCCGAGGGCGGTGGCGAACATGCTGTTGTCGGTGCCGCCCGTGGCGATGATCGCGCCGACTATGGTTATGCCGCTTATGGCGTTGGAGCCGCTCATGAGGGGCGTGTGCAGCTGGCTGGGAACCTTGGATATCAGCTCGAACCCGAGGAACACGGACAGCGTGAATATGAATAACAGGAGAATCAGTTCCATGGTAAAAAGTCCTCACATAAAGCGTTCGTCGGTTATCTTGCCGTCGCGGGCCACTATGCACGACTTCATAATCGGGTCTTCCATGTCCACGCGGAATTCGCCGTCGGAGGTGAAGTGCTCTATGAAGTTGAAGACATTCGCCCCGTACATCTGGCTCGCGGTTGCGGGAACCGACGCCTCGGGGCAGGTGTCGCCGATTATCATGACTCCGCCGGGGGAAATTACCGTCTCGTCGGGCCTTGAACCCTCGACGTTGCCGCCGCTCTCGACCGCCATGTCGATTACCACGCTGCCGGGCCTCATTCCCGCGACCATTTCGGCGGTTATTATGACGGGCGCCTTTCTGCCGAAGAGTTTTGCGGTGGTTATCACGACGTCGGCCTGCGCGCAGACCTTTGCCATGCCCTTGCGCTGGAGCTCAATCTGCTCGGGCGTGAGGGCCTTTGCGTATCCCTGCGCCGTCTGGCCCGTCTCGCCGAGGTCGATTTTGACGAACTTCGCCCCGAGGCTCCTTACCTGCTCCTCTACGACGGGGCGGGTGTCGAACGCCTCCACCCTCGCGCCGATGCGCTTGGCGGTGGCTATGGCCTGCAATCCCGCGACCCCGACGCCGACTATGAAAAATTTGAGCGGCGAAATCGTGCCCGCCGGCGTCATCATCATGGGCGCTATTTTGTTTATGGAAGTGGCCGCCTTCAGCACCGCGCAGTAGCCCGCGAGGTTGGACTGCGAGCTCAGCACGTCCATTTTCTGCGCTATTGTGCTGCGGGGGATCATCTCAAAGCTCGCCGCAGTGACGCCGGCGTCGGCGAACGCCCTTATGAGCGCCTTTTCGTTGAACGGGTCGAGGAGGCTAAGATGGAAGGAGCCCTTCTTCAGCTTTGCGACCTCGTCCGCGGAGGGCTTGCGAACTCCAACTACGAAATCGGCCTCATGGGCGGCCGGGGAATCGGCTATTTCGGCGCCCGCCTCCGAATATTGGGCGTCGGTAAACCCCGCCTTCACGCCCGCGCCGCGGCAGATTTTCACGGCCCAGCCGAGTTTGCCGAGCTTTTTGGCGTCCGTCGGCGTTACCGCCACGCGCGTCTCCCTCGGGTCTGTTTCTGCTGATACGAATAGTGTTTTCATCTATATATTTATGTTGCGCCCCTCCGAACTGAAAATCAATCCATTTTTTCGAGTTTACTGTTAACTGAAAAATCTTCCGAACTCTCTTGCCCGCCCCTCGCGCGTTTTAATATTTTTGAAGACATGGACATGAGAAAATTCTTTTGCGCGGCGCTTCTGGCGCCGCAATTCGCAGTTGCCGCCGCGGGAGGGGTTTCCGAAAGCCCCGCGCGCCCCGCGCCGGAGTGGCTGTCGAAAACCGTAATATGCCAGGTTCCGCTGCGTTCCTTCACCCAGGAGGGAACGCTTGCGGCCGCGGCGGAGCGGCTGGGACACCTGGCGGACGCGGGGATCGGCTGCGTGTACCTGCTGCCGATAGTCGAGTCCGACCCCGACCAGAACAGGGCTTTCTGGAGCCCCCGCCAGAAGAAGAGCAACACGAACAACCCGTGCAATCCGTACAGGATAAAGAACTATTTCAAGATAGACTCCGAGTACGGCTCGGACGCCGACCTGAAAAAATTTGTGGCCCGAGCCCACGAGCTCGGCATGAAAGTCATGCTTGATTTGGTCTACTACCACTGCGGGCCGACCGCCGACATAATAACCGCAAACCCCGATTTCGTCATGCGCGACGAAAACGGCAGGGTGAAGAACGGGCAGTGGCTTTTCCCGGCGCTCAATTTCGGCAACCCTAAGCTGCGCGAATACCTGATTTCAAACATGGAATACTTTGTGCGCGAGTTCGGGGTGGACGGGTACCGCGCCGACGCCGAGCAGTATATACCCATAGATTTTTGGGAGGAGGCCCGCAAAAGGCTGGAAAGGATAAAGCCGGACGTGGCCATATTGGCGGAGTCGTCGCGCGTGGAGTGCCAGCTTTCGGCCTACGATGCCAATTACGGCTACCTGTTTGCCGGCCCCGTCAGAAGGCTGTTTGCGGGCGAAAACGGGGTTTCCGCAGAATCGGTCGCCGGAGAATGGAGCCGAAGGAGGTCAAAATTTCCCCGGGGCGCCCGCTTCGTGGATCACTATGACAACCACGACCTTTCCACCGACCGCGGCAAACCGGAGGCTTCCATGCCATTTGAGGCGGCGGACGCCATGACGGCGCTGCTGCTCGTTTCCGACTCCGTCCCGATGCTCTTTGCCGGCAACGAAATCGCCGACAGGTCGGAGTACAGCCTTTTCGCCAACAGGCACCATAGGCGCAGCGTCCTCGACTGGTCGGCGGCGTTCACCGACGCCGGGAAGCGCA
This sequence comes from Candidatus Merdousia sp., assembly GCA_048390825.1. Taxonomy (GTDB): domain Bacteria; phylum Verrucomicrobiota; class Verrucomicrobiia; order Opitutales; family Intestinicryptomonadaceae; genus Merdousia. Next base: position 4,243 of record DBGCYC010000076.1, read on the forward strand.
GGCTGGAAATCGTCAAAAGCCTTTCCAAAATCCGCCGCGAACGCCCGGAATTTTTCTCGGGCGAATTGAGGTGGATAGATTCCGGAAACGGCAGGGTGCTGGCGTTTGAACGCTCAAAGGGCGGTTCAAAAACGTTCGTGTTTGCGAGCGCCTCACCGCACCCGGCCGAGGTTTCCGCGAAGCTCCCCGAAGCCCCGAGGGCGTATTTTGCGCGGGAGGCGAAAGTCTCGGGCGGCGGTGATTCGGCGAAAGTTTTGCTGGAGCCCTACGGATTTGCGCTGGTGGAATAGGCGCGGCCGAACAGCTTTCCGGCTTTTCCCTCCGGCAGCCCCCTCGGCTCCCAAATTCGGGGCGGGGCGCCTTGCCGGAATTTTCGGGCGGCGTTTTGCGGAAAATGTTTCTTTGCCGGCCGGCATTTTTTTGCGTTAATGGGCTTGACTTGCGCGATGGCGAAAATTTATTTAATCGGTCAAACGTTTGAGGCGCGCGGCGCGCCCTGCGTTCTGGAAATTGTTTGCATATGAAAAGAAGAGATTTCTTAAAAACATTCGCGTCGGCGTCCGCAGCAGTCGGAATGCCCGCGATCATTCCGGCTTCCGCGCTCGGCAGGGGCGGGGCTACAGCCCCCAGCGAGCGCGTGACGATGGGCTGCATCGGCCTCGGGACGCAGGGAACCGCCAACACCAAGAATTTTATCGGCGACAAGCGCGTGCAGATAGTCGGCCTCTGCGACGTGAACAACACCGAGGGCAGGCAGTACTATTGGTACGACAACAAGGACACAAAGGGCCTGCGCAACGCCCGCAAGCTGTTCGGAATGGACATTCCCGTGTACGCGGACTTCCGCGACATGCTCGCCAACGCCGACGTCGACGCGGTGATGACGGCGCTCCCCGACCACTGGCACGCCATAGTGGGAATCGCGTGCGTCAACGCCGGCAAGGACGTGTTCGGCGAAAAGCCCCTCACGCGCACCATTCGTGAGGGCAAAGTGCTGCGCGACGCCGTCCTGAACTCGGGCCGCATATGGCAGACGGGTTCCTGGCAGAGGTCGCTCCCGGACTTCGTGAGGGCGGCGGAAATCATCCGCAACGGCTATCTCGGCCGCGTCGCGCGCGTCAGGATAGGCCTGCCTTCCAACTTCAAGGCGGAAATCCTCAAGCCCGTCCCCGTGCCCGAAGGCCTCGACTGGCAAATGTGGCAGGGGCCCGCCCAGCCGAGCTACTACAACCCGTGCAAGACTTTCACGCGCTGGAGGGGGGTCACGAATTACAGCGCGGGCAAAATCGCGGACTGGGGCGCGCACCATCTGGATATCGCCCACTGGGCCCTCGGCTACGACGGCTCGGGCGCGGAGGAGATAGTTCCGGAATTCGTGGAGTGGCCGAAGAGCGGTTTTTCAGACCAGCCGCTGAAGTTCAAGGTCGTCATGCACTACCCCGGCGGCGTCGAAATCGAAATTTCCGACATGAACCGCAACGGCGTGGAATTCTTCGGGACGAAGGGGACGCTCTTTGTTTCGCGCGAGACGCTCTACTCAAACCCGCTCGGTATCGCCGAGACGAGGATTCTGCCGACCGAGAGCAGGCTTTTCCCGATACGCAGCGGCAACCACTTCACGGCGTTCATCGACAGCGTTCTCGACCGCCGCGCGGCGGTGACGGACATCGGCATCGCGCACCGCACCAACACCGGCTGCCTGCTGGCGGAAATCGCCTACCGGCTCAACCGCCCGATAAAGTGGGACGCCAAAAGGGAGGAAATCGCGGGCGACCCGGAGGCGGCCCGCATGTGCGACAGGGCGTACAGCGCCCCGTGGCAGCTTCAGGCGTAAACGGAAAGGAGAATTTTTACAGCCATGAAAACTTTGAAACTTTTTGCCGCCGCCGCGGCTATGGCGGCTTTTGCCGCGGCCTCTGCGGACGTCTACGACGACTTCGCCTCCTACGATGCGGGCGGGGACAACTCCTGGTTTTTCGAGCTTTCGGCGCTGGCCCAGAAAAAGGGCTCGGCGGCGCAGGTCCGCGAAAATCTCGCGCGGGCGATCTCGTCCAAGCCGGTATCCGACGCGGCGTTCCGCGACGCCTGCCTGATTTTGAAGCCCATTGCGGATTCGGATACTGTCCCCGCGCTGGCGCCCGCCCTCAAAAACCCGGCGCGCGTGTCGTCGGCGTGCAACGTGCTGATGGGGCTCGGCCAAGACGGCTTCGACGCCCTCAAATCCGCGCTGGAATCCTCCTCCGACAGGCATTGCAGGGAGACCATGATTTCCGCCATAGCGTCCTTCGGGGGCTCCGAAGCGGCCGGGGCGATTGCGCCGTCCGCGCTTTCGGACGACGCGAAGCTCGCGGAATTTGCCACCGTGGCGCTCGGGACGATCGGCGATCCAGCCGTTTTGGGGCCACTGGAAAAGAATGCCAAAAGTTCCGACCCCGCCGTAAAAAAGGCGGCGGAAAACGCGCTCGTATCATTCGCGCGCCTGCGTTTTGCCGCAGGCGACAGGGGCGACGCGCGCAGGGCGCTGGCGCTTGTCGGCGAGGACTGCGGTTCGGCGGTAAGGCTGCGCGCGCTGCTCGCCAAAAAGGGCGGCAACAGGTATCTCGACAAGCTCATAATGGGCGGCGGAAATCTCGCCGCGCCGGCCGGCCGCGCAATGAACGGCAGGCGCGAATTTTCGGAGTCGTCGAAAATCGTAGCGGCGTTCCCGGGCCTCCCGCGCGAGAGCAAGCTCGCCGCGATGGGGACTTTCATGCTTTCCGGCGACACGCGCTTTTACCCCGTCATCGCGCCGGAGCTCGACTCCCCCGATTCGGACATCCGCGCGGAGGCGATTTACGCGGCGCGCTTCATCTGCACCGACGACGCCAGCCTGCGCAAAATCTGGGACATTTACAAGCAGTGGCAAAAGCCGTTCTCGCCGCTGGCCCGCAACGTACTGAACGAAAACCCGAGCCCCGCGATGGCCGCCATATTGAAGGAAAAGGCGGAAAGCGACCTCATCGCCCTCGAAATCCTCGTGATTCGCGGCGACGTCGACGCCCGCAGGAAGCTCTGGGAAATGTTCGCAGCCCCCGGCCGCTCCCAGCAGGTGGTCTCCACAGTGGAAAAGACCATAACGTACGGGGATCTTCCGGAGTTCGCGCGCTTTCTGAAATCCGCGGACAAGTCGCTCGCGTCCGACGCCTCCAAGATTATAATAAAGAAGCTCGCCAGGAGCCGCGACAAGGGTTTTATGCGCTCGGCGCTTCCGCAGATAATGAAGGGCAACGCAGACGAGAGAAGCGAGCAGTACAAGTTCATTTCCTCAAAGCTTGGTCTCTGACGGCCTTTTGCTTTTCCCCGGAAGGGCGCGGGGCGGATATATTCCGCCCCGCATTTTTTTGCGCGCTTTGCGGAGATGATTTTATTCAAAAGGTTTGAGGAGCCGCCAAAAGTCGCCAAAAACCGCCTACGTGTCGGCCGAACCGATTGCCGCGACTGGTTTGAGGACTTGCCGAAAGCTGTCAAAACCTGCCGAAACCCGCCGAAACAGGGAGCTTGTTGCGACTGGGTTCCGGATTTCCGGGGTTAGTTTGAGGGAGAAATGCCCGGGCAGGCCGACAATATGCCGGGAATCCGAACGTTTGAAGGGGACGCCTCTCTTGGGCAAAAGGGTATCGACTGCATGGAAATCGGGATATATTTACGCCGCCCGTTTTTTTTGAAATCTTCGATGGCGGCGCATTTCACCCGCACTACAATCTGGCTTTGAAATTGACAACTACATGTTGCACGTCGCCGCTCGGCGTGTAGG
>DBGCYC010000077.1:0-24047 GCA_048390825.1 Candidatus Merdousia sp.
CCTAACGGAGCTATTCGCCAAAAGCATTCGCCAAATCAAAGGGGTTGAACCCAGATGTTTCTATACGCCACTTTGTTTGTGTGATCCTGCAAATTCAGCTTCACTCCGTTGCGCGGGTGCTTGAAGTTTGCGAAGTTGCGCGGCCCTATGCTCGTGCAGGAATACGCCGGCGTGTCCTTCTGCACCAGCACCCCGTTGAGGTAGACCGTAAAGCGCGGGAAGTCCACGAGCGTGTCGCCGTCGAATTTCGCGGGATAGTATTCGATGTCGTAAGTCTGCCACGCCTCGGGTTCGAGCGATGCGTTTACGTACGGGGGGTGCATGCGGTAGATCGACCCGCATTCGTCCCAGTTTCCCGCGGCTCCGAAGGAGTCGAGAACCTGCACTTCGTAGGGGCCGAAAATCACGCCCGAGTTTCCTCTGCCCTGTATGCGGGCGATGCCGTATTCGGCGGGAATTTTAAATTCGAGGTGGAGCCTTACCGCGTCGAATGCCTGCTTGGTACGCAGGGTTCCGTTGAGGTTCCTGCCGTTTTTGTCTTTTCCGCCGCCGGTGACGACCATCGCGCCGTCCTTGATTTCCCAGTGCGCGGGGCCGTCGCCGTGGACGCGCTCGAACGCCGACAGATCCTTGCCGTCAAAGAGCACTATCGCGCCCAGCGGCGGTTTTTTGCCGAGGGTCGGGGGGACGATATTCATTCTCTTGAGGGAGATTTTGGCGGGCTTGCCGTTGTATGTGAGGTTGGCTTCGATTTTCTGAGGGGTTATTTTGCCGTTGAGCTTGAAGTTGCCGGCGTCTTTGAGGGCGATTTCGCCGTTTTCCGCGGAGAGGGCGTCCACTATGGTGTGGGGTTCGGCGCGCGCCATGATCTGCGAGAGCAGCTTGAGCCTGTATCCGTCGGGGCCCCTGTAAACTTCGGCGAAGAGGTCGGGGAAGTTGCCGAGCGGATAGCCTTTCGCTCCGGATATTTCGCCTTGGTAGAAGCCGACAAACGGGTCTTTTTGCGCGAAGCCCGCGAGCGTTAGAAGGGAAGTCAGAAGACAGAGAATAAACTTTTTCATGAATGGAACACCTATCGCAAACGCGCGCCCGGTCAATCTTTTCTTTTCGCGGCGCGGCCGCGCCGCGGGCGAAAAAAAATGTTGCAATTCGGGAAACCCGGAGTTTAATAGGGCCTTTTATTTGATTTTATAAAAAGGAGAAATTTATGTCCCAGCATAGCAGTTTTAAGAGCGGAGGCTCCGCATCGTCCAAAAAGCGCAGCGTATTGAAGCGCTTCGAGCGCATAGACCTCCTGCGCAAGCGCGGCGCCATAAAGACGGTGACGCGCGTCACGGGGCTGCCCAAGACGAAGCCCGCCGAATAGCCTTTGCCTTCCGGCGTCGCGGCCCCGCCTGCGGGGCCCGTTTCCCGCGCCGCGGTTTTTGCGGCGCGGGTTTTTTGCGCCCTTGTTTTTGTTGACTACCCCGGGCGATTTGTTAGCTTGAATCCTCAAATGGGCATGACAGCTAAGGAATTTTTGGACGGCGTTTCATGGTCCCGCAAGGATTTGACGTGCACGGAAGATCTTTCCCTGCGGGAAATAGGCGAGATTTTTTCGCTTGCGGACATATTCAAGGCGGAGGTTAAGAAAGACAGGACGAAGCTTCCGTACCTGGGCGGAAAGACGGTCGTGAACCTGTTTTTTGAGCCGAGCACCCGCACGCGCACGGCCTTTGAGATGGCGGCGCACAAGCTCGGGGCGGACGTTATCAGCTTTTCGTCGAGCATATCGTCGTCGGTAAAGGGCGAGACGCTCAAAGACACGGCCAGAAACATCGAGGCGCTCATGGCGGACATGATAATAGTCCGCCACAGTTCGTCCGGCGCGGCGAAGTACCTCGCCGACAGGGTTGGGATACCCGTGATAAACGCGGGCGACGGCGCGCACGCCCACCCGACCCAGGCCCTTCTGGACGCCTTCACGATGCGCGAAAGGCTCGGGCCGGATTTCAAGGGGCGCAGGGTGACGATTTTGGGCGACATACTGTTCAGCCGCGTGGCGCGTTCCAATATCCACCTGTTGAACAGGCTCGGGGCGAAGGTGACATTGGCGGGGCCGTCCACGCTCGTGCCGCCGGAGTTTGAAAGCATGGGCGTCAAGGTTTCCTGCGACCTGGCTAAGGCGGTGGCGGACGCGGACGTCGTGATGCTGTTGAGGATACAGCACGAGCGCCAGAGCTCGGCGCACTTCCCGTCGATTTCGGAGTACGCCAACATTTTCGGGCTCGGAAGGGGGAGGGCGCACCTGCTCAAGCCCGGGGCGATAATAATGCACCCCGGACCGATAAACAGGGGCGTGGAATTGGACTCTTTCCTCGCCGACTCCGGCAGGTCGGTGATACTGAACCAGGTGACCAACGGGGTCGCCGTAAGAATGGCCGTTATGAAACTTTGCATGGGCGCGATGTCCGGGAGGGGCGCGAGATGAGCGGGCTCAAAATCAGAAACGCGCGGGTCGTGGACCCGTCCCAAAACCTTGACTGCGTCCGCGACGTTTTCGTGAGGGACGGCGTGTTTGCGGACTCCGCGCCGGATTCCGCGGCCGAAATTGACGCGAAGGGGCTCACCCTCGTTCCGGGGTTTGTGGACATGCACGCGCACCTTCGGGAGCCGGGGCAGACCTCGAAGGAATGCGTGGCCACCGGCACCGCGGCGGCCGCCGCCGGCGGGTTTACGTCGGTTATGGCAATGCCCAACACCGTTCCCGCCGCGGACTCTCCGGCGGCTGTGCGCCTGATAAACGACATCATCGCCGAGTCCGCGAAAGTCCGTGTCTACCAGAGCGGGTGCATCACCGAGGGCAGGAAGGGCGAGAAGCTCGCGCCGATAGGGTCGCTTGCGAAGCTCGGCGTCAGGGCGATTACCGACGACGGCTCGTGCGTGCAGAGCGCGGAGCTCATGCGCAACGCCATGGTGTACGCGAAAATGTTCGGCCTGTTTGTCATGGATCACTGCCAGGAGGCCACGCTCACGCGCTCGGGGCAGATGCACGAGGGCGAGTGGTCGGTCAGGCTCGGGCTCGGGGGGTGGCCGGCGGCGGCGGAGGACATAATAGTGGCGCGCGACGTGATTTTGGCGCACTACGCGAAGTGCCATATACATTTGCAGCACATATCGAGCGCGCTGTCTGTTGACATTATACGCGAGGCCAAGAGGCGCGGCACGAGCGTGTCGGCGGAGGCGACCCCGCACCATCTCTCGCTTTCGGACGAATGTCTCGCCGGGTACGACGCCAATTTCAAAATGTGCCCGCCCCTGCGCTCCAGGGCGGACGTCGAGGCGCTGATAGGGGGCGTGGCCGACGGCTCGATAGAGGTGATAGCCACCGACCACGCGCCGCACACCGACACCGAAAAGGACATGGCTTTCGACGCCGCTCCGTTCGGGATAACGGGTTTTGAAACGGCGTTTTCAGTCTGCCACGGGGCGCTGGTGCGCTCCGGCAGAATAAGCCTCATGAAGCTCGTGGAGCTGATGTCCACGAATCCGGCCCGGATACTCGGGATCGACGCGGGCACGCTGCGGGCGGGCCGCCCGGCGGATTTCGCGCTCGTGGACGAAGACGCCGAGTGGGTCTACGAATCCCCCGCGTCGCGCTCTTCCAATTCCCCGTGGCTGGGAAAGCCGCTGCGCGGCAAGGTCGTGGGGACGTTCGTCGGCGGGAAAAGCGTTTTCGGCGACTGATGCCGCCCTGGGTTCCATCGGCGGCGGCCGCCGCCGTTCTGTCCGCGGCTGTCGCGGGGCTCTTCCGCGCCGGGGCCGCCTTCGCGCGCAGGGATCCGCGCGGGGTTTCTGCGGTTCCGATGCGCTGGCCGTCCGACTTTCTGCTGCTGGCGTTTCTCGCCGCGTCCGCGGCATTCGCCGGCATGTCGGCGGCCAGGCTTTTTGCGGGGGCCCTCGGGGCGGAAAACCCGCTCTCGGTGTTTTTGCCGACCATCGTCCTGCAAGTTTCCGCCGTAGCCGCGGTTTTAATTTTCAAAAAACTGTCGGACGCGGATTTCTCCATCGGGTTCGGGCTGTCCCGGCGCGCGCTTCATTCGGCGGGCGTGTTTTTTGTGTGTTCTTCGCTGGCGGTGTTTTCGGCGAACGCCCTCGTAGCGTGCGCGTACTTTGCGGTTTGCGGGAAGTACCCCCCGAAACAGGAAATAGTGGACATGTTTTCGTCCATGCCCGGGGGGCCGGGGGCGGCGGCAATCCTGTCGGTCGTCGTGCTTGCGCCCGTAGCGGAGGAGATGTTTTTCCGGGGGCTGCTGTACAGGGTTTTTAAGGGGTTTTTTGCCCCGCTGCGCTGCGGCCCTTCCGCGGCGGCGGCGCTGTCCGGCGCGCTGTTCGCCCTGATACACGCCGACGCCTTCGTGTTTTTGCCGCTCGCGCTGATGGGGGTTATGCTCTGCATGGCCTACGAGAAAAGCGGTTCAATCCTTTCCCCGATTATAGTCCACGCCCTCTTCAACGCGCTCAACCTCGGAATAATTTGGATTGCAAAATGAATCCCTTCTCTGAAAAAGACCCCCTTTCCTCGCTCGGGGAAAAGGCGCTTATAGCGCGCATTTGCGCGGCCTTCGGGGCGTCGGTCCCGAAGCCGCCCTTCGGCCCCGGCGACGATTGCGCCCTCATTCGCGCCGAGGAGCTCGGCGGGGGCGACATGCTGGCCACTTCCGACGCCGTCATACTCGGGCGGCATTTCGACGCCTCGGCCGACCCGCGCCTCGCCGGAAAAAAGCTCGTCAACCGCAACGCGAGCGATATCGCCGCCATGGGGGGCCGCCCGGCGTTCGCCCTCGCCAGCGGGATCGTCTCGGGGGATTTGTCGCTCGGGTGGCTCGACGAATTTTGCGCGGGAGTCTCCGGGGCGGCCCTGGAGCTTGGCGTAAAAATCGTGGGCGGCGACGTGGCGCGGGCCGGAGGGAGGTTTTTTTCCATGCACATGTCGCTTTTGGGCACGGCGCCGGAGAGAACCCTTTTGCGCTCCGGCGCGCGGGCGGGCGACGCGCTCTACGTCACGGGAGAGCTCGGGCTGTCTTTCGAGAGCGGCAGGCATCTGGATTTCGAGCCGCGGATAGCCGAGGGGGAGTTTCTCGCCGAAACATGGGGTGTAGGCGCGTGCATAGATCTCAGCGACGGGCTCGCCTCCGACGTCAGGAACATAATCCCCCGCGGCGCGTGCGCGGAGATATTCGGCGATTGCGTTCCGCGCCGGTCGTTCGGCGGGAAAACTGCGACTTTGCGCGAGGCCCTCTGCGGGGGGGAGGACTACGAGCTGCTTTTTTCGTACCGCGGGGACTGCGGGGAGTTCGAGCGCGCGTGGGCCGAATCCCTCCCGACGCCGCTATCGCGGATAGGCAGAATATCCGCGCCCGCGGACGCCGCCGAGGCCGGAGAAATCGTCGTCTCCGGCCCCGGCGGGAGGCGCGAAATTTTTTCCGGCTCCGGCTTCGACCACATGGCGTGACCCCTGCCGGCGGACAAAAAAATCCCGGGCGCATGACCCGGGATTTTTTGTCCGCGCGCGGCGGTGCGCAATGCGGCGCTACCTGTTCTGCGCCCTCTTTATGTCGTCTGGTATGAGCGGGCTGAGGGAATTCGTGCGTATCGCGTTGTCGTAGAAGGCGGAGACGCTTTTGAGGGCGTTTACGGCCTGGTTGAGGTCGTAGCGGTATATCGTATAGAATTCGTCGGGGTTTACGTCGCGCAACTCGCTTTTTATTAGCATCATCAAATCTTGAAGGTACTGTCTGAAAAGCCTGTCGAACCGCGACTTTTCCATGCGCGTTTTTAGCTCGTCCTTGTATTTTGACACCGTTTTCCCCACAATGGCGAGCTTTTCGGTGTCAACGAGCCTCGTTGAGGTGTTGAGCAGTATGAAGTCCCAGAGGAGCTTGTTTACGGATTCGAGCTTCTGGCGCTGCTGGGCGAGCTTTTCAAAGTCGAGCTTTTCCCAGCGGTCGAGGCGGTCTATGCGCACGCAGGTGAGGAACGGGTTTTTCGTCTCGATGGTGCGGCGCAGGAAAGTCACGCTGTTGCGCGTTCCCCACTGGACTTTCGGATACTCCTTTTTGAAGGCTATCATGGAGCCCATAATGAGGTCTTCCTCCGGGTTTATCAGAACCGTCCCCTCGAGGAAGTTGTTCGGTATGCGGGAGGAGAGAACGAGCGTCTGGTCGGAGACCGCGTTGAGCTTTACGGGGAAGATCTGGATATTGGTCGTGGTATAGCCCATGAAAAATATCGGCTTGCCAATGATCTCTCGGTACTCTTTGTCGGTGGCCAGCTTCGCGTTCGTCGTGGAGGAGGGGATGGACTTGGGCATCACGATGACGAACGGATAATCTTTCGAGGCGAAAATATTGGACTTGTCGAACTCAACCTGTTCGCCGAGGTTGTTCATTATCGAAACGTTCGGGCCGCCCGAGAACGCGCTGAACGGTATGAGGATAACCTGCCTGTCGTGCATGACGACGGGCAGCCCCGTCACTTTGGAATCACCCTCCACTGTCAGCGCGTGGGAGTTGAACTGTTCGCGCGCCTTGAGGTTGAGTTCGGCGAGCGTAAGGGGCTGCTGCGGGGCGTTCGCGCCCGCCTGCGCCGCCGCGCCCGCCGTCTGTCCCGGGGCGGGATCCGCCCCGAGGGGGGCCGAGGGCGCCGCGCCGGGTTTTGAGGCGGCGTCGGCCGCCGCGTCTACGGCGTTGGAGAGCTTTTTGAGCTCGTTTAGCTGCGAGAGGAAGTCGTCGGGGTATTTCTTTTTAAGAACCTCCTTTGTTATGGAAAACGTGGACTCGTCTATGGAGGGGAGCGGCCTTAGCATTTCGAGCTGCGACTTCGCCGCTATCTGGGAGTTGAGCAGGTTGATGAAATCGTTGAGGTCGGTCTTTCCCTCCTTGTCGAATTTAGCCTTTATCGCGTCGTAGGAGGCCTTGCCGATCTGCGATTTGAGATCCGGCAAGCCCGCCGCCGCGACTGCCTGTTCGTTTATGAAAGCCTCCTGCGAGACGTAGTCGAGCGGGAATTTCTTTTCCGCGAGCTTTTTTATCATCTCGATGTCGTCGGCGTCGGCGGCGAACGCAAGGTTTTGGATAGACTCCCAGGCGTTCATCTGCTTCACGAGCCATGTCTTTGCGGCGGATTTGCTCGACGGCTGGAGCTCCGCGGCCTTGGCCTCGAGCTTGGATTTGAGGTCCGCGGGCATTTCCTGTGAGAATGCGGGGAGTGCGAAAATGCCGGCGAGTATAAATAAAGCTGTTATTTTTCTCATATACGAAAAAATCGTATGTCCCGCCCGCCGGCGTGTCAACAATTTCTTGCCCCGCAGCGGCCGCGGAGAGGGGGCAAAATTTAGCTTGAAGGCCGTTGCGGCGTCTGCTTGAATCGCCTTATTCGATGAAATTGTTAAAGAAAATTCTGTCTATCGGGAAAATTTTTTCCCGCTCCGAAAAAAAGTCGCCTTCCGGCGGGGGCGCGAAGCCCTCGGGAACCCGGAGGAAGCTTTCCGAGCGCCCGGACGGCGCGCCCCGCAAGCGCGGGCGCGCGGATTCTCCCCGGCAGGAGCGCCGCGGCGGAGGTTCGCGCGGGGGAAGCCGCGGCAGGGGCCGCAGGGGCGAAACTTCCGCGCCGAAAGACGCCGATATTCCCGAAAATCCCGAACCCTCCGCCCCGAAGGAGGTTCCCGCGCCCCTGAGCATGGAGGAATTGAAGGGCGCGATCCCCGAATTTGCGGAGTTCGACCTCGGCGCGGAGGTTCTCTCCGCCGTAAAGGACATGGGCTATTCTTCGCCCACCCCCATACAGAGCGCGGCTATCCCCGTCATTCTCGGAGGCTCCGACGTCATAGGCACCGCCCAGACCGGCACCGGAAAGACGGCCGCATTCGCGCTGCCGGCGGTGAAGCTCGCGGGCGCGCACGAGCCAGGCGGCCCGAGGATTCTCGTCCTGAGCCCAACGCGGGAGCTCGCAGCCCAGAGCGCCGACGCCTTTGAAAGCTTTTCAAAATACACTTCGCTGCGCCCGCTGCTCGTGCAGGGCGGGGTTAGCATGGAAAGGCAGGTTCGCGCCCTGCGCGCGGGCGTTGACGCGGTGATAGCCACCCCCGGCAGGCTTCTCGACCATATCCGCCAGCGCAACATATCGCTCAATGGCGTGCGCTGGCTGATTCTCGACGAGGTTGACAGGATGTTCGACATGGGCTTCATCGAGGACGTGTCGAACATCATAAGGTATTGCCCGAAACAGAGGCAGACGCTGTTCTTCTCGGCGACCATGCCCGATGCGGTGCTGCGCCTGTCCAAGTGGGCCCTAAAAGATCCCGAGACCGTCGGGGTCGGGGTGGTGCACTCGCCAGCCGACACGATAGAGCACTTCATCTATCCGGTGGACGGGATCCAGAAGTACGACATGCTCATAGAGGTTCTCAAGAGCATTTCGTTTGAAAGCCTCATCGTCTTTACCCGCACGAGAATCGACGCCGACAGAATCGGCGAATGGCTGATAGCCCACGACTACGCCGTGTCGATCCTCCACTCGGACCGCACGCAGCGCGAGCGCGACAAGGCCCTCAAAGACTTTAAGGACGGCGGAACCAGGATATTGGTCGCAACCGACATAGCCTCGCGCGGGCTCGACATATCCAACGTGGGCTACGTCATAAACTACAACGTCCCCGAGCATTCCGAGGACTATGTCCACCGCATAGGGCGCACTGGAAGGGCGAACCGCGAGGGCAAGGCGATCACCCTCTACTCCTCCGACGAGACCGAATTTTTGAAGAGGATAGAGGCGTTCATAGGGGCGAAAATAGAGCGCCGCAGGCTCGAGGGCTTCGCCTACCGCACGGAGCCCGTGCTCGAGGAGCAGGCCCCCAGAAAGCGCAAGCGCAACCGGTGACTTTTCCGCGCGGCGCCTTTTTCAACGCACGCATGTATGGATTTGTAAAGCGCGTTCTCGGCGCCGCCGCGCTCGCCGCGATATGCTTTGCCGCTTTCGGGGCGTATTGCTACGTGCGCGTGGATTCCTTCCATTCCACGGAGGACGTCTCCAAAATCGGGGCGAAGGGGCGATGGGCCCTGCTGCTCGGCACTTCAAACCGGCTCGCCGGCGGGGCGCCCAACCCGTTTTATACGGCGCGCATAGATTCCGCAGCGCGCCTTTACAAGTCCGGGGCGGTCTCGCGCATCATAGCAAGCGGCGACAACCGCGACAGGTACTACAACGAGCCCGCCCGAATGAAGCGCGACCTCGCCCTTGCGGGGGTTCCGGAATCCGCGGTCGTCGAGGATCCGATGGGCCTGCGCACCTACGACTCCGTCAGGCGGTGCAGGGATATATTTGGGGTGTCCGACCCGGTGATAGTCTCGCAGGACTCCCACTGCCGCCGCGCGCTCTACATAGCCGACAGCCTCGGAATGAACGCTTCCGCGCTCGCCGCGCCCTCGCCGCCGCAGCAGAGCTTCCGTGTTTACAATTCCGCCCGCGAATTTTTTGCCCGGATGCTGGCGGTCGCCGACGTCAATCTCTTAAAGGGCAGGGTGGACGCCGGGGAGATTCTGCGCGAAATCCGCATGTTTCTGGCCCGTAACGGTATTTGGGGCGGCGGGTAAGGCCAATCTCCGCGCCCGCCCGGGGCCTAATCAGGCTCGACGTGCACGTTTATCGTGCAGCCTCCGAGGCGCGCGCGTATCGAGTTTTCCAGGCGCTCCGAGATGTCGTGCGCCTCGACGATGGAAAGGTTCCGGTCCACGTGTATGTTTACGTCTATTTCGTAGTCGGAGCCGGACGACCTCACCCGCAGGTCGTGCGACTTCACGACGCCGTCAATTTCGCCGATGATCTCGCGTATTTGGGCCCGCGCGTCCTCCGGCGCCTTGTCGAGCAGTTCGTCAACCGCCCTGCGCGCCAGCCTCCACGACACGCGTATTACCACGGCCGCCACCCCGAGGGCGGCGAGCGAGTCCGCCGCCGGCCACCCTAATCCGGAGCATACGAGCCCGACGAGGACGACTGACGAGCTCAGTATGTCCGTCGAAAAGTGGAGGGCGTCGGCCTCGAGGGCCTGGCTCCTGTACTTTTTCGCCGCCTTCATGAGCGCGCGCGAGCGCGTGAAGTCCACGGCGATGGACGTAAGCACCACGGCGAAGCTCCAGAAACCCACGCTCACCTCCGAATGCCCGCCGGCGAGCCTCTGGACGGCTTCCCAGATTATCCACGCGCAGGTCGCAAGCAGCAGGGCGGCCTCCGCGAGCGCCGAGAGGTTTTCGATTTTCCCGTGCCCGAAGTTGTGCTCCCGGTCGGCCGGCTTGCCCGACATCTTCACGCACGCCCACGTTATCGCGGCCGCCACGAAGTCGAGTCCGGAGTGCAGCGCCTCGGACAGTATGCCGAGGCTGCCGGTGGCGATTCCTACGACTGCCTTAAAGGCGGTCAGCATCACCGCCGCGCAGAGCGACCAAAATGCCACGCTCGATTTTTCTCGCCCGGAGGTATCCATAAAATTTTCATAATTGCCCCCGGGCCGCCTTTTAACAAGCAAAAATCGGATTTTATTTGCGCGCGCGGCGGGCGCGCCGGATAATCCGGACGATGAAAAAAATAAAATGCCTCGTCACGGCGGGCCCCACCCGCGAGCATTTCGACCCGGTGCGCTTCATAAGCAATCCCTCCACCGGCAAAATGGGCTGGAACATCGCCCTCGCGGCCGCCGAGGCTGGCTGGGATACCTCGCTCGTGCTCGGGCCGTCGCAGCTTGGCGATCCCTGCGGCGTAAGCGTTTCCCGCGTCGTGAGCGCGCTTGACATGCTCCGCGAATGCGAAAGGCTTTTCGATTCCTGCGACATACTCATAATGTCCGCCGCGGTCAGCGACGTGCGGCCCGCCGCGACGCTTGACCGCAAGGCGCCGAAGTCGCGGATAGACCTCAGCCCGCGCCTCGAGCGCACCCCCGACATTCTGAAAACCCTTTCCAAAAGGAAGGGCGGCAGGATTCTCGTGGGATTTGCCGCCCAGACCCACAATGTTGCCGAATACGCGAGGAAAAAGCTCGAGGAAAAGGATCTCGACTGCATTGCGGCCAACAGCGTCGCATCGGACGAGTACGGGTTCGCCTCGGACAGGAACAAGATAGAGCTCATAATGCGCTCCGGCGAAACCGTTGATTTCGCGCCCGACGGCAAATACCCCCTCGCAAAAAAGCTCGTGGAATTTTTGGGGGAAAGGTTCTTCGGCTGATTTTCAGGCGGCGGACGCTTTCCCGTGGGGCGCCTGAAATTTCGCCATTGCGGCGGCGGAGTCCGAGCGTATGGGCACGGAAACGGTATTCGCCCGCGCCTTTAAGTCGTCGTCGCGCCCGAAATTTTTGGAGTCGCCGCAGACGAACGCACTCGCGCCTTCCGCGCCCGACGCTGTGCCGCGCCAAAAGGTTTGATATGGTGTGCCGATTTGGCTGTTTTTAGTCTCATAGCTTCCATGCAAGGAGATAAAAAAGGATCCGCAAGGCGTTTGCAGTGGATTTTTTCAATCCGGGGCGTGCGGACATCGTCGAAACAAAAGCCGGTCAAACGTTTGGCGCGGCGGCCCATATCCGGGTTTTCCCGGGGAAAAATCCGTCAAACCTGAAAATATGGACAAGCGGCTGCAAATCCGTTTCGCGTCCGCAATAATCCATAATTTGCTCAAATCGTCCGCAATTCAAATCGTCTGTCATTAATTATCGCGCCTTCGGGCGAAATGTTCAGGACGCCCTCCTGTTTTGAAGAGCGGCACGGGAACCGCGCGCGCTCCCCCGCGCCGTTTTGCCCGCGAGCGCGCATATGTTTCCGGAGCCCGATACCGCGAGCGGCTTTTCGGAATATTTTATGATTTCCCCGAAGGCGAGTCTGCCTTAGCGGGCTTTCTTTTTTATCTCATACCGGTTGAAAAGCTTCCAGGGCCGACGGTGGCGTAGTGGTATCCTCCGAAATCAGGGGAACCTGCCGCGCGAGGAGGGCGGCGCATGTGAGCGCGCCGAGCTTTGCGTGCCGTGCCTGCTTGTCGGACGGAGAGCGCAGTTCTCCCCATTTCAGCGGGAAGTAGCGCCATTCGTTCAGGCGGATCTCTGCGCCCCGAACCCGCGCGAGTCGGGCATCGTGCGCGCCCTGGCGGGGTGCGGGGCCATTCCGGCGACTTCCGAGGGGTGCGAGCGCCGGGAGTAAAAGTCGAGCGGGGCGCCCGTTTTTTTGCAGGCGTCGACGAGCGGGAAGAGCGGCGATTTTCCCAGGCATGTGTTGGCAGGGCCGCCGGTTTTTATGCGGGGGAAGCGCTTTTTTATGATTTTTGAAACCGCGCAGCAGAAGCCCGCATATTGCGCGCACGTGCCGTCCCGCATATTTTTGCGCCCCGACGGGTTTTTGCGGCCGAGCTCGTTCCGGATCTCCCAGCGCTGTGGCGGAAGCCGCCGGCCCGGACCTCGTTGTGGCGCTTATTGCCTATATGCAGATGCGCGCCCATTTTTCGGGGTCGGTCGGCATGGATGTCCTGTATTTGCGCAGGGTGCGGTCTATGCTTGTCACGAGCCTGTACGCAGTTTTTGTTCCTGGGGCGGGGGCGTTGGACATGCAGTCGTCCGTCGGGCCGAAGCGGTGGTTGCGGGGGGCCGTTTTAGTCGGCGCGGAAATTGGCCGGATCGGAATCCGCGCGCGGATTACTCCGGGCGTTTCCCGCCGCGGCGGCTACGGGAAAATTTTATTCAGTATGTTTTTCAGTCCCTTGGTTATTTGCGGGGGCCTGCCTTCGCGGACGGTCAGCAGGCGCCGGCATTTGCGCGAAATTTCCTCCGGATTGTAGGAGACTATCTCAACCTCGCCGCTCCTTGCGCCCGGTCGGGGCTTTTTTATGCGCTCGAATTTTTTCGGCAGGCCGTACCATGTAAGGTGTATGTCCCACCCGCAGCCCTCCCCGTCGTTGTCGACGAGGGCGGGGTAGTTGCGGACGAAGTCGGGCACGGCCCTCGTGTAGACGCGGACGACTACCGCCGTCGGCAGTCCCTGTATGTAGCCGGCGAGGCCGTTCCCGATTTTCCCGTCCTTCGCCGCGCTGTAAAATTCGAGCGGGTCGAAACCCTGCAAATTCATTCCGTTGTAGTTGCCGAAGAAATTTTTTTCCCTGAACTTCTGCGCCGCGTACCACGTCTGGAATCTGCTGCCGTACATCAGCCCGATTTCAAAGTGCAGGTGCGCCTGCGCGCGCGCTATGGGTATCGTCGAGCTGCTGCGCCCCATGCGGCCGATCCTCCCCTTCGCGGGCAGTTCGGAGCCGGGCTTTATCGACGGGTCGATTTCCGCCAGATGCGCGTAAAGCGTGTATACGTTGACGTCGAGGGCGGGGTGCTCCATGACGACGTACCTGCCGTAGGAGCTGTTGCCCGCGACGCGGTTTATCATGGCGATCCTGCCGGGCAGGGCGGCAAATACGCCGTCGAGCGCTTCCCCCTTCCTGTCGCGGCGCACGGGCTTTATGTCGATACCCTCGTGGAAGCGGTACCCGTTGTTGCGCGTGTCTCCGAAGAGCCCGCTTTCCGGGCGGCCGCTCGCCGTAGGCTGTATAAATTCCCGGTACGGCGCGCCCTCGCCGAAGGCCTTGGATTCCGTAGGCCACACGAGATCCGCGCGCGCGCCCGCCGCGGCGAGCGCCAGTGCCAGTGCAAATGCGCGTGCGCGGCCCATCGCGCTACCACGAAAGGGTCGAGCCCTCGTTTTTCTCCCTCTTTATCTCCTCCACCGTGTCCACGGATTTCGAGAGCTCCTCGTAAAATTTGGCCACGTCCCTGTCCTTCGGTATTTCTATGTGCGTAAAGAGCGTGCCGTCGGAGATGGCGGAGTCTATCTTGCGCAGGCCTATCGGCTCGTTGCCGTACATCACCACGATGTATCCGCCCATGTTTGCGGCGGTCGCCTGCATGAGCCGCCTCCGGCCCCTGTCGTTGCAGGTGAACAGGAACCCCGTGATCGGCCCGTCTATGAGCGTCACCTGCGCGAGGTCGATTTTTTTGATGTCGCCCGTGTACATGAACTGATCCTCGTTCATCAGGACGGTGAACCCGCTGAAAGGCATGGTGACTTTCTTGCGCGTCAGGCCCTGGGAGAGCGTGCGGTCGTTCGCAACGTGAAAAGTCAGGAGCTTGGTGTTCTTCTTTTCGTCGTCTCCCGAGCACGCGGCAAGGGCCGCGCCCGCGAGCGCGAAGATAAAAATTTTCAGGAATTTTTTCATGGCCTATACGATTATGTTTCCGAGTTGGGTTTGCATTTTTGCTATCAAGTCCGCGCCGAGGGGTTTCTGCGGCACGTCAAATTCTCTCTTTGTGGACGCCTGGACGTATTTTTGGATTCCCCCGGAGGGCCTGCCGACGGGGCGGAGTATGCGCTTGCGCTCAAGCAGCAGCGCGAGGATCTGCTTTACCGCGTCCGATTCGTCCGCGCTCACCCCCGAGCCGTCGAAGAGCGAGACGAAGAAGTCTTCGGACGACGACAGCGCCATGCGGCGCGCGGCCCTTTCGTCCTCTTCCGGATTCGCGCTCGCCGTGCGCTCCCATCTCCCGATTATTTTGCCTTCTATTTTCGACGGGTCGAATTCGTCGGCGTGGCAGTCGAGCCTGTCGAGGTTTCCGAGGGCGTCGGCAAACACGGCGCAGACGACGTGATCCCCCGGCGCGATGTCGCGCCCTGATATCGCCGATTTTTTTGAAAGGGGCTTTATCTGCCAGTCGAGCACCGCCTATTCCTCCGCGTCGGCCGCGTAATTTTTGCTGCGCGCAGTCGGCATTCCCGCGCGCAGCCAGGCGTTTACGAACATGTCCAAATCCCCGTCCATGACGGCCTGCAGGTTGCCGGTTTCCGCCCCCGTGCGCAGGTCTTTCACGAGCTGGTAGGGCTGGAATACGTAGCTGCGTATCTGGTTGCCCCACGAAATTTCTCCCTTTTCGCCGTAAAACCTGTCCATCTCGGCGCGCTTCTGGTCGAGCAGTTTTTCGTAGATGCGGCTCTTGAGGATTTTCATGGCGCTGGCCTTGTTCTTGAACTGCGACCTCTCGTTTTGGCAGGCGACGACTATGCCGGTGGGCAGGTGGGTTATCCTGACGGCGGACTCCGTTTTGTTGACGTGCTGGCCGCCCTTTCCGCTCGAGCGGTAGGTGTCGATTTTCAGCTCCTCGTCCTTGATGTCCATGTCGATGTCGTCCTCGATTTCGGCGATGACGTCCACCGAGGCGAAGGACGTGTGCCTGCGCTTGTTGGCGTCGAACGGGCTTATGCGCACGAGCCTGTGCACCCCGCGCTCGGCCTTGCAGTATCCGTAGGCGTTGGGGCCTGTGACGCGGAAGGTCGCGCGGGAGACCCCCGCCTCCTCCCCGGGCTGGACGTCCTCGATTTCGGCTTTGTAGCCCCTGCGTTCAGCCCAGCGCATGTACATGCGCATCAGCATTTCCGCCCAGTCGCAGCTCTCGGTGCCGCCGGCGCCCGCGTGTATGGTGACTATCGCGTTGCAGGAATCGTGCGGGCCGCTGAGGAAGGATCCTATTTCAGCCGCGTCGAGCGCCTCTCCGAGGGAGGCCGTTTCGGAGGCGAGCTCTTCCGCGAGCTCCGCGTCGTCGTCGGATTCCTCGGCGAGCTCAAAGAGGGCGGCGAGGTCGTCGGAGCGCTTTTTAAGGGCGGCAAGCGGGTTTACGAGGTTTTTGAGCCGCGCGAGCTCTGAAATGACGGATTGCGCCGCGGCGTGGTCGTCCCAGAAGCCCGGGGCCGCCATTTTGGACTCGAGCTCCGAGATTTCGGCGCGCTTCCGGTCGACGTCCAGAAACTTCCACAGGTGGCCGAATCTCTTCCATATCTCGTCGGCCGAAGCCTTAACGTCCGTGTCAACAATCATAGTTGGCAGATTTTTCCGCCGGGCGGATTTTTATCAACATAAAAAAGCTTGAAATGAAAAAATAAATGGGAATATTGGAACCACTACGGCGGCTTTTGCCGAGCGCGGCAGGCCGCCACGAACAAATATTTATCCCCGAAAACAAAATGCCAGAAGAAACGAACAATATCCAGCCCAACGCGAACCCCGAAGCCAAACCCGCGCTCCCGGAAGCCCCCTCGGCAAAGCCCGTTCTGCCGGAGGCCCCGGCGGCAAAGCCGGCCGCCGCGCCCGCCCCGAAAATCTCCCTGCCGACGGCCGAGCCCAAGGTCGCGGCCAAACCCTCCGCGGCGCTCCCCAAGGCCAATGTCGCGCGCCCGGCGTTCAAGCCCGCCTCCGCCCGTCCCGCGCAGCCCGTGGCAGCCGCGGACGATTCCCCGAGCGCCGTGTCGGTTGCGGTGGACTTTGTCGCGGCGGCGGTCGCCGTGGCGTTTGCGGTGATGATTGTTCTGGACATTTAGCCGCGCGCTTTTGCATTTAAAAATTTTTTTCAGAACAGGCGCGCGCATGCGCCTGTCTTTTTTTAGCGGAAGACTTATCAAAACAACGAAACCTGCCGATATTTCTGAATCCGGCGCGACGGACTCCGAAAGCCGCAATCGGCAAAAACAACGCAAAACCCGAAATATGTCAGACAAAGTAATACACCTCAACTCGTCGAACTTCGACGCTACAATAGCAAGCGACAAGCCCGTCCTCGTGGACTTCTGGGCCCCGTGGTGCGGCCCGTGCCGCATGCTCGGCCCCACCATCGACGAGCTTGCCGAAACCGTCGGCGACACCGCGCTCGTCTGCAAGCTCAATGTGGACGAATCTCCGGACATCGCGCAGAAATACGGCGTCAACCAGATTCCGACCATAATATTTTTCAAGAATTCCAAGCGCCTCGGGGCGTCGGGAATGGCGACGAAAGACGCGCTGCTTGCGAAGCTGAAAGCCATCTGAGCGCGCCCGAACGCCGAAAATCCGCCGCGCCCCAAGGGGCCGGCGGTTTTTTTTGCCGGATCGGCATGGGGAGGGTAAAAAGGCCGGAATCCCGCGCGGGTTTTTAGATTGTCGCGGCGGAGCCTTTTGCGGTTATTTTGCCCAAAAGTTTTGGGGAGCCGCCGAAAGTTGCCAAAATCCGCCGAATCACCCTAAACAGGGAACTTGCGGGCGGTTGGAGTTTCCGGGTTGGGGGAAAACGCCGGACGAGCCGATAATATGCAAAAAAATCGAACGTTTAAGGGAAAAACGGCCCTTAATGGGCAAAAGGATATCGACTGCGTGGGAAGGGGGCATATTTACGCCGCCGCCGGTTTTTGAAGCCCTCGGCGGCGCATTTTATCCAGACTGCAACCTGGCGCCGAAACCGACATCGGGCTGCATGATGCGCGCGTATTGGACGCGCGCCATGAAAAAAGCGCATGGCCATGACGTGCGGGGAGGCGGCGTTTCACGCGGCTTTTCCAGCGCTGACGGACTTGTGTTCGTTCACAACATCTGCGGGCGCGAAATATAGCGGCCGCGCGAGACGGCAATCACGCCCGCTCAATGGAAGGCCGACGGCGGGCGGGTTCATTTGCGCCGAACCGAAAGTCTCATGCCACGCCCGCGTTTGAAACCGCGTCTGCGAAGTGCGCGCCAGGAAAAACGCCCTTGCGAATAACGCGCCCGCTTAGCGGCTTCAACGGAGGTTGCAATTTTTTTGCAAGCTCCCCAAACGCCCCTTGCGGCGCCCCTTCCGGAAAGCTCCAAAAATGGGCGTTTTTCCCCCCCAAAAAAAAATATTCGATTTTCCCCTCGAACCTTGCGATGCGGCACATCGGGACTGATTGCTGCCCGGCGGTTTTGAAGGGCGCAGTTTTTCAGCGCGCAGCAGGAAGCGAATGCGCCGTTCGGAAGTGCGCGCGCCGCGGCAAAGCTTATTTCCCGGCGCGCGCCGCGCCCGTTTGGAGAGTTCCGTCCACGAGCGATATTATGCGGTCGGCTATGTCGAGTATCCGGTTGTCGTGCGTGACCAAAACCACGGTGACGCCTAATTCGCGCGCCATCTTTTTTATTATGTCCACGATTTCGCGCCCGCTCTTCTGGTCGAGCGAGGCGGTGGGCTCGTCGGCGAGCACTATGCTCGGCCTGCGTATCAGCGCGCGCGCGATGGCCACCCTTTGCCGCTGACCGCCGGAGAGATGGGTCGGGAACTTTTCGGCCTGGTCGGCGATGCCCACCGTCGAGAGCGTTTCAAAGGCGTCGGCGCGCGAGGATTTTGCCGTGGCGTCCGGGTCGAAGGCAAGCGGGAGCTGGACGTTTTGGACGACTTTCAGAGAATTGAGCAGATGATGGCTCTGGAATATGAAGCCGAGGTTGCGGCGGATTTGCATTAGCCGGCTTTTGTCCGCGCCCCGCAGCGGCTTCCCGTCTACGACGATTTCGCCTTCCTGGAGGGTCAGCTGGGCCCCCATGAGCTTCAGCAGCGTCGATTTCCCCGAGCCCGAAGGCCCCATTATTATGACGATTTCGCCGCGGAATATGTCGAGGTCTATGCCGTGCAGAACCTCCTTTGTGCCGTCGCCTTCGCTGTACACGTGGCGCAGGCCCCGGACTTTGATGATGGGTTCGTCGTTTCCCGAAACATTTTGCGCGGCGTCTTCCATAAACCCGAGACAGTAAAGGCATTCTTCCGAATTTTGCAAATTATTACCGACAGCCCGGCGGTTTTTTTAGCATGCGAAGGTTGCAGAATGCTTTCATGTTCCGTTTCGCGCTTCGGCGGTGAATCGTGAAACGGGCGTTTTCAAAAATATTCCCGTTGGGACGGGCTCTGCCGGCGAAGGGCGCGCAAAAAATGGAACCCGCGGAAAATTCCGCAGGCTCTATTTATATTAATGCCGGATTTTCGCCTACTGTCTCCGCCTGCGGAGGAAGGCCGCCGCCAGGGCGATTGCGCCGATTGCGGCGGCGACTTCCGCGGGTTCGGGGACTTTGCCGAGGGTGACGGTGAGCGCGGTGTCCCCGAAATTCCACTCGATGTTTATCCCGCCGATTTGCGCGAATGCGACGTCGGAATTTGCCATGTCGGTGCCCGAATACTCCATGAGCGTGTAGGTTATGGGGGCGTCGTTGGCCTCTATCCAGGCGGCCAGATCGTCGGGGTTCGCAACGAGCTCTATTTCGCGGAGCGCGTCCGGAAGACCCGTCTTTGAAAGGTTTCCGGAGAGAACGATTTTGTCGCTCGCGCCCGTGTCTTCCGCCAGGTCGAAGGAGATTTTCCCGGCTTCTCAGGAGATGCTTTCGGCCGCGAGAACCGCGATTTCGTCTGTGGCGGTCGCGGCGGAGAGGGTCCCGCCTTCAAGGTATATTGCGGATTTCCCGAGGGCGTCGCAATAATTCAGATTTCCGCGCGTTACGGTGACGCTGTCGAAGGAAAAATTCAGGTCGCCCGTTCCCGATAGGTCGACATACTGGACGCCGGAATCGGAAGAGGCGTTCATGTTCAGGCGGAAGGCGTTTCCCGAACTGGTGTTCTTGTGGCAGGCAAGGGAACCGCTGAATTTCGCCGCGCCGGAATTTTTGAGCTCTATGGAAACGGTTGAATTTTTCAGGCCGCCGTTGTCGGCTTCGTCGCCAAAATAAATGGTTTTACCGGTGGCATTTATTCCGCCAAAAGAGTAGGAGAGAGATTGTCCGGACGCGGTTCCGTAAAATAAATTAAGTTCTCCCCCGGAAAAGTTCAGCATTCCCGCCGCGGAGAGATTATGCGCGTGGAAACGCAGTTTTGAATTTTGCAATTCGATGTTTCCGCCCACTGTGACGGATTTGAGTATGTACTTTTCGCCAAAGAGCGATTCGCCCGCGGTTCCGTCGGAGGCCGCTTGGGAGATCAGATTTCCGCCTATCGAAACCTCTCCCTCTCCGTCCATGTCGGAGCGGAATGTGAACGGGGAATAGCGGTGGTTGGAGGCGAGGGTCAAATCGTTTGTTATGGCAAATGTCTGCGTGCCGATTCTTATGAAAATATTGTTTCCGTATCCTTCCGAAACTATCGCATTGTCGGTGACGCTGTTGACAGTTATCCCCTGCGTTGCGTCGAGTTCATATCTTCCGGTTTGCGCGCCGGTAAATAGTATGTCGGAGGATTCAGACGGGAGTATGCCTCCCCAGTAGTCCGCGTAGTAAAACGAACCGTATGCGGAATTGTCATACGTCAGCGTTTCTGCGGAGAGAGTCGCGGAAATCAGGATTGCGGGAAAGGTCAGCGCAACAATTTTGTTCATTTTTATTTTAATATTTTCCCGAAAAATCCAATAAAAATCAATAATGTAATTGATATTTATTTTGGATTTATGTTGGTAAAATCCGCAGATTTGAAAGAATAGATAAATTTTTTAGACAACGCCGATCCGGCGCCTATTTCCGTCTGCCGAAAAAGGCCGCCGCCAAGGCGATTGCGCCGGGGGCTTCGGCGCAATCGGGCGCCGGTTTGGGCCGCGGCGAACGGGGTATCGACGGAGTTCCATTCGACGTTTATCGCGCCGGCGCAAGTGAAACGGCGCGGAAACCCTAATGCGCGCCGGGACAGAATGCGCCGTACAGTTTCCCTTTCTGAGCCCGCGCCTTTTTGTCTCCCGGCGCAGTCTGCGCCCGGGTTGCGCGGATAATTTTCCGCAATTTGCATCGCAGGCACTCGGACTTCCGAACGGCGGCGCAAAAACTCTGCGGTTCCGTCCGCAGACGAAACTTTCCCTATTTAAAGCGCGTTCTGCGCCAATGCCGAATGCCCGCAAAAACGTGCGCAAAAAAATGCGGGGCCGGACAACCCCGCATTTTTTTGCGAAAGACCCGTTTGCCTCACGCCCTCTTTCTGCGGAGCGCGAGCGCCATGGCCGCCGCGCCGAAAAGCGCCGCAAAGGCCGCGGGCTCGGGAATCTGCCCGAACGTCACGGTGAGCGTACCGTCGTTCCACGCAAATTCGGCAAGAGCCCCGTAGAGGTTTTTCGCGGCAAAGTCGGCATTGGCATCGCCCGTATCGAAGCCGTTGAGCGAGCCCGCCGTAATGAGGCCAAACGTGTAGCCTATGTAGTCTTCCCCGTTGAGTCCGCCGAAGTCTATTTCAACCTGCCCGGATCCGGCCTTTTTGAACTCGCCGGCTATCCTGATTTTGTAGCCGTTTTCGAGGGCGGCCATGTCGAAGAGCAGACCCCCGGAATTCCATTCGGCGGAGTTTACGGCGGTTTTGCCGTCGGCGGTTCCAAAGAATCCGCCGTTGAGCGACAGCTTCCCGGTGGTCGCGTTCGCAGAGGAGAGAACGAATTTGCCGCCGTTTAGCGTGATGTCGTTGAGATATCCGCCCGTGAGCGTCATCGTCTGTCTGCCCGTTGCCGAGGCGTCCATGACTATGTTGAAGCTGGCGGAGTTCGCCGCGCCGCTGTCGGCGTCGGTTATGAGCCCGTTCCAGGAATAGTCGCCCTTATTTGTGAAAGTGACGGTGGTATCGCCGTCAATGTACAATTGATGGTTCGAGGAGCTTGCCCCGGAAAGGCCGCCTATGGAGGTGTTGCGGTTGCCTATGCGCCATCTCCCCGCGTCGCCCGCATTCTGGGTAATCATAGACACCGCGCCGTTGACGGTAAAGGAATCGAGGGCGGTATAAAATACGTGCGATGTCACGCCGTTTGTGACATTGATGTTTAATCCGCCTTCCACCGCGAGGTTTCCCACGTAATTTGCGTCGCCGTTGGAGGAAAAATTTATGAAATACGCGTTGGTTCCGGAGTTCCCGACAGTGAGGTCGTTGCGTACCGTAAGCGTCGAACCGCTTTTTATTTTTATGTAGCTTCCCCACCATCCCGGAGAGGTTGTCATCCAGGACAGGCTGTCAAACGTTACATTGCCGTCTATGTTCAGGGTGAAATGGCCGCTGCCGCCGGACGAGGCTGCCGGGGCGTTCTGTTTAATCATGACATTGACGTCGCCGGCGGTGAACCCGTCGGAGATTGTGGAAAGGATCTGGGTTGTCGTGACGGCGTCGATTGTGAGGCCGTTGCCCGCCACTTCGGAGACCGAAGGGGTCCACATCGCGGAGTCCGACCAGTTCCAGCCGGTGTCCGACAGCTCGCCGCCCTCGCCCGTAATCAGGCTCAGGCTCTCCGCCTGAAGGGCGGCGGCCCCGGAAAACAAAAGGGTAAGGGCGTAATGATGAATTTTTTTCATACGATTGATTCGATTAATATTTTCCTGATGTTTATGTCGGAAAATTTTACTGTCAACTAATTTTCTTTCCCCCGCGCTCCGGGCGCCTTTCTTCCGAATTTTCCGCCGTTTCGCATTCCTACCCGTCCTTTCGCCGGGGGGAACAGGCGCAAAAAAAAGGCGGAGTCTTAAAAACTCCGCCCCTCCCCCGGAAAGGTTTTCCGTCACCTCCTTTTTCTTCCGAGTGCGGCAACGGGCGCCACGGCCGCGAAGGCGGCGGCGAAAGCCGCGGGTTCCGGGACTTCCGAGAACGCCACGGAGAGATCGCATCTCCCGTCGGTTTTCGCCCATTTGAATGTTGCGTGGCCGCCGTGGAGGTTCGCCGCGGCGAAGTCGTCGCCCGCGTTTTCAAGGTCTATGGCCGCGTCCACTGCGTCGGCGGAAATCGGCACGAATTCCAGTCCGTAATGGTCGGGCGCATAGAGCCCTTTGAAGTCTACGAGTATTTTCCCCGTCCCGGATTTCGAGAGTTCGCCGGCGGAGACCTTGTAGCCGTTTTCGAGCGCGCCCGTTTCAAATATAAATCCGCCCGAGGCGAGTTCGTCGCTCGCGAATTTTGCGCCGTTGCCCTTTGCGTCGTAAAATCCGCCGTCGAGCGACAATGTTCCGGTTGCGCCGGAGGCGGACGACAGATAAAAAGTTCCGCCTTTGAGCGTTATGCCGTTTGCGCTCCCTTCGGTTATGTGAAGTTCCTGCGAGCCCGCCGCGGATTCGGACATTACTATGTTGAGGACTTTGCCGCCGTTGTCTATCGCGCCGCTCCAGTTTGCCGATATCCCGGAGTTGTTGGTAAAAGTCAAAGTTATGTCTTTTTGCAGCGAAAGCCGGTTTTTACCGTATAGGTTGGAGCCCTGAAGGCCGCCGTTGCGCGTGGTTTCGGAACCGATATTCCATATGACGCCATACTGCCTTTGAACAAGCCTTTCGGCCATGTTTACCACTCCGTCGGCCGATAACGTTCCGTGTGTTTGGAAAGTCAGGTTAAACCATGCGTCTTCGACATTCGCGCTCAGATTGAGGTTGCCGCCTATGTGAAAACTTCCGTTGTAGCCGGCGGACGCGGCGTCTCCGAAGTTTATGGCATTTGCGTAGTACACGCTGCTTGGCGACACGCAGACGTCTCCGCCGACGGTTAGCGTGGAGCCCGTCAGCACGCGGATATAGGTTCCATAGCAGCTACGCGAATTCTGGCTTATGTCGAGAGAGGAGAAAGAGGCGTCGCCCTCGACATCGAAATATACGTGTTCAGAAGGGTTGGTGGCTTTTATCAAGACTTTCCCGGCGCTGAATCCGGGGTTTATAGCGGAGGTTGGCTTTTTCCCGTCGTTGTTAATATCCACGGACGGGCCGTTGCCGGCGACTTCCGGAACGGACGGGGCCCACTTTGACGCGTCGCTCCAATCCCACCATTCCGTGGCGGTCTTGTTTTCTCCGGTGACGGGCGAAAGGCTTTCGGCTCCGAAAGAGAGTAGGCTAAGGCCGGGCATGTTAGGGCGCGGAGGCGGCGGGTTGTTTTTTATATGAGAATGTGTGTTATTCAGGTTCTTAATGTTAACTAATTTTTAAGCACTGGCTTAGATGTAAAAGACGTAAAAAAGCAGATACCTAAGCAGTATAGGCCATACAAAAAAAGTAAGATTGCCGGATTGTCAAGGTGTTTTTTTGACTTTTTGCGGACTATCTGGCAAGATGTCCGCAATGAATATTGTTCCTTATTGCCGATTGCCGTTATCTAAACAAAAACGGTTATTAGACCTCTTCCTCACGGGCAGTACTGCCCGCGCCGCCGCCCGTGTTGTCGGTGTAAACCGTATGACAGGCATTTTGTTCTTCCGCAAGCTACGGCTCCAAATTTGGAT
>DBGCYC010000078.1:0-2550 GCA_048390825.1 Candidatus Merdousia sp.
AAAGGACGGATTCTTCGTTGCGGCATTGTTTAAGCTTGATTGAGTTCTGTTATTGATGGTGTACGGGTTGAAGGGAAATTTTTGGAGTATGGAGATTTTGATTATAAGGCGTATTTGACACTGCGGTGTTTGTGATTGGGTGGGCGGAAAGGTTTGTTTTTATTGCGGCGGTTTAATGCCGTTTGCGCCAAAATTGTCTGGGCGGATTGACTACGGCGAAATCTCGACTTTATGTCCCCGGCGTTTCTTTGCTCCCCCTCGCTGATCTGCGCGCGTGGCAACACTAATCGCGCAGGGTACGGAATGCCAGATACGTCACAAGAAAAGAGACGAGCGTGCAGAGCAGAACCCACTCGAAAAATCCGGCATACCCGAGAAATTCCTGAACCGCCCCGCTGAAGAACCCCGGCGCCATTATGCCGAGCGCCATGAACGACGTGTATATCGCGTATGCCGACGTCCTGTTTTTCCCGTCGGACGCGCGCATGAGGTACACCATGTATCCCGCGAATCCGAAGCCGTATCCGAACTGCTCGAAGCATATCAGCGCCGCGATTTCCGGGAGCGACTCCGGAAGCGCCCGCGCCATGTAAACATATATCGCATTCGGCGCGTTCATCGCAACCGCCATCGGGAAGAGCGCCTTTTTCAGCCCCGTTTTCGATATCAGAATCCCGCCGAGAATCCCGCCGCAAAGAAGGGCTGCCGGCGCCGCGGAGCCGTACACCAGCCCTATGCTTTCGAGCGGCAGCCCGAGCCCGCCGAGCTCGCGGCCGTGGTAGAGAAACGGTTGTACGATTTTCAGAAGCTGCGCCTCCGCAAACCTGTAAAAGAGCACGAACGCGAGAATCGAGACGATCCCCTTCCGCGCAAAAAACTCCGCGAACGCCGCGCGCATATCGGTGAAAATCCCGCGGGCGGAAGGGGCGGCGCGCGGGGCGTCGGACGCCGGTTTCGGCAGGGCTGCGGAAAAATACGCCGCGGACATCGCCGCTATCGCCGCGCACAGAAGAAACGCCACCGCCCAACCGCCCGCGGGAGAATCGAAGAAATCCCTGAACACGCCCGCTATCATGAGCGTCGCCCCTTGCCCGAACAAAACAGCCGCCCTGTAAAACGCGTTGCGTATCCCCACGAAAAACGACTGCGACTTTTCGTCGAGCGCGAGCATGTAAAAGCCGTCGGCGGCGATGTCGAAAGTCGCCGACGCGAACCCGAGCGTCCAGAACATCAGCGCGCTCGCCGCAATCCAGCGCGGCATGAATCCCGCCGCCGCGAGCCCCGCAAAGCACGCCGCGAAAACGGCGGAGCATAACAGAATCCACCTGCGCTTGGAGGACACCGAATCGACAAACGGCCCCCAGAGACCCTTCAAAAACCACGGCAGGTAGAGGCCGCTCGTCAGCATCGCCGCCTGCGCGTTGCCGACGCCCATCGACATGTAGTAGCCCACGGAGAGCGAGGCTACCACTGCGTTCGGCAGACCCTCTATAAAATAAAGCGGGGGCACCCAGGCCCAGTGCGAACGGGTTTTCTGCATAATATTTCGGAATCTGCCGGCGCGGATTTCGCGTCCGAAAAATAAAAAAAGCCGTCCCGGATCCGCCGGATCGGCAAAATGGGAACCCCCGGAATTGCCGTCTTGCCGGGTTGGTTTCGCAGCCTCCAAAAAAAGAGGTGGGTGCTTCCGCCGCGACTTCTGTCTTCCGCGACAAAGGCGGCCTGACATCCGCCGCAACCGGGTCGAGCTCCCGTATTATTATCATTAAGGCGGGGAACCGGTAGGGCAGTCTCGAACATTCCAGAGGTTCTGTTGGTTTTATCCCACGAGCGCGCGCGTTTTGCAACCATTTTTTGCGCAAAAGCCCGAAATATCCGAAATCCGGAGGTCCCGTCTGGAGCGGGAAACTGCGCCGCGTAGACGGTGAAAAATCCGCGGCCGCGGAACGGTCGCCGGCGCGCTGATTTTATTCAAAAGGTTTGAGGATCCGCCAAAAGCTGTCAAAACCTGCCAAAAACCGCCGGAGGTTGCCGAAACCCGCCGAAACAGGGAGCTTGTTGGATTGGGTTCCGGATTTCCGGATTTAGTTTGAGGGGGAAATGCCCGGAAAGGCCGACAATATGCCGGAAATCCGAACGTTTGAAGGGGAAACGCCTCTCTTGGGCAAAAGGGTATCGACTGCATGGGAATCGGGATATATTTCCACCGCCCGTTTTTTTTGAAATCTTCGATGGCGGCGCATTTCACCCGCACTACAATCTGGCTTTGAAATTGACAACTACATGTTGCGCGTCGCCGCGCGGCGTGTAGGAGCGCGCGGCCATGACGTCTGGGGAGGCGGCGTTTCACACGGCTTTTCCGGATCCGACGAACTGCGTTTGCCTTATAACACCAGACGGGCAAAGAGCATAGCGACATACCGCGCGATACATCGCGCCAAAATGTTTGGCATAGTGCGCCAAACGTTTGAGCATTTTTAGTTTGATACCTTCGATAAAAAAGGTTCTGCAAGGCGCTATCACAGGCATCGCCGGAACAAAAACCGCTCA
>DBGCYC010000079.1:0-3549 GCA_048390825.1 Candidatus Merdousia sp.
CGCGCCTGCGGGGGTGTTTAAGAGGGGGTCGCACAGACCCCCTCTTATTTATCTCTTCCGCAAGCGCGCTTGACTTTCGCAAGGCTGCGCCGTAGTTTGTCATCTATGCGCATCAAATTCAAAATACTGTCTGCGGCGGCCGTTATGGCTGCGCCGTTTTTTCTGTTCGCAAAAGATCCGTTTGCGGGATTCTACGAGGGGAAAATCCTCGGGGCGAAATCCTATCCGCTCGAGCATTCCCCGGAAGTTTACGGGCGCGTGGTGAAGGAGGGCGGCACGTACAAATTCGACCTGCTATCGGCGGTTTTCGCGCGTTCGGAATCGCATTGCAGCGCCTCTGGGCTGACCGCCAGGGACGGGAAAATAGAGCTTAAAGGCACGAAGGGCGCAAACCTGGACGGAGAGATTACTCCCGCCGAGATAAGAGCCTCGGGAACGCTCGCCAACGGGAACAAAGTCGAGCTCTCCCTCAGGCGCATGGACATTAAGTCCCCCACGCTCGGGATCGCCGCGCCGGAGGGTTCGGTCGTGCTGTTCGGCGGCGGTGACATGTCGCAGTGGGTTCAGGCGTATGACGGCTCGCCGTGCGCGTGGGATTTGAAGGACGGCGCCATGGTATCGAGGCCGCTCTCCGTGGACGGGAAGCGGCGCGACGGCACTATCCGCAGCAAGGGCAAATTCGGCGCGTTCAGAATGCACCTTGAATTTAAAATTCCGCCGAACGGCTCGGGCAATTCGGGCGTATACGTCGGCCCCTACGAAATCCAGGTATTCAATTCTTTCGGGCGCGAGGGTTCGTGGTACGACTGCGGATCGATCTACCGCCAGCACCCGCCGAAAGTAAACGCCTCGCTCGAGCCCGAGGCGTGGCAGACTTACGACATCGAGTACCGCCCGGCGCGCTTCGAGGGCGAAAGGCTTGTGAGCCACCCGACTTTCACCGTGTACCACAACGGCGTGCGAATCCACAACGAGGACCCCGTCTATTACGACACGCGCCTGCATCCGGCCCAGGGCGCGAAATACTCCCACAAGCTTGCCAACTGGCCGATAGAGCTCCAAGACCACGGCGACCCGGTTTCGTACCGCAACATCTGGATTCAAAACCTGTGAAAACAAAGCCTATGAGAATCCGGCTGATAGCATTGACGGCTACCGCCGCCGCCTTTACGGCCGCGGGCGCGGAAATTGTCGCGCACCGCGGGGAAAACACCCAGGCTCCCGAGAACTCGCTGCCCGCGTTCAGGGCGGCCTTCGCCAACGGCGCGAATATTATAGAGGGGGATTTTTACCTCACCGAGGCGGGGGACATAGTATGCATACATACGCAAAGCGAGATGAAGAAGCTCGCGGGTTCGGACATGCCGATCGCAAAACTCGGCCGCGATGACCTGCAAACGCTCGACCTGGCGTCGAAAAGCTTCAAAAGCATGTCCCCCGTTAGAATTCCAACCGCGGAGGAGGTCTTTGCGGAGATTCCAAAGGGGAAGTCTATTTTCTTTGAAATCAAAAACTATCCGAAGGGATTTTTTGAAAAGCTCGAGTCGGCGAGGAAGTCGGCGGGGCTCGACGAGAGTCAAATTTCGCTGATATCGTTCGATTTCAACGCCCTCAAAGACGCCAAGTCGAGGAATCCTCGCTACAAGTGCTATTTTCTGTACAACATCAAAAACCGCGACGGAAAGATTCTGCCCGAAGCGGGCGAGATAGCCGGGCGCGTGAAATCGGCCAACCTCGACGGCGTGGACGTATCCTGTTGGGGGCTGACGGAAGAATACGTGCGCGACCTGAAATCCCGCGGTATGTACGTCGCCGTCTGGACCGTCAACAGGGTTGAAGACATGGAAAAATTCATAAAGTGGGGCGTTGATTCGGTGACCACCGACAGGAGCGCCGAATTTATCAAAGCCCTCTCGGGGAAAAAATAGGCCGCCCCTCCTCAAATTCAACGCACCAACGCCTTTCAGCCACTTTCCGGCGGAGGGCGTTTTTTAACGCCCCAAAAAAATAATTTGACAATTCCGCGTCCGGAGTCTAACCCACGTAGGGGAAAATCCACCGACTATGAGCAACAGCATCGACGAAACCTTTTTTCTAAACGCCGACGAGTTTTTCTCGAAAAACGCGGCTTTCGGCCTCACCTACGACGACGTGTCGCTGGCGACGCAGTACTCCGACATACTCCCGCGCCAGACGCGCCTCGACACCTCGATTTCCGACAAGGTTTCCCTGTCGCTGCCCATAATATCGTCCGACATGGACACCGTCACCGAATCGCAGATGGCAATCGGCATGGCGCTCAACGGGGGCCTCGGGCTGATACACTGCAACATGTCGCAAAGGGAGCAGCAGGTCGAGGTAGCGCGCGTCAAAAACTATATCCACGGGCTGATTCAGGACCCCATAAAAGTCTCGCCCGACATGCACATCGGCGACGTTTTGAAGCTCGTCGCGGACAAAAATTTCAGGTTCAGAACCTTCCCGGTCGTGGACGCCGCCAACAAGCTCGTGGGCCTTCTGCCCGGCAGCATAGTCAAGGAGCGGTACGCCGCGCTTCCGGTTGCGAAGGCGATGACCCAGCGCAAGGACGTGTTCACGGTGGCGCAGAAGGATCTGGGCTCCGACCCGATCGCCGTCGCGGACGCCTTTTTCGACGAGCACTTCGGCGTCCACAAGCTCCTCGTCGTGGACTCCGACGACAGGCTGCGCGGGCTCTTTACCCTGAGCGACATCGAGAGGATTTCCGATGAGCGCTCCTCCGTCCAGAAAAACGCGCGCGACTCCAAATTCCGCCTGCTCTGCGGGGCCTCCATCGCGCTCATGCGCAAGCCCGACGGGTCCCTCGACATCGACAGCATAATTTCGCACGTGGGCAGGCTGATCGACGAGGGGCTCGACGTCGCGGCGGTCTCCACCGCCCACGGTTTCACGCAGGGCGTCGGCGACGCAGTCAGGGCCATACGCGGCGCCTTCCCGGAAATCACGGTAATCGGCGGCAACGTCACCAACGCGGCCGGCGTGGAATACCTGGCCGAATGCGGGGCGGACGCCATAAAAATCGGCCAGGGCCCGGGCTCCA
Organism: Candidatus Merdousia sp.; assembly: GCA_048390825.1. Taxonomy (GTDB): domain Bacteria; phylum Verrucomicrobiota; class Verrucomicrobiia; order Opitutales; family Intestinicryptomonadaceae; genus Merdousia. The sequence goes on from DBGCYC010000079.1 coordinate 3,080, forward strand.
TCTGCACCACCCGCATGGTCGCTGGGGTCGGCATACCGCAGCTCACGGCCCTCTACGCGTGCTCCAAGCAGGCGCGCAAGACGGGGGTCCGCACCATCGCAGACGGCGGCATAACCAAGAGCGGCGACATGGTAAAGGCCCTGACGCTCGCCGACGCCATGATTTGCGGCGGGCTGCTCGCCGGATGCCCCGAGGCCCCCGGGCAGGTTATGGAAATCAACGGCAAGATGTACAAGCAGTACCGCGGCATGGGCAGCCTCTCCGCGATGAAGGCCGGCAGCGCGGCCAGATACGGGCACGACTTCAAGGTCAAGAGCGACAAGATTACCGCCGAGGGGGTCGAAGCCCTGAAAGAGGTTTCGCTCTCGCTCGACAGCGTGCTTATGCAGTTTGTCGGCGGAATCCAAAGCGGCATGGGCTACCTCGGCGCTGCCGACCTTGCCGCCCTGCGCGCCAACGCCCGCTACATC
>DBGCYC010000080.1:0-56598 GCA_048390825.1 Candidatus Merdousia sp.
CGAAGCGCCGGAGAAAGCCGCCGCGCAGAACAATGTGAGAATGTGAAAGTGTTTTGTCTTCATAATAATTTGGAGACTAACAAGAGTTTTAACAATGTCAAGCTTCTCGAAAAAAAATATTTCTTCCACTTCCTTTCCAAACCGCGCCATGCCCTACCACCGCCACCGATTGCTAAATGTCATTCGCCACCATTTAGTTTCCCTCCGCGAACGTACCGCAGAAACGAATTTTCCCTCCCACTTCAACCGCCCTCCGAAGGCCGTTTCCCCATTTTCCTCCCGCCGACGGAGCGTCGTACTGCAAAAAAACTCGATTCTTTTTCTATCCTATCCTCCCTCCCAAACTGCCCCCCCAAGTGCTAAATGTTATTCGCCGCGTTTTTTTGCGTTTAATATCTTGTCAAAAAAATCCGCTTCCGCGATTATCCGTTCAGACAAATTTTTGAATCATGATCGTAGCCCTAAGAGGAAAACTCGCAAAAAGTTCCCCGCTCGGCGCCGTGGTGGACGTAAACGGCGTATTCTACGGGGTGAGCGTCCCGCTCACGACGGCCGAGCGCCTCCCGAAAATCGGCGCGGACGTACTTTTGCACACGCTCGCCGTATACCGCGAGGACTCCCAGACCCTGTACGGATTCGCTACGGAGGGCGACAGGGACTTCTTCGCCGTCCTCGTCGAAAAGGTGTCCGGGATAGGCCCCAAAATCGCGCTGAACATGCTTAGCCGCATGTCGGCCTCCGCCCTGAAAAGCGCGATTATGGCCGGCGACGTCTCTCTGCTTTCCAAGTGCCCCGGCATCGGGCGCAAGACGGCGGAGAGGCTCGTGCTCGAGCTGCGCGGGGCGTTCGGGGCGGCGGCGCCCGGCGGGGTTTCCGGACTTCCGCAGGGCGGCTCCGGCTCCGCAAACGTGTCCGACGCGCTTGCCGCGCTCGTCGCCCTCGGGGTCAAGCCCGCCGACGCCGACAAGGCCGTGCGCGCCGCCGTTGCGAAGCTCGGCGCCGACGCGAACGCCGAAGAGCTCATCAGGATTTCCCTATCATCGAAATGACGAAAGAAGACATAATAGACGCCTTGCGGTCCGTAAAATACCCGCCGTATTCCAAAGACATCGTTTCCTTCGGAATGGTGAAATACGCGAAGGCCGACGGGGGCCGCGCGGAAGTCAGAATTTTCACCGGAGGCGCGGAGGACGCCGCCAGAAAAGTCCTTGAAGACGCCTCCCGCGCGCTCTCCGAGAGGTTCCCCGGCGTCGAGTTCGACGTCAGGCTGCTTTCCGAGGATCCGTCGAAAAAAGTTTCCCCCCGCGCCGAGAGCGTTCCGGAGGGGCTGGCGGGCGTGAAGTTTACGGTGGCGGTAGCCTCCGGCAAGGGCGGGGTGGGCAAGAGCACCGTGGCGGTCAACCTCGCGCGCGCCTTCGCCCGCAGGTTTTCGGCGGGCGGCCAGGCGAGGGTGGGGCTGATGGATTGCGATATCCACGGGCCGAGCGCGACGGTTCTCTTCGGCAGAAAGGTATTTCCGACGGTGAACGAGAGTCAGAAGATCGTGCCGCCCGAGATGGACGGGATAAAGGCGATCTCAATGGGAATGCTCGTGGACGACTCCCAGCCGCTGCTCTGGCGCGGCCCGATGGTGACCGGCGCCATAAGGCAGTTCGCCGGCGAAGTCGAATGGGGGGAGCTCGACGCGATGGTTCTGGACCTGCCCCCCGGCACCGGCGACGCCGTTTTGAGCGCCGTGCAGACCGTGCCGATCTCCGGGGCGGCGATAGTCACGACCCCGAACGAGCTCGCCGCCATAACGGCCGCGAGGGGCGCAATGGCGTTTGAAAAGAGCGGCGTAAAAATCCTCGGGGTGGTGGAAAACATGGCGTACCTGCCAATGCCGGACGGCTCGAAGGAGTTCATTTTCGGGGAGGGGTTTGCAGACGCCGCGGCGGAAAAGCTCGGAGTCGGGATACTCGCGCGCATACCCATAGACAAGTCGCTGCACACGGATTCCGTCTCGGAGACTTCCCGGAGGATTTTCGACGCGCTCGCCGGCGAAATCCTGCCGCGTTAGGCGCGGGGGCGCGCGGAAATAATTGTGTTGACAACGAGGGCTCCCGGCATAACGTAGTCATCTTTTCATTAAATTTTAAAAGGCAAAACAATGGGTCAACCTAAACGCAAACAGTCAAAGCAGCGCACGCGCCTCCGCCGTGCGGCCAACAAATACAAACTTCCGCAGGTCGCAAAAGACCAGGCTGACGGCTCTTTCTTCATGCTCCACAGGGTCAACCCCTCCAACGGAATGTACCGCGGGCGCCAGGTGATAAGCGTCAAGGTCTAAGGCGCGCGTCTTGGAAGTCTTTTTTTATTGTAATGCGGGTTTATTTTCAAAATAATTCCCGCGTTTTTCTTTTGCGGCGCCCGCTCGTTTGCCGGCAAATTTCGCCTGAACACGGGGTTTTGCGCGCAAACGCGGCGCGCATTCCCACAGCTCCATGAAACCCGAAACTCCAACTATCGCCGTAGACGTCATGGGCTCGGACCTGGGCCCGGAGGAAATCATAATCGGCATAAAAAACGCCCTTTCCGAGGACAGGTCGGATTTCGGGATAGTCGTCGTCGGCAGGGAGGAGGTCGTGACGCCCATGCTTCTGAGGCACAACCTCATAAGGGAGCCGCGCGTGAAGGTCTACAACGCCTCCGAGGTCATAGGCATGGACGAGAAGCCCATACAGGCCATCAAGACCAAAAAGGACTCCTCCATGATGCGCGCGATAGAAATCGTGAAGCTGGGCACGGCCGACGCGGTTTTGAGCTGCGGAAACACGGGGGCCCTGATGGCCGGAGGCACCATAAAGCTGCGCACGATGCGCGGGGTGGAGCGGCCGGCCCTCGGGACGGTAATCCCCGGCAAGACCAAAAATTTCATATTTGTTGACGTGGGCGCCTCCCCCGACCCGAAGCCCGAAAGCCTCGTTGACAACGCGATACTCGGCGCGAACTACGCAAAAATCGCCCTCGGGGTGGGGAACCCCCGCGTAGGGCTTTTGAGCAACGGCACCGAGGACGGCAAGGGCAACATGCTCGTCCAAACCGCCCACAGGCTCTTCAAGGCGCAGGAGGGCGTCATAAGCTACGGCGGCCTTTTGGAGGGCTTCAACCTCTTCGACGGGCAGTTCGACGTCGTGGTTTGCGACGGGTTTACCGGCAATGTCGTCCTAAAATCCCTCGAGAGCTCCGTGAGAATGTTCAAGGAGATCATAAAGGAGGAGGTCTGCAAGTCCTGGCTTTCAAAGGTCGGAATGTTCCTGGCGATGGGGGCGTTCAGGCGCATGAAAAAGCGCCTGCCCGTGGACAAATTCTCCGGCGCCCCCCTGCTCGGGCTCAACGGGCTGGTTGTCAAGGCTCACGGTTCCAGCAACCGCAAGCAGATAGCGGGCGCCATAGAAATCACCCTCCGCTGCCTGCGGAAAAAGATGAACGACCGGATCGCGGAGGACGTCGCAAATCTCGCCGCCGCAAAGGAGCGGAATAAGATTGCCGCCGAGCGCGCCGAGTCTAACCTGTCCGGCGAAAAATAGAACTTTATCGACCTGCGCTTTTGGTCGAAACCGGTCCGGCCGCCGAAACTTTTTAGCGGCCGGCAAATCTGCAACAATTCTTTAACGCGCAGAATATGAACAGCAAAAGGCCAAACTCAATAGTAATAAAGGGCACCGGCAAATACGTGCCGGAAAAAACCGTCACCAACGACGACCTGTCGAAAATCGTCGACACGAGCGACGAATGGATCTTCGGGAGATCCGGCATAAAGCGCCGCCGCATAGCCGCCGACGGCGAGACGACTTCCGACATGGCGCTGAAAGCCTCGAAAGCCGCCATTGAAAGCGCGGGGCTCACTCCGCACGACATAGACCTCGTCATCGTGACGACCGTCAACCCCGACATGCTCTTCCCCTCCACCGCGTGCATTTTGCAGGCCAAGCTCGGAATCCGCAACAACATTCCGTGCTTCGACCTCGAGGCCGCGTGCTCCGGGTTTGTCTACGGCATGGAGGTGGCGACCAGCATGATGGCTTCCGGCCGATACAAAAACGCCCTGGTGGTGAGCTCCGAGAAGATGAGCTCCATGCTCGACTGGAAAGACCGCTCCACCTGCGTGCTCTTCGGCGACGGCTCGGGCGCCGTGGTGCTCGCCGCAAGCGGCGAGGAAAACGCCGGGATTCTCGGCAACGTGCTCGGCGCGGACGGCTCCGACACGGCGATGCTTTGCATGCCCGCCGGCGGCTCCGCAATGCCCCCGAGCGAGCGCACCGTTAGGGAGGGCCTGCACTATCTGAAAATGGACGGCAGGGAGGTTTTCAAGCACGCCGTGCGCATAATGCAGGAGAAGGCCCTCGAGGTTCTCGACCTCTGCGGCGTGAGCGCCGAGGACGTGTCGCTCCTCATACCCCACCAGGCGAACACCCGCATAATCGAGACCGTCGCCAAACGCCTCAAAATCCCCTCCGAAAAAGTTTACGTCAACATAGAAAACTACGGCAACACGTCGTCGGCCTCGATACCTATCGCGCTCGACGAAGTCGTGAGGGGCGACAAAGTCAAAAAGGGCGATCTCGTGCTGCTTGTGGCATTCGGCGCGGGGCTGACGTGGGGGGCGACCCTGATACGTTTCTGACGGGCGCGGCGGGCTCCGGCCTCTGACGGCGGCGCACGCCGCAGATGAAGGGGCGCAGGCGCGGCGCAGATGTTATGGCGGCCGGCCGCGCAGGGCGGCGATGCCGACGTTGTATCAGCTTGGATTCCGGCCTCCGCCGGGGATATCTTGGACACGAGCTCCTTCAAAAGCGGGCCGAGCTCCGCGAGATTCACCTGTTCGAGCTGCCCGAGCAGCGCCTCCTTAGCGCCGTCGTCGAGCGAGTCGAAAAACCTGAACACGCCGCCCTGTCCCGCGGCATCGAATTTTTCCATGATTGTCATGCGCATAAGATTTGAAGCGGAAAATCGAATATTTGGGGCAATCCGCTCGGAAAGCTTATTGGCTTATTGAAGAGTTTTTTGGATTTCCTCAATCCGGGCTTTTGCCTGTATTTATATTATAGGGTTTGCCGGCAATGCCCGGTTTTTTGTTGAATTCTCAAAAATATGTACGACTATTTTCTTTAATGAAGTACTTAAAGGAAATAGGTTTATATTTGCTGATATCGGTTCTCTCGGTATCCGGGCTGTTTTCTATTGTCCTTCTGACGCCGCCGCAAATCGGTAAATTGGTATTGGGAATTGTCTTCGGCGCCGTTATTCTTGTTGGATTTTGTTTCGTTCTTTTTTTGATAAATGGCTTCCTGAATCAGCCTTTGGGCAGACCCGTTATTAAAGTGTACAAAAAGTAATTTTCCCCATTTTATTCCAGAGCCTGTCGCAATTTGCGGTTAAGGCGGTTGGGGGAATTTTTTGTCATTGAGGGCGGCCTGCGCTCCGAAGATTGCGGGATTGTTGCGCATTGTTTCCCCTAAATCAAACGCAGGGCCGTCAAGTTTGCGAAATTTTCATTTTAATAGTGTTGAGCTTTTAAGGCCTAAACTCCCTCAAACCTTCTGATTGTATCGGCGTTTGTACGGTGCAATACTACCGCTTCGCAGGGTTCTCTTTGGGGAAAGGCGCCGATTCCAATAGAGATGCGCAAGGCCTGTAAATTGCCGCGCGGTTGCGCGCCTGCGCGCCGTCAATGTATATGCCCTCCGCAGGATTTACCTAAAAAACGCGTTTCGCCGTCCTTGCGGTGAACTTTTAATGGAATATCCGTTTTTGCGGGATTGCAATTGGTGACAATGGTTTGAATAGCGGACGATTTGGATAAATTACGGAGTATTGCGGGCGCGGAGCGGTCTTGCGGTTGCTTGCTCCATATTTTCAGGTTTGGCGGATTTTCCCCGTTAAAGCCCGGATATGGGCAGCTGCGCAAGGCGTTTGAGCGTTTTTTTTCTTCCGACGCACAGCCGGATTGAAAAAGAAGAGCCTCTGCAAACGCCTTGCAGGATCTTTTTTATCGTTGCACGGAAGGTATCAAACTAAAACTGCCCAAACGTTTGGCGCACTGTGCCAAACCTTTTGGCGCGATGCGATTGCCGAGAAAGGGGGACGGGCAATATGCGCGGCGGCCGATGGGGCTATCTTCCATTTATTGGAAGCGGTATTGCCGCGCCCTGCGCCTGCGCGCCGAAAAGAGAAATCCCCGTTTACACTTTCGATTAAAAGGACACCGCCTTACAGGGGTTGCCTGCAAGGCGGTGCATATTATACATATGATGGGGGAGGAAATTCTTTATGTTTGTATGGTCATATATTTTCCGGCGGATTGCAAGAATTTTTTTAATTTTTTTTACAATGATTATCAGTCTCTTGCGAAATCTCCTTCGCTTTTCACGAAATTTTTTATCGAATCGGCGCAAATTTTGGCCGTCGCCCAGGCGGCGTGCAGGTTGAAGCCGCCCGTCACGCCGTCGATGTCGAGGCATTCTCCGGCAAGGAAGAGAGTGGGACGGCCCTTGAGAGAGCAGGTTTTGAAGTCGACGCAGCCGCATTCCAGGCCTCCGCAGGTCGCAAATTCCCCCTTGTGCGCCGATTTCCCGGCCGCGCGCATTTCGTCGGCCGCGAGGGCGGCTTTCAGGGCGGCTTCGTCGGCTTTGGAGAAATTTGCCCAGAGCCTTTCGGAAACGCCCGCGCGCCGGCACAGATATTCCCAAAGCGAACGGGGCAGCCCGAACAGCGGGGCGTTCCGTACGGCCCTCTTGGGAAAGGAGGCGCGCGCCGAAAGGATTTCCCTTTTGAAAGCGCCGTCGCCGGTTTGCGGGATCCAGTTTATGCGGAGGGGGAAGCGGTATCCGCATTCCGCAAATTCCCGCGCGCCGAAAGCCGAAAGCCTCAGCGCCGCGGGCCCCCCTATGCCCGGGCGCGTTATCAGCAGCGCGCCGCGCGCGGAGAATTCCCTCCCTCCCGCGGCGGCGGCAACGAGCGCGTCGGCCGCGGACACGCCGGACAAATCCCCCCACCCGCCGCTTCCCGCGCGGTCGAGGTCGAGCGGAAACAGCGTCGGGACGGGTTCGGAAAATTTTCCGCCGAGGGCCTCCACGGATTTCCTCAACCCCCTTTGCCATCTTCCCCCGGTCGCAATTAGGGCGAAATCCGCGCTCAGCGTCTCGCGCCTTCCGCCTCTTTCGCCGCCTATTTCCCAGCCGTCTCCGGCGGGGCGCAGCGAGTCCGCGCGGAACCCGAGGCGCATTTCGCATTCCGCGGCGGCGGCAACGAGCGCGTCGGCCACCGTGCGCGAATCGTCCGATACGGGGAACACCCGCCCGTCCCCCTCCGTTTTAGATTCCGCCCCAATGGAGCGGAAGAACCCCCTCGCCGCTTCGCAGCCGAACGCGCGCAGGGGTTTGCGCAGGTGCCCGGCTCCGCGCGGATAGAAATCTTTCGGATTTCCGCCGTCGATTGCGGCGTTTGTGAAATTGCACCTGCCGCCGCCGGAGAGCAGCACCTTTTTAAGCGGCGCTCCCGACGCCTCCAAAATTGAAATACGCAGGCCTTTTGTCCCCCGCAGGGCCGCGGCGCAAAACATGCCAGCCGCCCCCGCGCCGATTATCGAGAGGCTCTTCACCCGCCGTTCCCTCTCGAGAGCGCCTCCCCGATCCTGTTCAGCGAAAAGAGCGTCAGGCTGAAGAACAGGGCGGGGAACGCGAGCATCCACGGGGCGTCCTCCATGTATTCCGCGCCGTCCTTTATCAGCGACCCCCACGACGGGAGCGGCGCCTGCACCCCGAGCCCCAGAAAGCTCAGGAACGATTCGAGGAGCATGACGCTCGGAACCGTGAGCGCGGCGCAGACGAGAATCGCGGGGGAGGCGTTGGGCAGTATGTGGCGCAGGACGACGCCCGCCTTGCCCTCGCCGAGCGCGACCGCGGCCTCAACGTATGCGCGGCTTTTTATGTCGAGCGCGCAGGCGCGGACTATGCGCGCCATCGTCAGCCACTCCACCGCCCCTATCGCCGCGAAAATCAGCCACACCGACCTCCCGAACGCGACGGTCAGCAGTATGACGAATATCGTGAACGGCAGCGAATACGCGATGTCCACAATCCTCATCATGAAAGCGTCCGTCCGCCCGCCGCACATCGCGGCCGCCGTGCCGTATGTCACGCCGATAGCCGCCGCGACGAAAGTCGCAAGGGCGCCGACCGCGAACGACACCCTCCCGCCGTAGAGGATCCTCGAGAGTATGTCGCGGCCGAGCATGTCGGTGCCGAACGGGTGCGCGGCGGACGGGGCGGAGGCCCCGAGTGAGAGGTTTTGGGCGTCGTACCCGAACGGCGCGATAAAGGGCGCGAATGCGCACGCGAGGGCCGCGAATGCGGCGAACGCCGCGCACGCCAGCGCCAGCCTGTCGTCCAGAAGCGGCGCGAGCGCCCGCAGGGCGGGGTGGGCGCAGAGCGGCGCGCGGGGGGGGCGGCGGCCGGTTTCCGACAGGCCCGTCATTTTCCGAACTCCCGCGCTATCCTCGGGTTGACCGCGGCGAGCGCCACGTCGGAGAGGAGGTTGAAGGCTATTATAAACGCCGCGTAAAGCATGACGCAGCCCATGATCATGGTGTAGTCGTTGTCGAGCGCGCTGGATATGAAAAACCGCCCGAGCCCCGGGATCTGGAAAATCGTCTCCACCACGAAAGAGCCCGTCATAAGTCCCGCGGCGGCGGGGCCGAGGTATGCTATCGCAGGAGACACCGCGTTGCGCAGGACGTGCCGGAAGAGTATGCGCGCCTCTCCCGCGCCCTTCGCGCGCGCGGTGCGCACATACGGCATTCGCATCTGGGCGCGGACGGAGGCGCCCGTAAGCCGCGCGATCCACGCGGCGTAGAACAGCGCGAGGGTTGCCGACGGCAGCACGGCGTCGGAGGGGGAGTCCCAGCCCATCGAATTAAAGGCGCCAAGCTTTGTGGAGAAAACGAGGATTAGCAGGGGCCCAAGGACGAAAGCCGGCAGGCATATCCCCAGCAGGCCCGCCCCCGAGGCGAACTCCGCGAGCCTCCCCCTCGCCGCCGCCGCAAGTCCCAGGCATATTCCCGCGGCTGTCGAGAGCGCCAGCGCGTACGAGCCGAGCTCGAGCGACACCGCCGCCTTTTCGCGCAGGATTTCGGAGACTTTCCAGCCCTCGTATTTGTAGCTCGGCCCGAGCTCCCCGCGCGCGAGGTTGCCGAGAAATTTGAGGTACTGCGCGGCGAGGGGCTCGTCGAGCCCGTAGTAGGCGTTGAGCGCCTCTATCGTCTCCTGCGACACCGGCCGCTCGCGGTCGAACGGCCCGCCCGGCACGAAGCGCACCATGAAAAACACCGCCGTTATTATCGCCAGAAAAACGGGGACGGCCTCGCAGATCCTCTTCAAAACGTATTTCGTCATTTTTCGGGCGGGGCGAATTTTACGCCGAGAAAGTTGTGGAAGTCGAGCGCGTTGGTTTCCCAGCCGGTCACGCGGGGGGATATGAGGTAGACGCGCGAATAGAAGTAGACGGGTATCATCGCGGCCCCGTCGAGCAGCCGCGCCTCCGCCGCGGCGAGCTTGGCGTCGCGCGCGGCCTTGTCCGCGGTTTTCGACGCCCCGTCGAGCAGCCCGTCGTATTCGGCGTCGGAAAATTTGCCGTGGTTTAGGCCGCTGGACGACGCGAAAATGCCCAGAAAGCTCTCGGGGGCGGCGAAGTCGGCCACCCAGCTCGAGCGCGCGACGGCAAAATCCCCGCTCCTGCGGGCGGCAAGATACGCCGGCCACGACAGGTTGTAGAGTTCGGCGTCCACCCCGAGTTTTTCCCGCCACATGTTGGCGACCGCTTCGGCTATGGGCTTGTGCTGCTCGGAGGTGTTGTAGGTTATGGATATTTTCCCGAGCCCCCTGCCGCCGGGGTATCCGGCCCTTGCGAGCAGCTCGCGCGCCTGCGCGGCGTCCTCGCGGATTTTCGACTCTTCCGGAAGCGAATACCCCCCGCAGCCGGGCGGAACGAACGAGAGCGCCGGCGCCTGCCCGCCTTTGAGGAACCCGTCTATTATCGCGCGGCGGTCTATGGACATGGCGAGCGCCTTTCTGACGAGCGGGTTGTCGAGCGGGGGGCGGGAGGAGTTTACGAGGTAGTAGTATACGCCGAGCCACGGGTGCGAGCGCAGGCACTGCGGGAAATTTTTTTTCGTGTATTCTATCCGCGCGGGCGACACGGATTCGGTGATGTGCAGCCTGCCCGTGCGGAAGGCGCGGTCCTCCGTGTTGATGTTCGATATGGGGAAAAAGTCCGCGCCGTTTAGAAACAGCCTTTCGGGGGCGCGGTAGTGCGGGTTGCGCCGCAGGCTCACCCTGTCGTTTATGCTCCATGCGGCGAGCATGAACGGGCCGTTTGAAACCATGCTGCCCGGGCGCGTCCACTCCGGCCTGCGCGCGCCCTGCGCCCCGAACTTCTCGAGCGTCTTGCGGTGGAGCGGGAAAAACGCGCTGTGGCAGAGCATAGAGAGGAAGTGCGGCGCCGGCCTTTCAAGCTCCACCACGAGCGTGCCGGGGCCCTCGGCGCGCGCGCCGAGCGCGGACGCGTCCCTTTCCTCGCCGGAGCGGATCCTTTCGGCGTTTTTTATCGGGGCGAAGAGGGAGGCGTACTCGCAGCCTATTTGCGGCAGCAGCGCGCGCCTCCACGCGAACACGAAGTCCCCCGCCTCCACGCGCGAGCCGTCCGACCACTTCGCCCTCTCGTCGATGCGGAAGACGTATTTTCTGCCGCCGTCGAGCACTTCCCACGATTTTGCCGCGGCGGGCTCGGGCTCGAGCGTCTTTTGGTTCGCGCTGACGAGCCCCTCGAAGAGCCCGGACAGTATTTTGAACTCGCAGAAGCCCGTGGCGAGCGCGGGGTCGAGCGTGGCGGGATCGGCGGCGTTGCCTATGAGCAGTATGCCGTTCTCGGCGGCGATGTCGGCGGGCGTTTTCCCCGGCCCGCACGCGCAGAGCGCGATGGCAGCCGCCGCCGCGCAGCCCGCGCAAAAAATATGTCTCCGGCGCGGGGGCATCTCAGAATTTGGGAACCGACGCTATCAGCTCCCTGGTATACGGGTGCCTGGGGCGCAGGCACACGTCCTCGGCGTCCCCCTCCTCGACGATTTTTCCGCGGGTCATCACCATGATCCTGTCGCACAGGTATTCCACCACGGCGATGTCGTGGGCGATGAAGAGCATGGCGATCCCGAGCCTCGCGCGCAGGTCCTCGAGCAGGTTCACTATCTGCGCCTGTACGGAGACGTCGAGGGCGCTGACGGGCTCGTCGCATATCACGAATTCCGGCTCCACGGCCAGCGCCCGCGCTATCCCTATCCTCTGCCGCTGCCCTCCCGAAAATTCGTGGGGGTATCTCGTCATGCAGTCGGAGGGCAGCCCGACCGTCTCGAGAAGCTGCGCGACGCGCTCCCTCCTCCCTTCGCGCCCCATGCCTTTGAAGTGTATCCGCAGGGGCTCCGAGATTATCTGCAATATGCTCATGCGGGGGTTGAGCGAATTGAACGGATCCTGGAAAATCATCTGGATTTTCTTGCGGTAGGGCATGAATTCCGAATCCGGGAGGCCGGATATCTTTTTGCCCTCGTAGAATATTTCGCCCCCCGAAAGCGGGGCGAGCCTTATTATCGCGCGCCCTGTCGTCGTCTTGCCCGATCCGCTCTCGCCCACGAGCCCCACGATCTCGCCCCTGTTTATCTCGAAGCTCACGCCGTCAACGGCGTTGAAGGTCTTTTTTGCGCGCGAGAAAATCCCCCCGCCTATCCCGTAGGACACGCGCAGTCCGGACGCTTTCAAAAGCGGGGCTCTATCCGAGTTTTGCATAGTCTATCGGCAGGAGCCTTCTCTCCCCCTTGCGGCCTATCCGCGGAATGCAGTTTATAAGCGCCCTCGTGTACGGGTGCTTCGGGTCGCGCAGCACGCGTCCGGATTCGCCCTCCTCGACTATCTCCCCCCTGAACATCACTATCACGCGCTCGCACAGCTCCGATATTATCCCGAAGTTGTGCGTGATCATCAGCAGCGCCATGTTGCGCTTTTTGCGCACGCGCGCGAGCAGGTCGATTACCTGCTTTTGTATCGTCACGTCGAGGGCCGTCGTGGGCTCGTCGGCCACGAGCAGCTTCGGGCGGCAGGCGAGGGCCATCGCTATCATCGCGCGCTGGAGCATTCCTCCGGACATCTCGTAGGGGTACGATTTCGCGCGCAGCGCGGCGTCGCGTATGCCGACTTCCGTTAGGGAGTCGGCGACCGCCTTTTCCGCGTCCGTTCCGCGCGGCGAGTGGAGCCTTACCGCCTCCGCTATCTGCGAGCCCACCGTGAATAGCGGGTTGAAGGAGGTCGACGGCTCCTGGAAGATGTACGCGATTTCCCCGCCGCGGAATTTCCGCAGGGTTTTTTCGTCCATGCCGGCCACGTCGCGGCCGGAGCATTTTATGGAGCCGGACACCGAGCAGAGCGGGGGGGGCGGCAGCAGGCGCATCAGGCTCATCGCCGTCACGCTCTTGCCTGAGCCGCTCTCGCCGACGATCGCCACGCTCTCGCCTTCCCGGATTTCAAAGCTTATCCCCTTTACGGCCTCGGTGCGCCCGCGCCGGGAGTCGAAGCGGATTTTCAGGTTTTCCACTTCCAGCAGGCTCATTTTTCCCCTCCTCCCGCCGCGATGGCGCGGCGCATTGAGAGCACGTTTCTGCCGTTCTCGCGCCTGTAAGAGACCTCGTCCATGTATTTTTTGACGAGGAACACCCCGAGCCCCCCGACGGAGCGCGAGTCCGCGTCGGCGGAGAGGTCGGGGGAGGGGGCCTGCGTAAGCGGGTCGAAGGCGCGCGCGGAGTCCGAGACTTCGGCGAAAATTTCGCCGTTGCGCGCCGAGAGGGAAATTTCTATTTCGCGCTTCGGGTCGAGCCCGCAGCCGTAGGCCGCGCAGTTTGCGAACACTTCTTCCAGGCACAGGTTCAGGGCGAACGCGGACTCACGGTCGGCGCCGGCCTCCGCGCAGAAGGCTTCGGCGTCGAGCGCGATTTGTTCGATTGAGTCGAGCGTTGCGGGGTAGGCTTTGCGCATGTCACTTGAAGATTATTTCGCAGAGCGAGAAGTCGTCCTCAAAGGATTCCCGGCCCTGCGCGTCCTTGGAGAAGCGCATCATGCTCTCGACCTTCGAGAGGCCGGGCCGGGGCGGGGCGGGCAGCTCGGCGGCGAATTCGTCGAGCGACATGGTGCGCCCGTCGGGCTTTTCGACTTCGTACACGCCGTCGCTGAATACGTAGAGCCTTGAGCCCCGCTCTATTTTTACGGAGGCCTTTTTGAAGGACATCGGGCTCATGCCCCCTATTATAAAGCCGTTTGTCGTCAGGCGCTCGGAGGCGCCGCCGGGGGATACGAGGATCGCGGGCGGGTGCCCGCCCGAGGCGTAGGAGAGCTCGCGCGAGGATTTGTCGTACACGCCGTACCAGAGGGTGAAAAACATTCCGTTTTGCGAGTCCATGTCGAATGCGCTGTTCAGCGCGGAGAGCACCTGGTCGGGCTCCCCGAAGTCCACCCCCGCGAGCGTCCGCGACCTCAGCGCGTTCATGGCCGAAACCGACAGCAGGGCGGCCCCGACGCCGTGCCCGCAAACGTCGAGCAGGTAGACGGCGAAGCGGTTTTCGTCGAGCCACCCGTATCCGAAGCAGTCCCCGCCGAGCTCCGTGGAGCTCTTGAAAATCCAGTCCGACGACAGGGCGGGGCCGTCGATTTTCTCGGGCAGGAGGCTCGTGACGTAGTTTTCGGCCTCGTCGAGCTCCTTTTTGAGGGCGTTTTGGCTGCGCTGGAGGCGCGCCATGGCGTCGTTGCGCTCGCGCAGGGTGGTGTAGGCGCGCGAATGGTAGCGCACGCGCGCGAGAACCTCGAGCTTGTCGGGGAATTTGACCATGTAGTCGTTCGCCCCGTTTTCAAACGCCCGGTACTTGACGCCGGGCTCCTCTTTGGAGGAGAGAACCACGAGGGGGATATCGCGCGTATCCGGGCAGGCCCGGAAAAATTTCACGAGCGTCAGCCCGTCCACGTCGGGCATTATCAGATCCTGGAGTATGACGGTGGGGCGGCATTTTTTTGCGGCGTCGATCGCCGCGGCGGGGTCGGCGCAGTAGAACAGGGATATGTCGGGCTGGCCGGCGAACATACGCTTCACCGCCTCGGCGATGATTTTCTGGTCGTCCACGAGCAGCGCGCGCACCCTGGCCCCGCGATCCGCCGAATATTCCGGCGCCTGCAAATTTTCCGTCATCTCCATCAAATATATTTTCCTGCTGCGGGCCTGTGCAACCAATTTTTGGGGCGGAAAGGCGCCCGCGGCGCAAGGGGCCCGAACGTTTGCCCGGACCCCGGATTTGCGGGCTATTCGACCGTCGCCGAGTTTATTTTCTGATCCTCCGCGGGCTTGTCCATGTGCCCCGTGGGGGAATTTTCGATTTTCTCCACGACGTCCATGCCTTCGGCGACTTCGCCGAAAATCGTGTGGCGCATGTGCAGCCACGGGGTCGGAACCGTCGTTATGAAGAACTGGCTGCCGTTTGTGCCGGGGCCGGCGTTTGCCATGGCCAGCAGCCCGGGGCGGTCGAAGGCGACTTTCGGGTCGCATTCGTCCTCAAAGGGCGCGCCCCATGCCGACTGGCCTCCGCAGCCGGTGCCGGTCGGATCGCCGCCCTGTATCATGAAGCCCTTTATCACGCGGTGGAATGTCACGCCGTCGTAGTAGCCCTTTTCGGCGAGCCTTGCGAAGTTCTCGCAGGCCTTTGGGGCGACTTCCGGGAAGAGCCTGATTTTGATGTCCCCGCGGCTGGTGTGCAGGATTACCGTTTTTTTCGTTTCGGGCATATTTGTTTTTTCGCTATTTCGCAGGTTGGAACGTTGGGGCAGTTCGAGCACTCGACGATGATCTCCTCGGTGGACTTGCCCGGCGGAATGAAAGGCAGGACGTGTTCGTCGTGCTCCACGACGACTTCCAGCAGGTAGGGCTTTTCGGATTTCAGCATTTTTTCGATTGCCGCGGGCAAATCGGACTTTTTCCAGACCCGCGCGCTCTCCCACGAGTACCCTTCGGCGATTTTGCGGTAGTCGGGGTATATGGCGCCGAGGTTTTCGGGCCCCCCCATGTTTTCGGGGTCGAGCGACAAAACCGTGTTGCCGCGCGTGCCGCCGTAGAGCATGTCCTCCCACTGCATGACCATTCCGAGGAACTGGTTGTTTATAAGCATGGTTTTGACGGGGATCTTCTCGGCGACGGACGTGGCCATCTCCTGAATGTTCATTTGCAGGGAGCCGTCGCCCTCTATGTTGACGACTTCCGCTTTCGGGTTTGCCGCCTTGACGCCGATGGCGGCCGGCAGGCCGAAGCCCATCGTACCCGCGCCGAGCGAGCTTATGAACTGGCGGGGCCTGGAGAATATGAAGTTCTGGGGCGTCCACATCTGGTGCTGGCCGACCCCGGTGGTCACGAGTACGCGGCCCTTTGAGATTTTGTAGAGCTCGGCGATGGCGTCCTGGGCGGTGATGTTTTTGCGCTCGCGCCGCGCGAAGGGGTACGGGTGGAGCTTTTTCAGCTCTCCTATCCGCGCTATCCATTTTGAGAAGTCCGGCTTTTTGGCCTCTTTTTTTGCGGCCGCGAGCAATTTTGAGAGAGCCCCGCCGACTTCGGCGCACACGCTGAAATCGACCTTGACGTTCTTGTTGTGCTCGGAAAGGTCGATGTCCAGATGTATGATTTTGGCGTTCGGGGCGAATTTCGACACCGCCCCGGTGATCCTGTCGTCGAAGCGCGTGCCGAGGGCGACGAGCAGATCCGACTCGAACACCGCCATGTTGCCCGCGTACGTCCCGTGCATTCCGAACCAGTAGAGGTTTTTGGGCTCCATCGGATCAACGCAGCCGAGGCCCATGAGGGTCGTCGCCACGGGTATGTTGAGGATTTTTGAAAATTCGTCGAGCTTCCCGGAGGAGCCGGAGGAGACTATCCCGCCGCCGGCGTATATGACGGGCCTGTCGGACGACCTTATCATGTCCATTATCCTGGCGATGTCGGCGTCGGAGGCCTCGGAGGGCGCCCTTACCCCCGGCAGGTCGGGCTTGGCGTCGAAGTCCGGGACAAACACCCTCTGCTGGACGTCCTTGGGGATATCTATCACGACGGGCCCGGGCCTGCCGCCCTTGGCGATTATGAAGGCCTCTTTTATGATTCTGGGCAGGTCTTCGGCGTCGAGGACGAGATAGCTGTGCTTGACTATCGGCAGGGTCATTCCGAACACGTCGGTCTCCTGAAAGGCGCTCTTGCCGATCAGCGACTGGAATACCTGGCCGGTTATAGCGACCATCGGGACGCTGTCCATGAAAGCGTCGGAAATTGTGGTGAGCAGATTCATCGCGCCCGGGCCGCTGGTTGCCATGCAGACGCCGACTTTGCCTGTCGAACGGGCGTACCCGTGCGCCATGAAGCCGCCGCCCTGCTCGTGCCTGGGGAGAATCACGCGGATTTTCCCGGAGCGGGTGAAGGCGTTGTGCAGGTCTATGGACGAGCCGCCGGGATAGGCAAAGACGGTGTCAACCCCCTCGTTTTCGAGGCACCGGACGACGACGTCCGCGCCCTTCATCGGAGCGGGTTGAGCGGTTTTTTTCTGCGTCTTTGTCTTTATTTTCATATGTGGCGTTGATTTGTTTTTCCGGGGAAAGTCTCCGCCGCGCGGGCGGCAACCCCCATTAAAATTATGGCACTTTACGATTGTCGCCTCTTTCTTCAACCATTTTCTGCCCCGATTTTTTGAAAAACTTAAAAAAAAGCTGGAAAATGCGGCGGGTTTTTTATTTGATTTACATATCAACAAGAAGAATATCCCAATCAAAACCTTCCGAGGGTTCCGCTTTCCGCGAGGGTTTTGCAATCCCCTATTTTCATAAGATGACGTTTAAAACCCGACTTATAAAAACGGCGTTGGCGCTATGCGCGGCGTCGGTATTCGCGGTCTCCGCCTCCGCGCAGGACGCCGAGGTTAAGCAGCTCGGCACGACCGAACTGAAAGACCAGGCCATGTCGCTCGTCAACGACAAGAGGTACCTCGAGGCGCGCCCGTACATGACCGAGCTCATCACCCGCATTTCCGATTCCGACGACGCCAACCTTAAAAAGCAGCTCGAGGATCTCTACTTCTTTATGGCGTACAGCTATGTGCAGGAATACGACGCCTCCAAGGACGACAAGCTCCTTAAAAAGGCGCTGGAATATTTCGACCGCGTTATAAAGGAGTTCCCCGGCGGCAAGATGGCCAATACCGCAATAGACGTGGAGGCCAATTGCTATGTGGCCCTCGGGGATCTCGTGAAGGCCGCCACCTGCCGCGAGAGGCTTCTGGAACCTCCCTATTCCAACGGCCTAAGCAACGCCAAGAGGTACGAAATCGTTAAGAAAATCGCCGACGCCCTGTTTGCCGCGAGCAAGTGGCAGGAGGGCGAAAAGTGGTTCAAGCTGAAGCTCGAAGGCGCGAAAGACCCCGAGGACAAGGTCTCGGCCGCCTCGGCGCTCATACAGGCGGCCACCAACCTCAAAAAGTTCGACGACCTCAAACAGTACCTCAAATACATGTCCATCGACACGGTCTCCCGCAGCGACCTCGGGCTCAATATGGCCCTGTTGCAGGCCGGCGACAAGCTCGTGGAGCAGAAGCGGTACAGCGAGGCCTCGGCGATCTATTCGATGGTGTTCGGCCGCGACAAAATCCTCAAAAATCTGACTTCCTACGTGGAGAAGACGAAGAAGCGCGTGGAGCTGCTCAAGCGCATCAACCCAACCAACCCGCAGATAGCGGAGCTCGACAACAAGCTAAAGTCAATAGAGTTCGCCATAGGCAAGATAAACGACGACGTCAGCGACTACACCGCCGACCTCATGCTCCGCGCCTCCCGCAACTACATGCTCACCAACCGCGACTACGAGAGCTTCTGGTCGTACATGCAACTGCTCGACCCCAAGTTCAGGGAGCATCCCGCGCGCGAGGACTTTTTCTACGCCGCCATAATAGGCGCGTATAAGATCGGCAAGAACGAGGAGATGTACAGGCTCTGCCAGGAATACCTCAAAGATTTCCCGGACGGGCAGTATTACAACGACGCCCAGCTGCGCATCGCGCAGTACTGGCTCGGCAAGAAGAACTACCCCGAGTTCTTCTCCGTGGCCCAGAAGTTCGTCGAGGAATATCCGGACGAGTCCCCCTATTCCAACGACCTCGTGTTCCTCATGGGCCGCACGTGGCTCGAGACGGAGAACTACAAGGAGCTGATCAAGACCTATTCCAAATACGTCGAGGACTTTGAGGATTCCGGCATATCCGACGGCCTGCTCTACTGGCTCGGCATGGGCTATATGGCCGACGGCGACTTCCAGAACGCCGGGAAGACTTTCGGCCAGATCACCGAAAACTATCCCGTAAGCCCCTACGCGGAGGACGCCGGATACAGGCAGGGAGTCGCCCTCTTCGGGGTAGGCGACTTCCCCAAGGCGCGCGACGCGCTCGAGGGCTTCGTAAGCTCCTATCCCACGAGTTCCCTGCGCGGCGAGGTCGAATTTTTCCTCGGCGACATATACGCCAATTCGATGGCGGTGAAGGAGGCCATCGAACACTACATGAACGTGGAGAAGTTCACCAAGAACCAGAGCATTATCGACAACGCCTACACGCAGGCCGCCAAGCTTCTCATGGCCGATTCCCAGTACGAGGAAGTCGTGAAGCTCATGGACAAATACCTCTCCGAGTTCAAAAAGGACGGCATTCCCTCGACGATAAATTCCCAGAAGGCCCTCGCGCTCGAAAAGCTCGGCCTGCCGGCGGACGCTCTCGAAATCTACCGCGCGTCGGTCGACAAGTACGGCGACAATCCTCGGGACGACGGGGTGGACAAAATGATACTCGACTACGACCGCCTGCACGCGGAGAACTTCGACATGCTCACCGCGACCGTCGCGTTTATCGAAAAGCTCATGGGCGACAGGGAGCTTTTGTACAATATGGTCGAAGTGCCCGCCGAGAGGTACAGGTATTTTGTCGCCAACCCCAAGATCGACAAGCGCATATACGACAAGTTCAAGCGCGACGCGTCCTTCGGCCCGAACCTCTACAACGACAAATCCAACATAAAGGCCCTGCTCGAGAGGTACAAGGGCCAGCTGGCCAAATATCCGCAGAAGGCCGGAGAATTCTTTTCGGAACTCTTGAAAAAGGCGGAGTCCGAAAAGAGGTCCGCGCTTGCAAACAGGCTGATGATGGGCCTCGACTTCGTCGGCAAGCCCGTCCAGGTGGCGAAGATGTTTGACGAAAACGACATCAAAAACTCGTCGGTCAGGACGCTCGCG
This sequence comes from Candidatus Merdousia sp., assembly GCA_048390825.1. GTDB lineage: Bacteria > Verrucomicrobiota > Verrucomicrobiia > Opitutales > Intestinicryptomonadaceae > Merdousia. Next base: position 19,426 of record DBGCYC010000080.1, read on the forward strand.
TGGATCGGGAAGGTTAACGAAAAGTTCGGCCCCGAGCAGGCCCGCAAGGCCTTCGCGGAAGCCGCGGCGCGCGAGGAGTACGAATACCTCATCGACGTGCTCTTCGCCTCCGCGGCCCTCGAAACCCGCCAGACGAACTGGGACAAGGTTCTGGCCCTTTACGAACAGATAGAGTCGGATTTCCCGTCCGACCCGCGCGCCGCCGAGGCGGCGCTCAAAAAGGCCGACACTTTCATGGCGCTTGGCAAGCGCAAGGAGGCCGAGGCCAAGTACGAGGAAATCCTCAAGTCCCCGAGCTGGAGGGGCGAATCCTATGCGGAGGCCCTTTACAAGCTCGGCAACATCGCCCGCGACAACAACGAGGCCGACAAGGCCATAATGTACTACGAGCGCTGCTTCCTCGGCTACGCCAACTGCCTGAACTGGACAGGCAAGGCCGTCATACAGGCGGCGAAGGTGCTCGCGGCGTCCGGCAAGCGCGACGAGGGCAGGGCGATCTGCAAAGAGTTTGCGGACAACGAAAGCAACAAAAAGTCTCCCGACTACGAGGAAGTAAAGCAGCTCGAGCTCACCATATAACCCCCCATTCCCCTCAAGGACTGACATGAAACATTTGAAAATCAGCGCAATTGTCGTATCGGCCGCGTTGGCGGCGTCGTTTGCCGCGGCGCAGCAGGCGGCTCCGGCTCCGACTCCAGCGGCGGCCCCGGCTCCCGCGGCGGCCCCGGTTTCCCCCAAAGACAAGCCCGACCGCTCCTATTCGGCGGATTATGCGGGGCAAAAGGCGGCCCTTTCGCTCGTGGACAAGACCAACGGCGGCGAAAATCCCGTGACGCTCAAGAGCGCGGAGGGCAAGGAGCTGGTATTCTCCGATTCCGCCGGCGGCGAGCTTTCCGTCGCCAAGAACACGAAGGCGTACAGGTTCCGCGTCAGGGCCGACAACAAGCTTCTGAATGCCGCGCGCGAGGCGGCCAACGACTCCGACTGGGACGCCGCCGCCGACTACATGCGCCCCGTCGTCTATCCGATCGCGCCGCTTGCCGTGCTCTCGGACGACGTTTTCCCGGACGGCAACGCGATGATTGAATTCTTCCTCTCCTCGCTCTCCAGCGCGGGAAGGCTCAAAGAGGCCGCCGCCTATGTCGGGCTGCTCCCGATTCAGGACGCCTCCGACTCCATTCGCGGGGCGGCTTTGGGGATAGCGAGGTCTTTGGCCGCCCGGAACCAGACCGCGGAGGCTGAAAAAATCGTCAACAGGGTGAGGCTCAATTCCGCCTCTGCCGAGACGCTCTCCCAAATAATGGAGGTTCTCAACGAAATGAGAAACTCCGGCGACTACAAGCGCTGCGTCCTCCTCTATTCAAAGCTCTCCGCGCTTGAAGGCAACCCCGCCAAAAACCAGGCCGCCCTCTGGGGCGTGTTCTGCGACATGGCGATGGGCAACGAGCTCTCCGCGCGCGGGACGCTTTCGGCGATTGAAATGGACAGGTCCGTGCCGGAGTTCTCGCTCCTGCAAATGGTCAACGGAATGTTGAAGGAAAAGGGGGACAAGCCGGACGTCAAGGGCGCCCTCGAACTCTATTCGGAGGGGGTGGTGTTCGGCTCCCTGACAGACCCTTGGATGCCGGAGCTTCTCTATAAGACCGCAATGGCGTACAAAAAGATAAAGAACTTTGTCGCCTCCAATGAAATTTTCGCCCAGCTCGAGACACTCTACCCCGACAACCCCTTCACGGCCCTCGGCAAAAAGGAGGTGGTCGTGATAAAGAAGGAGGAGCCGGAGGCTTCCGACGGGGGCGGCGAAGAGGACGAGGACGAAGAATAGCGCCCCGCTCCGAAAAATTCCAAGCACATTTATTATACGGTAAAGCTTTATGAAACTCCATCATTTCAGGCCGAAGAAGGAAAAGCGCGGACTCCTGTACCAGGTATTTATAGTAGTTGCGATCATACAGGTGGTTTTGCTCATTACCTTGGGCAGCGTGATCGTCACGCAGTCCATAATCACGGACGACAAGAAGTTCGACGCCCCGCCCACGATTGAAAAGGTGGACCAGGCCAAGAAGGAGACGCGCGTGCGCGTTCAGCAGCAGCAGAAAAAGACCCAGAAGCTCACGCGGCGCATAAGCATCACCAACCCCCAGAACACAAACCTTCCGCAGGTTAACATAACGCTGCCCCCGACTATGGCTTCCGGCGCCGGCATAAGCGCCATTTCCAACATCGACATGACCTCCAAGTTCAACATCGTGACCACCACGGTGGACATCGGCGGGATTAAGTCCAAAACGGAGAAGGTTTTGATCTGCATAGACACGGGCAAATATCTCATGACAGACGAGCGCGGCGGCCTCGACACCTACAAGGCGATCCGCGAGGACATCAAGAAGCTCGTAAACCACCTTCCGCCGACGGTTCTCTTCAACCTCATGGCGTATTCCACGGAATACGGAACCTCCATAAACATGTTCCAGCCGTCCCTCGTGGCGGCCACCTCCGCGAACAAGAGAATGGCGTGCGATTTCGTCGAGCCCCTCAACGCCAGCCTGAGCCGGCTCGGCCCCGGAGGCAACAACTACAAGCTCAAATACCCATTCCTTCCACAGCCGCCGGATTCCAACCACTACTCGCAGTACGCTTCCAACATATACCGCATATACCAGGCGGCTCTCGAGCAGGGCGCGGACACCATATACATACTCACGACCTCGTGGACCGATCCCGACCGAATCAAGAAACCTTGGAACAACGCCCAGACCCAGCGCTATGTCAGGGATATGGCCAGGTACTCCGAGAACGTCGAGCGCCAGCGCCGTTCCGCGGGGTGGAACGACCAAAAGCAGATCGAATACGAGCGCGAGGACATGATCGCGCGCCGCGACGGAATCAAGAAGGCCCGCGAATGGATCAAGGCGGAAAACGACCGCCGCTCCAAAAAGGGCCAGCCCCTCTACACCGGCAATGTCAACAAAGCCATGTACGACAACAAATTCTACGTTCGTCCGAAGGAAGTTCCGCCGTCGATAAGCCTAAAAGCCCCGGAAGTCAAGTTTGAGTCCTACGGCAGAGGCGGTATCCTGAAATACTACGAAAAACTTTTCAAGGAAGTCTACCGCGACAAGCAGATGAAGCCTCCGACGCTGAACATGATCGTCTTCCGCGGCAAAAACGAAAACCTTACACCCGCTGAAAACAGGGTCATCAAGCAGTTTACTTCCTCGAACAACGGCGGCCGCAGCCGCGTCCTGAAAGGCTTGAAGCCGGTCACGGAATACGATTAATCCGTCCCTCACCCCTCCCGGTGCTGCGTTCGCGCCGCCGGGTTTGCGGGGAATGCCGCATAGGCGGCGGGGAGCTCTTTTTGCAGCGGATTTCCGGTTCCGCCCGTTCGCGTTTTTCGGAGCGCCGTAGCGCGGTTTTTACGCCGAACTATTCGTACTGTTTTAATTAAGACTTGCGCCCGCCCAATTTTCTTAGGCGGGCGCGGGCGTTTTTGCGGAGGCGATGCCGCCGTCTGCGGTTTCCGCGGCGCGGATTCCCGAATGACGCGCCGGAATCTGGCCGTATCGCGCCGCAAATTTTGAAGAGGAAAATCTAACGTTTAAGGGAAAATGCCTTGATATTGCGGCATGGAGCGAGCGGCAATTTCCGGTTAATCTCTGCCAATTGCGGGGTTTGTAAAGATTATCATCTTTTGGGGCTCGGAAATTTTGGAGGTTTTCGGGCGTTTGGCCGCGGAATCAAAAGTGACGTTTTTTTCATACGGAGCTGCGGGCAAATTGCGTTGCGGTGTCGCTCGTCTTAAAGGCGGACGCGTTGGCTGCGCGCAAAGGGGCGCATTTGTAAAAACCGTCGGCAATCGTTGCATATGTTGAGCCCTGAACTGCCGGGCGAGGTATCGAAAACAGTACGAATAGAAGCCGCCGTATTCGGGCATAATATCTCAACCGTGCCCCAGTTGCAACCTGGCACAAAAACCGGCCGGGCTGTTGCGCGCCGGCTCTCCGCGCGCCATGAAGAGGCGCGAAGCCGTGACGCGCGAGACGGCGGCGTCTCATATGTTATTTCCGAGCCTGACGGCCTGCGCTCGTTCCGTAGCGCCGGCGGGCGCGGAGCATAACGGTATCTCGAGCAAAACGGCAATCGCGCCCGCTCAATGGGATAAATGGCGGTGGTCGAGGCTCATCTACGCCAAGCCGAAAACCTCCTATGACGTCGACGGCGTCTGCGAACTGCGCGTCAGGGACCCTCCCTGCGAATAACCCTAACGCGGCCGCGCTTGTTTCCGGCTTTGACTTAGGCTGCAACCCTCTTGCAAGCTCCTCGAACGCCTCCTGCAATACCTCTTCCGAAGGTCTTTCCCCCCAAATGCTATTTCATTTTTACAAAATCAAACTTCACGATAAAGTGGCCCGCGCTCGGCGTAAATCTTGTGGCCTGAGTATCATGCGCCCGAACCGCTCGAAGCCGTTAAGCGAATGCGGAATCCGTTTGATTTCATACACCAACAAGAAAGGATAACAAAGGTTGTGCTGTTTGGAAAAGTTGAACCGACGGATATATGGCGCGCTAATTTATAAAAAAAGTGGGGGCGAATAAAGGAGATGCCCTTACCGCCCCGTGCAAGAGAAAGGCTTTCCGCATCTGGAACTTTCTCAAGCTTCAATAAATAACATCGGCCAAAATTTTCTTTAATCAACCGAAAACGCTTATAAATACCAAATCCGAATGTGAGGCGGCGCGGACGCGAGTGTTCAATCCGCCTCGCGTCAATGATATCCGGCGCGAATGGATTCGACGCCGTTTCCGGCAGGCGTTTTGAGCGGACGTTTTGCAGGCGTTTTCAAGAGCCCGGCAAGCGATCGAACAGGCGCGGTTGGTCCGAGGGCCGTTTTCCCGAGGGCCGTTTTTTGGGGAAAATAGCGTCCGGCACTGCGTTTGTCGCGGCGGACGGACAGGGCTGCCGTTTCAGCCGGCGCATGTTCCGTTCCGAACGGCGTTTTTATCAGACTGATTTCGGAATCCAGACCGCCGGCAATTCCCGGTTTTTAAAGGGTTTTAACCCCGTTAAGCTTTCTATGTATTCTTTAAACTGGGTTATGCCGCTGCCGGTTTGGATTGATTCCAAGAACTCGCCGCGGCTTTAATCCGCATTATGAAGGCCTTCAAATCGCGGTCATCGTCTTTTTTAGCTGCCGCAGTTGTTTCCGCGCCGGCTTCGCAGTATTAAATCGGAGTTTTGGAAAAGCCCCGCGGAACATGTCCGCGGCTTGACAATCGGCCGGACGAAATTGAATCCCAAAATTTTATACCGCGAAACGGAGGCGGCCGGCTTTGCAGTTTCCCGCAAATGGGCGGAGCGCGCAGCCGAAATTTGGAGGGTTAGGCGGGGAAAATCCGGGCGTCCGGGGCGCCGCGTTGCGTCGGGATTTCCCCGGGATTCCGAAGCCGGCGGGGCCGAGGGCTTTCGCCTGCGGGAAATCCCCGCCGCCTCGCGGAAGCGGACTGCCGTTTCGGCCGCGCCTATTCCTTTCCGCCTTGCGCCTTTTTGAGCGAGAACCCGTCCTTCGCATCGAGCACCGTCCAGCCCGTCGCGGAGATTTTCCCGCGCAGCTCGTCGGCCAGCGCGAAATTTTTGGCCTTTTTCGCTTCCCACCTTTGGCGGGCGAGCTCGGCGATTTCTTCCGGCGCCTCCTCCGCCTCCTCTTCGCCGCCGTCGAGCGGGTCGAGCCCGAGCGCGTAGAGAAGCGCCCCGAAGGCTTCCAGGTTTTCCCCGGAATCCCCGAGTTTTGGGAGGGCGGCGAACATTTCGCCAAGCGCTTTCGGCACGTTTACGTCGTCGCAGAGGGCGTCCCAAGCCGCCCCGAATACCGTGCCTTCAAGCTTTGCCCCGGGCTTTATGAGATTTTTGAAATCTCCGCCGGACATGCCCGCCCTTTTCAGCGCGGAAGACAGCGACTTTGCGAGTTTTGAGAGCGCGCTTTTGGCGTCGTCGAGCCCCTTGAAAGTGAAGTTGAGCTGCTGGCGGTAGTGCCCGGAAATAAGCGCGTAGCGTATCTGCTGCGCCGAGTACCCCCTTGAAAGCAGGTCGTCCAAAGTGTACAGGTTGCCGAGGCTCTTCGACATCTTCGCGCCCTCGACCATCAGGTGCGCGCTGTGGAACCAGTATTTAACGTACGGCTTGATCCCCGACGAGCACTCGCTCTGGGCGATTTCGTTTTCGTGGTGCGGAAAGCACAAATCCACACCGCCGCCGTGAAGGTCGAAAGTCGGCCCCAGATATTTGGTGGACATCGCCGAGCACTCTATGTGCCACCCCGGGCGCCCTTCGCCCCACGGGGATTTCCAGAAATTCTCGCCGTCCTCTTCCTTGCGGCCCTTCCAGAGCGCGAAGTCCGAAACGCTCTCCCTCTCGTATTCGTCGGCGAGGTTCGCCTCGCCCGCGGAGTTCAAGCCCTGGGTGGCGAGGGTTCGGCGGTCGAGCCCCGAGAGCCTGCCGTAGTCCGGGTCGGAGGAGATTTTGAAATACACGCTCCCGTCGCCCGCGGCGTAGGCGTGGCCGTTTTCGACGAGCTTCGATACCATTTCCAGCTGCTCCGCGATGTGCTCCGTCGCCCGCGGCTCCACGGACGGGGGCAGCATGTTGAGCTTTTCGCAGTCCGCGTGGAATTTGTCCGTCCACTTCTTCGTAAAGTCTGCAAGGCTGACGCCGAGCCTGCGGCTTTCGCGTATCGTCTTGTCGTCAACGTCCGTGATGTTGCGGACGTGCCTGACCTTCATTCCGGAGCATTCCAGCACGCGGCGCAGGACGTCCTGCGCGAGGAACGTCCTGAAATTCCCTATGTGGGCGGGGCCGTAGACGGTGGGGCCGCAGCAATACATACCGAAAGCCTCCCCGGACGGGGCGAGCTCCTCTTTTCTTCTCGACAGCGTGTTGTGAATGCTCGGCTTCATTTTTATTGAGATTTTTTTACGACTGGGGCAATATCAAACCACAATGGAAGAAAAATTCAAGCTCGATATGGCCAGGCGCCCCAGGAGGCTGCGCAAGGGCGCGTCAATGCTTTCGCTCTGCGCCGAAAACAGGCTCGACCCCGCCGACATGATACTGCCCGTGTTTATAATGGAGGGCAAGGGCGGCTCCTTAAAGATCCCGTCGATGCCCGGGGTCTTCCGCCATACGGTGGACTCTCTGCTGAAGCTCTGCGAGAAGTCCCTCAAATGCGGCGTGCGCGCCGTCGCCCCTTTCCCGCTCGTCGAAGCTTCCCGGAAGTCTCCGCGCGCGGACGAGGCGGTCAACCCGAAGTCGCTCGCCAACCGCGCGATAGCCGCCGTAAAAAAGCGCTTTCCCGAGATGCTTGTCGTCGCCGACATAGCTCTTGACCCCTACACCTCGCACGGCCACGACGGGATTCTCGACCCCTCCGGATCGTGGATTCTCAACGACGAGACCGTCGAAATCCTCGCGGGAATGTCCGCGCTCGCCGCCCAGGCCGGCGCCGACTTCGTCGCTCCGTCCGACATGATGGACGGCAGAATCGGCGCCATACGCGCCACCCTCGACGAATGCGATTTCTCCGAAACCGCAATAATGGCTTACAGCGCAAAATACGCGTCGGCCTACTACGGCCCGTTCCGCGACGCCATAGGCTCCGCCCCGAAGTCCGCGGCCGGCGCCGGGAAAAAATACCTCGACAAGCGCGGCTACCAGCTCAACCCGGCAAACTCCTCGGAGGCCCTGCGCGAGGCAATGCTCGACGAAGAGGAGGGCGCCGACGTGATAATGGTGAAACCCGCGGGCTCGTACCTCGACATCGTCGCAAAAATCAAGGCGCGCACAAACCTTCCCGTGGCCGCCTATCAGGTTTCCGGGGAATACGCCATGATTCAGGCCGCGGCGCAAAAGGGCTGGATAGACCTCGAGCGCGCGCGCGAAGAATCCGTGCTCTCCATAAAAAGGGCTGGGGCGGATATAATCCTGACATACTTCGCCCTTGATTTGGCGAATGCGCGGGGCGCGTGAAACTGCCGCTGATGCTCCGTTTTAAGTTAGGCCGCCACTGGTCACGTACCACTTGTACGCTCCCACCGGCGGCCTCACTTAAATACTCGCCTGAGCGGCAGTTTGACGCGCCCGGGGGAGATGGGGGAGAGAGGGTTGAGAAATAGCCCTGTTATGAAAGCCCCTGAGAACGCTCGCGTATTTCAAATACGCCACGTACCCCCAGGGGGTTTTCTATGCTCGCCTGAACCTAACCTAAACGCGGAAACAAAGGGCGATAAAGGGCGATTGGCAATTTCCGCTTGCGGATTTGGCGAATGCTTTTGGCGCGGGGCTGCGTTGCTTCGGAACAAGCCGCACCCTCGCGTACCTCAAGTACGCTTCGGCCGCGCCTTTTCCTCGCGCCTTGCGCCGCATCCAAAATGGACTCGCTGGCTTGGTTGCGCTGCGCGCAATCCGCGCTGTTCTCGGGCGCAAGGTGCGCCGGCCATTGAGGGGGATACCCCCTACGGCGATTGGCGAAGCCAATGCGCCTACCCCCTTAAATAGTAATTGCGTATGTATAATTCCTATCCTGGATAAAATGCAGACGCATTTTATCCTTCCCGAAAGCCTTATTTTATAACCTCGCTGCGCTTCGGATAAAATAAGCTTTCGCTTTCATTGCGCCAAATCCAGGAAGCTAAGGTTTTCAAAACGAACTTCGGAAGCATTAGATTTATACTGGGAATAGCCCTATTGCGTGAGCAATGGGCGTAAGGGGGCTTGCTTTCTTCTATGGCAGTGCGCCTCGCACCGGCCCGTGCCGCCCGGACTCTATGTATTAAAACGAACCTCCCATGAGAGGTTCGTTTTTTGTTGGGGTTTACAATGGGGATAGAAGTATTGGCGCAGCCAATCTTCTAAGGGGTTTACTCCTTCAATGGCAGGCGCACCTTGCGCCCCTCTTCAAAGGAAGCGGCACTGCCGTTGGTTGGCGCGCTTGCGTCTGGCGGTCACGCTCCGTGCCTGGCTGGCGCGTTTCGCACCCGGGGTTTGTCGCTCGTCTGGCTTGAGAGCGGGGGGTTAATGGCTACCTCTGGTTGAGCCGAAGGTCTTTTTGGATATGCCGAGGCGTTTTTCGAGGTCTTTCACTCGGTCGAAAAGCTCGGCTAAGTGCCCTATGAGGATTTCTATTTTGTGGGCTTTCAGGTAGGGGCGGGGAGGGGTGCCGCGCATGTAGGATTTCGGGGGAATGTCGCCGTTCACCCCGCTCTGGCCGCCTATCATTGCGCCGTCGCCTATGTGCAGGTGTCCCGCGACCCCGACCTGTCCGCCGAGAACCGCATAATTGCCCACTTTCGTGCTTCCGGAGATTCCCACCTGGGAAACGAGCAGCGCGCCCATGCCGATTTCAACGTTGTGCCCGATCTGGACAAGGTTGTCCACTTTCGTGCCCGCGCCGACTATGGTTTTGTCGAACCGCGCCCTGTCGATGCAGGTGTTGGCGCCGATTTCCACGTTGTCTTCAACCACAACCCTGCCGACCTGCGGGATTTTGACGTGCGCGCCGTTTACAAATTCGTACCCATAACCGTCGGAGCCTATGACGGCCCCGGGCTGGAGGCGCGAATTTTTGCCTATCTCGCAGTAGTCCATCACCACGGAGTTGGGCATGAGGAACGCCTTTTCGCCGATTTTGGCGAATCTTCCCACGTAATTGTTGCCCTGCAAGACCGCCCCGTCGGCGATTTCCGCGCCCTCGCATACCGAAACGTTGGGGCCGACGAACACGTTTTTGCCGATTTTCGCGGCGGGGTCTATGGCGGCCGTCGGGTGCACGGAGGGCTTGATTTCCGGCCACAGCGCCTTTTCGACGATGGCGCCGATTTTTGCGAGCTCCGCGGACGGGTTGTCCACTTTTACTATGGCCGAGTTTTGGGGGAGGGCGCCGGAGTAGTCGCGGGGGAGGAGTATCGCCCCGGCGTTTGTGGAGGGCACGAGATGGGCGTATTTTTTGTTTCCCAGAAAAGTCAGGTCGGAGGGCCCGGCGCGGTCTATGGCCGCTATCGCCGAGAGCTCTGTGCCGTCGCCGCCCGAGACTTCCGGATTGTCGAAAAGTTTTACGATTTCCTTCAGGGGGTATTTCATGCTATTTTTTCGCGTTGTTGTACTCGACCCTCGTGTGCAGCATGTTCATCATGGTGAACACGAAGCTCTGCTTTATTTTTGAAATCTGCTTTATGGTTATCGGGCAGTCGTCGAGCTGGCCGTCGTCCACCTTGATTTTTACAATTGCGTTCACGAGCTCCGTTATCCCGTGCTGCGTGACCCTTTTCAGCGACCTCGACGCTGCCTCGCACGAGTCGGCGAGCATTATTATGGCGTTTTCGACCGTCTGGGGCTTCATTCCCTCGTGGCGGTAGGTGCTCTCGTCGATTCCCGCGTCGCGCAGGGCCTGCATGGGGTCGGAGACGTTTTGGGCCTCGGCGAGCTTTACGGCCTTGTTGTAGAAATACGATATTATTGCGGTCCCGTGGTGCTGCTTTATGGCGTCTATCACCTGAGCGGGCATTTTGGCGATCCTGGCGAGCTCGACGCCCTCCTTTATGTGGTTTTTTATTATGAGGGCGCTCATCGACGGGTTTTGGTCGTCGTGGGGGTTTTTGCCGCCGCCCTGGTTCTCGGAGAAGAATTCGGGCTTGATGATTTTGCCGATGTCGTGGTATAGCGCGCCGATGCGGCAGACCATCGGGTTTGCGGAAACGGCGACCGCCGCGTGCTCGGCGAGGAACGACACCATGACGCTGTGGTGGTAGGAGCCCGGGGCCTCGATTTGCAGCCTGCGCAGGAGCGGGTTGTTAAAGTCGGTGTATTCTATCAGCGCTATGTTGGAGTACCTACCGAAGATCTTTTCGACTATCGGCAGAATCACCGTGGCGAATATGCCCGTGAGGCTGCCGGCGATGACGGCCAGCAGCGACTGCCTCCACGCTATGCTTATCGGGACGCCGCTTGCGGTGCTTATGACGAACGAGAAGAACGCCAGAAACATTCCGTATATCACGCCGCCGAGTATGACGCGCGAGCGGCTGCTTGCCCCGTCGCAGAAATAGATGGCCACCAGCGCCGCCGCCAAAAACAGCACGAAGATCACGATGCTTTCGCCTATCATCATAGTCGTGAGGGCCGCTATGAGGATTGCCATCACAAACCCCGTGTACGAGCCGAACAGCAGAACCTGTATGATGGGCCCGAGCATGATCGGCGTCCCGTAGGCGAAGATCTGCAGGAAGGTCGTGTTGGTGTCGAAGTACTCCGCGTTGCTAAGGTGGATTATGAACCTTTCCATGGCGAGGTTTAGGATCAGCAGGGCGGAGAATATCAGGACGGTGCGCGGCTTCTTGTTTTTCTGGGTCTTGCTGATTACGAAAAACAGCGCGGCCGCCGAGACGAGGAGCAGGGAGACTATGTAGTCGATGTACCTGAACGCGTTTGTGTAGCGGCCGAGCTCGCGGCGCTTGGCGAGCTCGTTTTTGTACGCGCGCAGCTTTTCCTGCATTATGGACGTGGGCGCGGAGGAGGCGTCGAGGAGCGTTTCTCCCTCGCGGACCTTTACGACGACGGGCGGGACGGTCTCGCGCGCCCTTTCGCGCAGGGTTTTTGTCTTGCGCTCGTCGAAGGCGATGTTGGGGCGTATCTCCTGGGCCACGGAACGGTATATGGCCAGCGCCATCGCCTCCGAAACCCCCATGTTTTTGAGCCTGTCCATCAGCCCTGCGCGCGCGGCGGTTTCGCTCAGCGCCCGGGCCTCGTGGAGCGCCGAGACTCCCTCTATGTCCGCGCGCGGCATGTCGCCTTCTCCGCCGCCGGAGAAAATCCTGTCGCCGTCGGCGTAGACGCCCTGGCGCAGTATTACTTTAAGCGCGAAGGCAACGTGGTTGAAAATATTCTCGCAGTTTTTGTCGCCGGCGTTCTTGAGGAACGTCCCGATGTCGTCCGGGTTCACGGACAGGCGGGCGGAGCTTCTGAGCCTCGACGACAGGCTCTCGCAGATTTCGGCGCGTTCCTGCGCGTCGGCCCCGTCGTATTCCGCCCGGGTTTCGGCGAGCATCGACGCGAGGGTCTTTACGGCCTTCTGCGACTGCTCCACGGACTCCGTGTCGATTTTGTAGAGCGGCGGTATTCTCTCCGCGATTTGGTTGCGTTTGGCCTGCGTCTGGAGGTCGCTGGTGTAGGAAAATTCAAACGGGGAGACGAGGTGCACCTGCGCAACTTTGTTGGAGAACACCTGCGGGACTATTGGCGCCTTGTATGCGAAGCATATCGCGTAAACGGCAAACGACATCGCAAAAACCGCCGCCACGGTCGCCGCGAGCTTCCATTTCTTCCGGCCGCCGGAGACCCTGTCGGGCTCCCCGAGCTTTCGCTTCGCGCGCTCGGTTCTGTATTTTTTAATGCTTTTGAACATCTTCTGCCTCTCTTCGGTCGGCTTCGTAGGCGTCGACTATCCTCGTCACGAGCGGGTGCCTCACCACGTCGGAGGCCTCGAAGCGGAATTGCTCTATTCCCGGAACGCCCTTCAGGATTTTGACCGCCTCTCGCAGCCCGGATTTCTTGCGGCGCGGAAGGTCGGTCTGGGTGACGTCCCCCGTCACCGCCATTTTGGAGCCCTCTCCGAGCCGCGTGAGGAACATCATCATCTGTTCCGGAGTGGCGTTTTGGGCCTCGTCGAGGATCGCAAAGGCGTTTTGGAGGGTCCTGCCGCGCATGTAGGCCAGCGGCGCTATCTCGATTATCCCCCGCCCGGTGAGCTTTTGCGCCTCCTCCGCGCCGAGCATATCGTAGATGGCGTCGTAGAGCGGGCGCAGGTAGGGCAGGAGCTTTTCCTGCAAGTCGCCCGGCAGGAAGCCGAGGGCCTCGCCGGCCTCCACCGCGGGCCGCGTGAGGATTATGCGCTCCACCTTTTTGTCCTGGAGCATCTTCAGCGCGTGGGCGGTGGCCAGATATGTCTTTCCCGTCCCGGCGGGGCCTATGCCGAACACGATTTCGGCGCGCTTGAATAGGTCGAGGTATTTTTTCTGGGCGACGTTTTTGGGGACGACGCTCTTGCGCCTGAGGTTTACCACGACGGGGTTTTCAAAGATTTCGGCGATTTCGGACAGCCTGCCGCCCGCGGCCCGCGAGAGCATGTTTCTGAAGTCGAAGGGGCTTATTCTTATCCCCTGCGCCCGGGCGGAGCCGAGGATTCTGAAAAATTCAAAGGCGGCGTCTACGCGCTTTTCGGGGCCCTCTATTTTCATCCAGCCGTCGCGCGAGACTATTTTTACGGACAGCTTTTCCTCGGCCAGCCCGAGGTTTTCGGGGCGGTTGCCGTAGGTTTCGGCGAGCCTCTGGGCGCTTTCAAAAGTCAGGGTTTTTTCGACGGACGGCATGGGCTATTCTTCGTCGGCGAACTTTATGAGCTTCTGCCAGAGCGCGTCGAGGGACTGGGGCAGGACGCGGGTGTCGGATATGACCGGCATGAAGTTGGTGTCTCCGTCCCAGCGCGGGACGACGTGGCAGTGCAGGTGGCTTGGGATTCCAGCGCCGGCCTTGGCGCCGAGATTGAAGCCGACGTTGAAGGCGTCGGGCCCGAGGGCCCTGCGCAGGATTCTCTTGGCGCGTATTACGGCGTCGAAAAACTCGGCCCTTTCCGCGCCCTCGAGCATTTCGATGTCGCCGATTTCGCGCAGGGGGAGGACGAGCAGGTGGCCGCAGTTGTACGGAAACCTGTTCATGACTATGAATGAATATTTGCCCTTCCAGAGGATATGGTGCTTCCCGAAGTCGTCGGAGGCGGCCATTTCGAGGAACGGGTTGCCGCCCTTTCCGCCGGAACCGCCGCGCGGCTTCGGGGCCTCGATGTACGGCATGCGCCAGTATGAGTGTAGCCTCTGCATATTATTCACCCGCAAACAAGACCACATCGGCCCGGCTTTGTCAACTGTTTGAATCTACGCCGGATTTCGGGAAGCGCGCGGTTTCGCCGAACGGGGAGGGAAATACCCCGCACGGGTGGGAGTAGGCGAGGGAGAGGTTTTCGCGCGTGAGGGTTTCGGCGGTTTCGCCCGCGGCGGAGATTTTTCCGCCCCCGAGCAGCAGGGAGAAGTCGCAGTAGTCGAATGCGAGGTTCGGGTCGTGGAGAACCGCGACGACGCACGCGCCCCTTCGGGCGGCGGACTTTGCCGCGCGCATCGCCGCGTGCGCGGCGGCGGGGTCGAGCGAGGCGGCGGGCTCGTCCAGCAGCAGGGCCTTCCCCTCGGGGTTTTCTCCGAGCTGGCAGAGGGCGCGGGCGAGGTGCACCCTGCGCTTTTCGCCGCCGGAGAGCTCCGTGTAGATCCTGCCGGAGAATCCTTCAAGCCCGGCGGCGGCGAGGGCGGCTTCGGCCTCCTCCTCGCCGGCCTCCGCGCCCAGGGCGCCCGCGGAAAACCCCGACATGCGGACTATACGCCCGACCGGCCAGGCGAAGTCGAGCCCGCACTCCTGCTCGAGAACCGCGCGCGCCTTTGCGAGCTCCCTCGCGCCGAGGGATACGGCGTTTGCGCCGGCGTAGAGAACTTCGCCCTCCCCGGGCCTCAGCCAGCCGCTGAGGATTTTGAGCAGCGTGGACTTCCCGGCGCCGTTCGCGCCGAGCACGGCCGTGAAAACCCCGTCGCCGAACTTCGCCGACACGCCCGAGAGAACTTTCCTTTGCCCGTATCCGAACGATATGTTTTTTGCCTCAATCATCGGCGGAAACCCCCTTGCGCTTCAGGAGCGCTATGAAAAACGGCGCGCCCAGCAGGGCCGTGACGACCCCGACCGGCACCGGGTCGGACGGCGACCAGAGGCGGGCGGCGGCGTCGGCGAGCGATAGTATCGCCGCCCCCCCCACGGCGGAGAGCGGAAGCAGAATGCGGTTGTCCGGCCCCGACACGGTTCTGACCATGTGCGGGACAACGAGTCCGACGAAGCCGATTATCCCGCATATCGCAACGCTTGCGGAAGTGGCGAGGGCGGCGGCCGAGCCGGCGACAACCCAGACGAGCCCGACGTTCACGCCCGAGTGGAACGCCTGCTGCCGCCCGAGGAGCATGAGATTGAGCGGGCGCGCGCAGAGCAGGATTGCGAGCCACGACGGGGCTGCCGCTGCTGCCGCTGCCGCGATTTCCGCCCATCCGCACCTGTCGAGCGAACCGAGCGACCAGAACACGTATCCGCGCAGGCCGACGTCGCGCGCGGAGTACATGAAAAAACCAACGACGGCCCCGCAGAAGGCGTTTGCCGCAATCCCCGCAAGCAGCGTGGAAAAGGCCGACGCCCTGCCGCCGAACGCTCCAAGATTGTAGACGGCAAATGCCGCGGCCAGCCCCCCGAGAAGCGCGCAGATTTCCATAGCGAACGCCCCTGAAAAAACCGTCATGGCCGCCACCGCCCCGAGCGCGGCGCCGGAGGACACGCCGAGTATGGACGGGTCGGCGAGGGGGTTCCTGAACAGGCTCTGCATCGCCCCTCCCGCGAGCGAGAGGCTTGCGCCTGCGATTATTCCGGCGGCGAGGCGCGGAAGGCGGATCTGTAAAAATATCAGGCGCGCGGATTCGCCGCCTTCCCCCGACAGGATATCCCGCAGCCATTTGAAGTCCAGCCCCTCGGCGCCGCACGACAGCGAAAGCGCGGCCGATGCCAAAAACGACAAAACCAGAAAAGCCGAAACGAGCGCGACCTTTCCGGTTCCAAATGGCATGGCGTTTTGCCGCTTAGCGGCGGGGGCCGAAGCTCCTTCTGGGGATCGGCCTCGGGGCGTCGCTGTTCTTGAGCCTGTAAACAATGCGGGCCTTTTCGATGTCCTGCGGGGTCATTTCCATCTTGACCCTGTCGCCCACCGTGAGCTTGATGAAGTTTTTGCGCAACTTGCCCGAAATGTGGGCGAGCACCTGGTGCCCGTTGAGTATTTCCACCCGGAACATTGTCCCCGGCAGCACGGCTACGACTTTTCCCTCTACTTCTACGGAATCTGACATGCTTTGTTCGTTTTTGCTGTATGAAAGTTGACAATTTGTGTTTATATGATTCTATTAGTCAATATTAAAATAATGGAAAACGGCGAAGACATTGGCGCGCGGGGCCTGCCGGGCCGCTGCGTTTGCGGGGATTTCGGCGGATCCGGGGCGCGCAAGGCGTTTCCGCCGTGCCCGTTTTCGCCGCTGCATCCTTCGTACCTTTCGCGCGGGGACGAGTTTTTCATGAAGCTGGCCTACAACCAGGCTTTGAAGGCGTGGAATTGCGGGGAAGTCCCCGTGGGTGCCGTGATAGAGTTCGGGGGCGAGGTTATAGCGCAGGCGCACAATTCCGTTGAGAGCTCGCGCGATCCTACGGCGCACGCGGAGATTTTGGCGATAACGCAGGCGGCCGCAAAGCTCGGCGACTGGCGGCTTGCTGGCGCGACGCTCTACGTCACCAAGGAACCGTGCCCCATGTGCGCGGGCGCGTGCGTCATGAGCCGCCTGAAGCGCGCTGTGTACGCCGTTTCCGACCCAAAAATGGGCTTTTTGGGGGGGGCGATGAAATTTCACGACCTCCCGACCCTCAACCATTCTCTGGCCGTCGAGGGCGGAGTGCTTGAGGAGGAATGCTCGCGGCTGCTGAAAACGTTTTTCTCTTTAAAAAGGGGCATCGCAAAAGGCTCGGGGGAATCGGCGCCCGGCGGCGCGTGCGCAGCGGGACAATAGCGGGCGGAATGCGGCGCGCGGAGCTCCGAAAAGCGACCGGGCGGGGGAGCTTTTGATAAGCCTTCCGCGGCGCAGGGCGCGAAGTGGGAACGCGTGGCTCCGGCTTTGCTCGAAAAGTGTTTCTTCTTAGCACGTGTAAATGACGCCGAAGTTTTAGGAAAGATGCGGGAACTCCTCGGTCGGGCGGTCGATTCCTCCAAACGCAAACCTAACGAGGTGTTGGTATCTCAGGACAAGTTCATTTCGGAAATGAAGTTCTTTCTTGCTTCGCGGGCTATACGGTGCGCGGGAGCAAGCTCACGGACATCAGAAGCAGGCGCAGGCTCGGGCTACGATATGAACGTCCAAAAGGCGCGCGAATATGCCCGCTATGTGCGCGGACAGGATGCCGGCGCGCTCGACATGTGCCCTGCGCAGGACTTTGCAAGGGTAAAAAGTCACCGCGTCCCGCGCGCCGATCGGCCCGTGCGCTGGCGCGTTTCGAGCGGCGAGATAAGGGGCGGTCGCATGGCGGCGTTGAAGTCAGACCCCGTATGGGAAAAGCTCTCGCGTTTCGGGCGGCGGTATACGCCGATTGACTACGGCAGCGGCATGGGCATGGAAGATATAGACCGTGACGAGGCCGGGGAACTCGGGCTTGAAGCGGAAGTATCACTCTACCGCATACCGGAGGGCATGCCGGAAGAAATTGTCCGCGAAACGTTCGACGCGCGCATTGAGGGCGGAAAGCTCAAAATGTGCGACAAAAAGTCGCTTCCCACTTGGGGCGGACAAGCGCCTACCGAATGCAAGAATCTGCAAATCTTCTGCAATTACCGAGTTTAAAAATATCGAAGAATCGGCGCGGGCATCACTGGAAAAAGGCGAAACGGTAAACACGCCATCCGGCGAATTGAAATTTGGCAAACATATTTACGAAGACAGGAAAGACAAAAGCGCAAAAGGCGTTTCAAATCGACTGAAACACTACGAATTCGCAAAAGCCTTGACGAGAGATGTCCGCGAAATCCGGCAACAAGGCGAACGGCAAACTTTTGTAAATTACTGCGCGAATTTAGACGGAAAATTACGCGGCATGGTTGTGGTTGTAAAATACGGCAATGTTGCAAAAAACTATTTCATCAAAAACATCACCGAATTGGACAAATCCCGAAAAGGAATGCTGCTATACCAAAAGGACGACGAACACGAAAAGTAGCTTCGTTCATCGATGATGTCCGGGATATGGCGGCTACTCGCATCCCGGCCAGAGCATGACTATGTTATCGGCCAAAACATTTTGAAAATCAACTGAAAAATGGAAGAGACAAGTTTGCATGGCAAGGCGGCTTAACGCGCATCTTGCAGGCGCCGTTTTCGGCATCGCGGGAGATTTTTGGTTTGGCGCAGGCGGATACGCCGCCGCGCTGGCCTTCCATTGCGCGGGCGCGATTGCCGTTTCGAGCGAGATGGCGTTATATTCTGCGCCCGTCTGGTGTTGCAAAATGAATGTTTCGCAGTCTGTCAGGTCTGGAAAAGTCGTTTGAAAAGTCGCCTCCCCGCGCATAATGGTCTCGCGTTTTTCATGGCGCGCGTCGAGTATACGCGCAGCATACAGCCTGCGTTGCTTTCAGCGTCATGTTGTAGTCCGGGTGCGGTGTTCCGCCGTTTAGGCATTCAAAAAAAACCGGGCGGCATCGTGAATATATCCCGCCTTCCCGTGCGGTAGATATTCCTTTTTTCCGACAAGGGCTCTTTTTCTAAAACGTCCGATTTTTTTGCATGTTATCGGCCCGCCGGGTCTTTTTTCCCCTCAAACCCAAAATCCCCGGAAAGCCCAACCGCCCGCAAGCTCCGTGTTTTGGCGGTCTCCGGCGGATTTTGGAAAGTATCTAAGAATCCTCAACCTTTTTGAATGAAATCCCGTAGCAAAAAATCCCGGACGCGTCCGGGGCGATCTTCGCCGCCGCATGCGGCGGAAAATTTCAGCGCAAATTTTCCTCTTCTATGATTTCCTCGACGGGCCTGCCGCCTATGTACAGCCCGGATATGGCGAGCAGGCCGCCCCCCTGGCGCAGGGAGAGGGATATGGGCGCGTTTTTTTTGCGGGCTTCGGCGATATATTTTCTGAATTTGGAACTGTCGAATGTCAGGGTGCGGTAGTTGAACCTTCCGAAAGTGAACGAGACGAGGACGGGATTTTGTTTCGCCATCTTTTTGAGTTTTTTGTCGTATTTTTCGGATACGATGCCGGAGGCCGAAAGCTCGAAGACTTCGCCTTTTGACGGGTCGGCGTTTTTGCCGTAGGCGGCGGCCCTCCACAGCCCGTCTCCGCCCCTGCGGAATTCCACGTCTATGGCGGGCCTTTCACGGTAGGGAATGTTTTTGTCCCTTGCGAAAGCGTCTATTTTGGCGCTTGCGCCCGGCGAATGCGGAAGCTCAATCGGCCCGTAGGAGACCGATATGGCCGAGTCGTCGGAGTATCCTGCATGTATTGAGTCCGCCAAAATTTTTATTTCCCGCCCGCCGCCGCGAACCCGTTCGGCGTCGAGGGCGAACACGAGCCCCGCGCAGAACTGGACGGTCAGGAGCCCGACGAACCAGAGGGCCGCGCCCTCCCTGAAAAAATTCCTAATTTTCACGGGACTTCCCCCTGTTTAAAAATATGTTGAAAATTATCAGAAACGCGCCCGCCGCCGCGATGGCGGCCGCCCTTATCCCCGTGTCCGTCTGCGAGTCGAAAATCCGCGAGGCGCACTGGAAGAGAATCATGACCGCCCCGAAATTGGAAATCGCGCGGTTTTTGCGCAATATCCCCGCGATCAGGAAGGCGGCGGAGGCGGCGAAAATGGTGCCGTTTAAGACGGCCGTGAGAAGCCAGAAATTTTTTGCGAATACGGCGGTCGCAAAGGCGGGGAATACGGCCGATAAGCCGAACAGCGCGCTTTCCCTGCGCGGGTTGCGGAAGGCCCGGAAGAGGGCGAAAGCGTACAGGGCGCATAGCGTCCAAAAAGCCGGCTGAAAGGCGAAATCCCCTCCGGAATCCGCCGCCGAGAGCGCGGTTATCATCGCCCGCGAGCTCCCCGGCGACATCAGAAAGAGCAGCAGCAGAAAACCCGCGAGCGCGCACGGATTGCGGAATATGCCGTTTTTTGAAAAGCTTTTTGAGGCGGCCGCGGCGAGAAATACCCCGGAGAATCCGGAGATTAGGATTACGGACAAAACCCCGCGCGTTGCGGTGCAGGATATTGATGCCGACGAAGCGAGGCACGCGAATAAGAGCACCGCTTTTCTCAAAATGTTTCCGCCGCCGGCCTGTCCGAAGGCGAATGCGGCCAACGCCGCGTAGACCGCGACCCCGATTATGAATTCGGATCCGGGGCATTTGGCCATGTACAGTATGTTTATTGCGCACAATGCGGCCGCGGCGGCGCCCGAGCGGAATATCGGCACGGCCGGGATTGAAAGGCAGATCACCGAAATGTAAAACCGGGAGTCGTCCGCCTGGATATTGTACAGGTGTCCGATGCCCGCTATCATGACCCATACTCCCGCAATATTCAGGATTGCGGCCGTTTCCTTCCATAACTGCGGGAGGTTTCTTTTCAGCGCAAAAATTCCGAGCGCGGCCGAAAGCGCGAGCGGCAGGAATGAGAGAGTTTCCCTGACCCTTTCGCCGAGGTGCTCCCAGTTGTGGTATGTCCATACCGAACACGCCGTGAAAATCAGGACAATCCCGAGAATGTGCAGCAGGTTGCGCGCGGCCCGGGTTTCGCCGCGGATTTTGGCTTCGAGGGCGGCCCCGAGCCTTTTCCCGCTCTCGGCGTCTACAAGGCCCTCCGCGATGTAGGAGTCCAGCCTTTTTAAGAGTTCTTTTTCAAATAGGCCCATTTGCGTGAAATACCCGCCGAAGCGCGCGTTAAATGTGGAGATTTATAGGAATAAGACGCAAAAAAGGCTTGTCGAGTTCAAAAATCCGGGTTAGCTTTTGGCGTGTTGCGGTGAAGTTGCATATGGGGAAGATATTTTTTAAGGCGTCTTTTTTTGGTGCCTGCGTCGCGGCGGCGGCGCTGTGCCCCCTGCCGTCAGCGGCGGAATTATCGCTGCGGAGCGCGGCGGAGCCCGCAAAGGCGGAGGCCGCCTCTCAAAAACCCCCCGCCGCCCCGGCAAAGGCGACGGTTCCGCAAAACCCCGCCTCCAAAAACTCTCCCGGCCGCGCGGGGGGAGTCGCCGCGAAGCAAAGCGCCCCTTTGAAGGCTGCGGGGCAAACCAAGGGGCGCGAACGGGAATCGTCGAAGGAGGGGGCCGGCAAAAAGCGGCAGGAGGCCGCCGGGCAAGGCGGGAAAAAACAGCATGCCCGCAGGGACGGAAAAGGCGCGGATTCCAAAGCGGCAGCCGCCCCCGTGCGCGAGCCGACGCGCTCAAAGAGAAAGCCGCCCGAAATAAAATTTGCCGCCGCGAACCCCTACGAGGACGGGGAAACGAATTTATCCGCTTCAAAAAACGTCGTGGACGCGTCCCTTGCGGAGCATTTCAAATCGCTCGGTTTGAAGCCCGCCAAAAGGTGCTCGGACGCCGTTTTTATCCGCAGGGCGACGCTCGATTTGACGGGGCGCATTCCGGACGCGCGGAGGCTCGAGGCGTTCCTCGACGACGAATCCCCCGGCAAGCGCGAAAAACTCGTGGACGAGCTTCTCGCGTCGGAGGAATTTGTGAACTACATGTCGCTCAGGCTCGGCGACGTATTGAGGATAAAGGCGGAGTTTCCGATAAACCTGTGGCCGAACGCGGCGCAGGCGTACACGCGGTTTGTGCGCAAGTCTCTCGCCGACGGACTTGGCTGGGACGAGATGGCGCGCAGAATGCTGTCGTCGAGCGGCAGCAACTTCCGCGTCGGCGAGGTGAATTTTCTGCGGGCGATGCAGTCGCGCACGCCCGAATCCGCGGCTTCGTGCGCGGCGCTGACTTTCATGTGCGCGCGCTACGACAAAATCCCGGAGCCCCGGCGCGGAGCGCTCGCGCTGTTTTTTTCGCGCGTCGGCTACAAGCCGACAAAGGAGTGGAAGGAGGAGATCGTTTTCGACGACCCCTCGAAGCGCGCGCCGTTCGCGTCGGTTTTCCCGGACGGGACGGCTGCGTCGTTTCCGGCCGGCGTTTCGCCGCGGGCTGGATTCGCCGAATGGCTTGCGAAGAGGGGCAACCCGTATTTTGCCAGGGCGTTTGCGAACAGGGTTTGGACATGGATTTTCGGCTCTCCCATCGTTTCGCCGGTCGACGACATGTTCTTTTCCGGGAACCGGCCCGTTTCACCGCGCCTGTTGGACGCCCTTGCGGAGAGCTTTGAGCGTTCGGGGTTCGACATACGCGGGCTCGTGCGCACGATAGCGCTTTCGGAGGCGTATTCGCAGTCGTTTATACCCGACCCGTCGAACAGCCCCGAGGCCGCACTGAAAAATTTTGCCGTATACCCCGTCAGGAGGCTCGACGCGGAAATCCTGATAGACACGGTATGTTCCATAACGGGGACGTCCGAGGCGTATTCAAGCACGACTCCCGAGCCGTACACTGCTATGCCCGACGGCTCCGCCGCCGCCGACCTCCCGGACGGGAGCGTGACGACGCCGTTTCTCGAGCTCTTCGGCAAGTCCCCGCGCGACACGGGATACGCTGACGAGCGCGTCAACGCCCCTTCGGCCTCGCAAAAGCTGCACATGCTCAACTCCTCGCAGGTACTGCGCAAAATATCGTCCTCCAAATTCAGCAGGAGGTTTTTCGCGCTTCCGTACAGGAAAGGGGTGTACCGGTTGTATACGAGCATACTTTCGCGCAGGCCCACGAGCGCCGAATTGAAAAAGTTTGAACAGTACAGGCCCGAGGGCGGGAAGTTCAGGCACTGGGAGGCCATGATAGACACCATGTGGGCGCTTTTCAATTCGGACGAATTTTCCAACAGGCATTAGGAGGGGAAATCTATGGGCTCTAAAAAGGCGTTTGACAGGAGGGAGTTCTTAAAGGCGGCGGGGGTTGCGGGCGCGCTGTTCGGCCTCGGCGCGCGCGGGTTTTCGGCCGGGGTTCCGGCAGCCGCGAAGTCCGCGCCGGTTTCCCCCGCGGCCGGGGGGAAAAAGCCGTTCGCAAAATCGGTCATACAGATATGGTTTTGGGGCGGGCCGTCGCAGATAGAGACGTGGGATCCGAAGCCCGCGGCCGGATACGACTACTGCGGGCAGCTCGCGTCCCCCATAGACACGAACGTGGACGGGCTGAAAATATGCGAGCTCATGCCGGAGCTCGCCAAGTGCGCCGACGCCTACTCCGTGATACGCTCCGTCCGCCATTTCCAAAACGCCCACGAGACAGGTTCGTATCTCGTGCAGACGGGGCGGCTGCCCGGCAGGTACGTCTTCCCGTGCGCGGGGGCGGTCGTCTCAAAATTTAAGGGTACGGACGCGGGCTACAAGGGCGTTGTTCCGCCGTACATCGTGCTGACGGAGCCGCAGGGCAGGTTTTCGGAGGCGGGTTTTCTCGGCTCGAAATACAAGCCGTTTGCGACCGGCGGAAACCCCGCCTCCGTGCCGTTCGAGGTGGAGGGGATCGTCGCGCGCGGCATAACGCGGGCGCGGCAGGAGTCGCGCCGCGGCCTGCTCGAAGACCTCGGGACGTTTAAAAGGGCGCTGGCTTCGAGCGGGTACCTCAAACAGTCGGAGCTTGCCGTGGAGCAGGCGTACAACCTGATTCTCGGCGACGCGGGAAAGATATTCGACGTGACCACCGAAAGCGACAAAATCCGCGACGCCTACGGGCGCAACAAATTCGGGTGCTCGTGCCTCGTGGCGAGAAAGCTGGTGGAAAGCGGGGTCCCGTATGTGACCATAAACTACCCGGGCTGGGACACGCACAAGAGCCATTTCCAGGAGATGCGCAGGCTCATGCCGCAGACCGACAGGGCGGTGTCCGCGCTCATCGCGGATTTGCGCGAGCGCGGGCTCTTCGACTCCACGATAATCTGGTGGAGCGGCGAGTTCGGGCGCACCCCGCGCATACAGTGGGAGGCCCCCTACTCGGGAGGGCGCGGGCACTGGGGCGACGCGTTTTCGATGATGCTCTCCGGCGGCGGGTTCGACGGCGGAAAAGTCATCGGCAAAACGGACGACAGGGCGGAGAAAGTCGTCGAGCGGCCCGTTTCGCCGTGCGACCTCATAGGCTCCATATACGCGCGCCTCGGCATACCCTCCGACGCGGTGCTGCGCACGCCGCAGGGCGAGACCGTCGGGCTGCTCGAGGAAAACGAGGGCGACATGAGGGGCGGCGGAATACTGAGGGAGCTCGGATGCTGAAGGCGGCAAAATTTTTTCGGGCGTGCGCTGCGGCCTGCGCTTTTGCGCTCTCCGCGGCCGGGCAGGAGAGCGACGCGCCGAACATCGCCTACGTCTACCCTGCGGGCGCAAAGGCGGGCGAAACCGTCAAGATAACCCTCGGCGGGCGGAATTTCGACGGGGTTGCCGACGTATATGTCACTGGCGGCGGCGCGCGGACGGGGGTTTGCTCCGTCACGGTGCCGATGAAATCCGGGAATTATTTTGGGCTGAGAAACAAACTGGAAGAGCAGTACGTCAAAGACCACCCGGAGGTCGTCGAGCAGATGAAGAAGTTCGAGGACGGCGGGCAGGCCTACCTGCGCAAGCTCGTGAACGCCGATGAGGAGATAACGAAGAAGCTCGCCGCCGCGGACGCCTCCGTCTATCTCAGAAAAGTCTCCTCCGACCCGATGGCCGAGACCGTCGAGTTCGAGCTCACCCTGTCGCCGGACGCCGCGGAAGGCGAGCGCAACATTTTGGTGAGGTCGCGGAAGGGGCTTTCAAATCCGGCGAGGTTTTTCGTCTCGGGAACCGACGAGTTCGTCAAGCCGTCCCTGCGCGACGCCGCGCGGGAAAGGATAAAGCTTCCGAAAAACTGGGGCAGGGAGGGGATCAGGACGTGGAAGGATCCGTTGACTTACCCCGAAGGCGGCAACGAATTTTTTGTCGAGCTTCCGGTAATTGCGAACGGCCAGATAGTGGAGGCCAAGACGGACGCGTACTCGTTCTACGCGAAGAAGGGCGAGGTCGTGGTTATAGACGTGGCCGGCAGGGCGCTGCTTCCGTACATATCCGACGCGGTGCCGGGGTGGTTCCAGCCGGCGGTGCGCGCGACCGGCCCGGACGGGCGCGAAGTCGCATACTGCGACGATTTTTTCCACAGGCCCGACCCCCATCTGTCTTTCAAAGTTCCCGAGAGCGGGGTTTACAGGGCCGAGATTTTCGACGCGATTTACAGGAGCCGCGAGGACTTCGTTTACAGAATGTCGATTTCGACCGGCCCGTTTGCGGAGTACGTTTTCCCGCTCGGGGCGCGCTCCGGAACCGCGGCGGAGTTCGAGGTGGGCGGCCCGAACGTCCCGGCGGGGAAAGTGAAGATTTCCGCACCCGCGGAGGAGGGGGTGTTCGCCCCGTCGCTCGGATTTCCCGCCGCCTCGGATTTGAAGATGAAGTCCTCTTCCAGGGGCGCGAAGCTCTCTTCCTCGGAGTCGGCCAAATTGTCGGGGAAATCGGCGGATATTCTCCCGTCGGTGCCCCTCACCCCTCCCGAGTCCGCCGACGGCAGGTTCGCGGAGGCGGGCGCGCGCGACGCGTACCGCTTCGACGCCGCGCAGGGCGCGAAAGTCGTTCTGGAAACCTTCGCCCGCAGGCTGGGTTCGCCCGCCGACACGTACATTACGGTTTCCGACTCTTCCGGAAAAGTCCTTGCGCGCGCGGACGACTTTGAGGATCCATCGTGCGGGCTCGTCACGGCGCACGCGGATTCCCGCCTGATTTTCACGCCCCCGTTTACGGGGACTTTCTACGCGCGCGTGGAGGAGCTGACCGGGGCGTTTTCGCCCGCCCACGCATACCGGCTCGAAATCCGCCCTCCCCGCCCGTCGTTTGAGCTGCGGACCGTCCCGAGCTCGCTCAACTTCCTGCCGGGGCGTACCTCGGTTTTCAGGGTGCACGCCTTCCGCGCCGACGGAATTGAGGACTATCCGATACGCCTGAAAGTTTCGGGGCTTCCGGAGGGCGCAAAGATTTTCGGGGCGGAAATCCCCGCCGGCGAGCCGTACGCGGACGTGGGCGTTTGGATTCCGAAAAATTCCCCGAAAAAAGTGTTTGAAATGTCGGTTGAGTGCCGCGCCGACTTCCAGGGCGGGGCGGTGACAAAAAAATCCGTCCCGTGCGAGGATATGATGCAGGCCTTCTATTACCGCCACTACGTGCCGTCGCTCGGAATGTGGGGCAGCGTCAATTCGTGGAACATTTTCGGGCGCGGATACGACGCCGTCCGCCCGGACGCCTCGAAAGTCGAATCCCCCGTAAGGTTCAAGAGGGGCGGGAGCGTCTCAATAGACTTGGGGCCCGGTCCCGCGAACTTCAAAAACATGCCGAAGGCGGAATTTCAGGACGCCCCCGACGGGCTTTCAATAAAGGGCTTTGCGGTGCGCGGGGGCAGGCTCGTCCTCGAAATATCGTGCGCGAAAGACGCCGAGCCGCGCGCGGGCGCATTTGTGGTCAACCTGCTCGGCAGGCATTGGCGCGGAATGTTTCTGGTCGACAAAATCCCTCCGCTGAGGTTCGAGATAGAAAAATAGCCATTCCGCGGCGAAATTTTGCGCGGCATGCCGCCGTTGCTCGGATTCGTCCGCGCGCGCTAATCCGGAATCCGTTCTATGAAGTGCGCCGGGTATTTGTCCCGGTATTTTTTACACGCCGTGTTCTCCCGGACGTCGAGATTGAGCCGGTACATTCTGAACGCGGCAGGAATGTTTTTTGGCTGCCGCAGCTCCATGAATAGCGGTATTTCATGCCGTCGCCCGCATGGGCATTCCGCTTGCGGGGATTGTTTGCGTCATGCGTAGAAGTTTTATGTACGCAACGCCGGCTTTCCTGAGCCTTTGGAGGACTGCCCGGCGCGCTTCCGCGCATGTGCGCCTGCGAAAACTTCCTTTCAAGTCCGTATCTCGGGCCTTTGCCGTCGTCGCCGCGGACGTGCGCGCAGCCTGCCGGCGCGCAGCGGCCTTTCATGCGGATAGCGAAGTAAAGCAGCGGCCTTTCCGCCGCTGCAGTCTCGCGCCTGCCCCGGGTATATTCCCGCACTTTTCCCGCGTTTTTGGGCGGGAACATGGGCGGAAATTTGTTCACTTCCGGGTCGCCGAGCGCGCCCAGCAGGGGCTCGGCGTCCCGCAGTCAGAACGGACGCAATATTAGCCTTTCGGTTTGTATGGAATCCGCATCAGCGCACTCAAAGACACGAAGCCGCGCCTTTGAGTACGCCCCCGCGGGGGACGGTTCACTCCTTTACGAGTTCGTATGCGAATACGACGGATTTCCCCCTTACGGTGGAGAGTTTGGCCGACGCCTTTGCGTTTGCCCGCTCTATTTCAACCTCTCCGCCGCGAGAGCCGTCCTGCCTGAGCGCGTAGAGTTTCCAGCCCTCGCGGGCGTCGTTGAACGTCACGACGCTCTCGGCGCGGCGAGCGAGGTGCGGGGTGGTGCCGGAGGCGCGCAGAATCGTCATTTCGGGATCGTCGAAGCGCATGTTGGTGTTCTTGACGTCGCTCAGGTGGAGTATGAGAATGCGCGTGCTCTCTTTGAGCGGTTTTTTGTCTATGCTCGCAATCAGAGTGGAGCTCCACCCGCGGGAGTTCCTTATATTTGCGAAATCTCCCTTAAAAGATTCCCCCTTCGGCGAGATGAACGCCTCGCTGCGGGCGGTGACGAGCTTCCACGTCTGCCTTTTTTTGTCCAAGACCATTTCGGAGGTTTCGGACTCGTAGACTTCGTTTTTGACGTCTATTTTGCCCGAGGTCAGCTTTTGCAGCTCCGGAAGGGCGGAGACGGAATCGAGGATTGCGGGCTTGTCGAATTTGTTCCGCTCGATTACCGCCTTTTCCGCGGCGATTGCAAACGGCGCGTCGGCGGGGATTTTGAAGCCGGCGGGCGTCGGGTTGAGCTCGATTTCCGTGGCGGCGTACAGCCCCGCGCGCTTCAGCAGGGACGCGTAGTCTTCGCGGTTTTTGCGCGACGGATAGTCTTCGGGCAAGAGCACGGGTATGGAGAAGTCAGACGCCCTGACGTCGCCGCGCAGGAAGAACAGGGCGCCCGCGCGCTCGGACAGCGCGGATACCGGGTTCGTGGAGGTGTCGAAGAAGCTGACGACCCCGGCGGGCTTGGAGAAGTCTATCTCCCCGTGCGAATATGCGAACCTGCAAAGCACGTCCCACTTGTGCAGCGCCCCGTACGCGCCCATCAGGAACGCGCCCTCGGCGGCGTGGTCGTTGTTGTTGACGTAATTCCATTCCGTTATTGAGAAAGGCTTGCCGGCGATCTGGCTTTCGCTCAATTCTATGCACCCGCCGTATTTGGAGATCGCGCTTTCGGTCTTCATTTTCGCGGGCAGCTGCCACGGCTTCTCTATGAAGCTCGGGTGGCCGAAATAGGCGTGGGTGTCCACGATGTCGTAGCTTTTCCGCATGAGCGTGACGGGGTAGCCCGTCCAGAAGTTTTGGTCGGTGAGCATCGCGCGGACACCGAGGGAGCGCAAAAACCCCTTCTGCTCGTCGAAAAATTTTCCGTACAGTTCCGCGAGGAAGCGCCTGCGGAGCATGTCGGTGTTTCCGTCGTCCGCTTTCAGGGAGTTTTTCGCAAGCCATTCCTCGAAGAGCTTTTCAAAATGCGGCCGCATGGCGGAGTACGTCCCGAATATCGTGTTTTCGTTGACGAGGCTTAGGGAGATCAGGGCGGGTTCGTCCTTCCATGCGATCCCCGTGTACGGGTTCACGTGCTCGAGCAGTTTTTTGGAGAACGCGCGGAAATTTTCGGAGGCCTTTTTAGAGACGAAGAAGGCGGCCTTGTTGGAATTCATTTTCCCGTCCCAGCCGAGCCCGGGCTCCACGGCGTCCTTTGCGAGCTTCCTTGAAACGAAGAGGTCGGTTGTTATGTATATGCCGCGCTTTTTCATGGCGGCGACGAGATAGTCGAGCCTGTCGAGCTTCTCGGCGTCGAAGGAGAGCAGGTCGGGGGAGGACTTGTCGATCAGCGGATCGTCGTAGTGGTGTATGCGCAGAATGTTGTAGCCGGTGGCGGCGAAGAGGTCGGCGAGTTTTTCGGCGTTTTCCCTGTCAGGGTAGTTGGCCTGGAAGCAGAGGTTGTTGCCGTAGAACCGCGCGGGCTTGCCGGGGGACTTTTCAAAAAATATTTCGCCGCCTTTTGCGTATGCGAAGCCGTATTTGCCCGCGGGGGCGTCGAGCAGCCAGGAGAAGTCGATCGCGCTGCCTTTGGCTATCGTTTTGGAGGGCTCGAAGGGGGCGTAGTCCCTGGACTGCGTGACAAACGCCCCTTTGAGCCTTTCGACGGGCACCGGGACGGGGCAGACGGACGCGGCGGCGATTTTCCAGTCGGAGTTGGAGAGGTTTTTTATCGTCGCGGATACCGGGTTCGGGCGGTCCAGGTCTGCCTTTGTAGCGA
Source organism: Candidatus Merdousia sp. (assembly GCA_048390825.1). Lineage (GTDB taxonomy): Bacteria > Verrucomicrobiota > Verrucomicrobiia > Opitutales > Intestinicryptomonadaceae > Merdousia. Next base: position 48,672 of record DBGCYC010000080.1, read on the forward strand.
AGAGAGTGTATGTTTTGCCGCCAGCTTTGGACGTCCATATGACGTTGGGGTTGTCCGAGCTTTTTGAATGGCGCATGGGCCCGGAGTTTTCGGCGGAAATTTTCACCGTCTGGGTTTTCCCGTCTGCGAAAGCCACTTCCAGTTCCGCACAGTCGCCCTCGAGGGGGCTTCCCGCGTCAAAGGCTCCAATTATGTAGAGGTGCCTTCCGCCGCCTTTTAGGGCGAGCTTTTTCTCTTTGCCCGCTTCCGCCACCAGGCCTTTGCCGGCGGGGCGGGAGAAATTGAAATCTATTCCGCCGAGCTTGATCCAGCCGGACGGCAGCGCGGGAATCCCGAGGTCGGAGGCTTCGGACAGCGGCACTGCCGCGCCTTTGACCTTTTCAAACGATATCCCCATGTTCCAGTTCAGCGCCCCGCCGGAATTTTCTGGCCTAAACCTCAGCGAGAAACTCTCCGACCCGTACAGGCGCCCGTCTTGCAGCAGAACTTTCAGGTCCCCCGAAAACTTTGCGAGCCCCTGCGGGGTCGCCACCGAAATTCTGTTTGCGCGGAAGTCGGACTGGATATTTTTCGAGTTCTCGAGGTCTATTACGGCGCCGTTTATGGAGAGCTCCGAAGTTTGTATCGGAAACGAGAAAGAGTACGACACCTCGTTGAATTTCTCCGTTGAGGAAGGCCTGAAAGACGCCTCAAAGCGGCAGGAGTTTTCGGCGGTGAAAGAAAATTTCTGCAACAGGGTTCCCGCGTTTTTGCCGCCGTTTATTATTATCGCGGCTTCGTCGGCGTATGATTTGCCTTTTTCCGCCTTCGGGCAGCCCTCCGCATGCGACGCCGAGTCCCCGAAGGATTTGATCCCCCAGTTAGTGTCGAAATACGTGAATTTGACGGGATGCGTCCCAAGGCATAGCTCTCCGTCCTCGATTTCAAAATTTCCGAATTGCTGGGCGCAGAGGCACGCGGCCGAGAACGCCGTAAGAAGGGTAGATATTTTTTTCTTCATTGCTATTTCCTTGTAAAACGTTCAAAGGGGAATGTTTTCAAAATGGCGTATTTGCAGGATCTTCATGCCTTCACCTATCCTCACGTCCACTACGTCGTACCTCCACGATGCCGGGCGCGGGCGGAGCCGCGAGAGGAAGCGGTTGGCGCAGATGCGGATACCGCGCCTTTTGGATTTTGTGACGGCCGCGTAGTACCCGTCGACGAGCGCGTTTTCGGAGCGGGTTTTTACCTCCACGAAAACCGCGCAGTCGCCGTCGAAAGCGACGATGTCCGCCTCGTGGCGGCCGCTCCTGAAGTTGCGCGCGGCTATTTTCATGCCGCGCTTTTTCAGAAACCGCGCCGCGGCCTCCTCGCCCCTGTCGCCGGCGGCCTTCGCAAAAGGCTTCTCCGCGAATAAGGCTCTGAAAAAGCCGTCGAATAACATATCTTCAGAATAGCGCGCGGCCCCCCGGCCGGTCAAGAATTAAAAACCTTTCCGCGCTTCCGGGCCGCGGGAGGATTTTACCTTTGACTTTTGCCGCCGCGCGTCGGAGATTTCGGCGACAACCCCCTTTTTGCCCGCAGTGAACAGCCATCTGCCATTGAGATCATGGATAGAAATCGACTTCCAGCGCCTGGAGTCGAACGTGCGCAATATCAAGTCCGCGCTGCCCGCGGGCGTCAAATATGTGTGCGTCGTCAAGGCGGACGCCTACGGGCACTGCATGCCGCACGCGCTCGTGCGGTTCGCGCGCGGGGGCGCGGACATCTTCGCCGTCGCAAACCTGTACGAGGCCTCGCGGGTCAGGGAAATAATCCCCGACAAGCCGGTTTTGGTACTCAGCCCGGTGCTCGCCGCCGAGCGTGGGCTGGTTTTCGACTACGGCGCCACTCCCGCGGTGTCTTCTTACGGGGAAGCCGCGGCGTTTTCGGAGCTCGCAAGGGAGCGCGGAAAGGTTCTTGGGGTTCACATAAAGCTCGACACGGGTATGGGGCGCGCGGGGATATGGCACGAGCGCGCCGTCGGGGAGATCCGGAAGATTTTGGCGCTCGGGGGCATAAAGGTGACTGGGATATTCTCCCACCTGTCCAGCGCCGACGAGGACGAAGAATACACGCGCGGCCAGTTTGACATCTTCCGTCGGACGGTCTCGCATTTCGACCTTTCGGATATGCTCGTGCACCTGCACAACAGCGCGGCCCTGAGGTGCGTCAAAGTCGAGCCGCCTTTCAACGCGGTGAGAATGGGCCTTTTGCAGTACGGCATAAACCCGTTTTCCAGCGGGGAGTACGCGGGGATAAGGCTTGAATCCGTGCTTTCGTTCAAATCGCGGGTTCTCGCGGTTTCGACGCGCGGGGCCCGGAGGATTGCGACGGTCGCGGCGGGATACGCCGACGGCGTCCCCTCGGGCTTCACGGAGAGGGCGCGGGCGATAGTCGGCGGCGCGAAATGCCCGATAATCGGCGGCGTGGGTCTCGACGAGACGGTCGTATGCCTGGACGGGGCGGGAGATGTCAAAGTGGGGGACACCGTGACTTTTATCGGGGAGCAGGACGGGCTTGAAATTTCGCTCGTTGATTACAGCCGATGGACGCGCAGGATTCCGTGGGAGACCATGGTGGCGATCCCCAAGAGGGTCGGTCGGGTGTTCAAGTGACGCGCCGCGGCCGTCGCGCGCCCGGCAAAAAAACGCGCCGGCCCGAAAGCCTCTGCTCTTTACAGCGGGCTGCGCCCGCCGAATTTTTTGGAGAGCTTCAGGGCGGATTCGGCCCTGTTGAGTATGTATAGGTGTATGCCGGGGACTTTCGCCGCCAAAAGCTCGTCTATCTGCGCCTCCGCCCAGTCGAGGCCCGCGGCGGCCTGCGCCCCGGGGGTTTCCCCGGCGGCCTCGAGCCTCTCGACGAGCGCGCGGGGAATGTCGGTCGAACACATTGCCTTGAAGTTGGCGAGCTGTTTCAGTGAGAGGGCGGGCAGCAATCCGGCGACGATCGGCTTGTCGATTCCGGCCTCGCGGCACATTTCCACAAACCTGAAATAGTGGGAGTTGTCGAAAAACAGCTGCGTCGTTACAAAGTCCGCCCCCGCGTCCACCTTTCGCTTCAGGTTGGCGATGTCTTCGCGCATGCCGGGCGCCTCGGGGTGCTTTTCGGGGTATCCGGCGCACCCTATGCCAAAATTCGGGAATCTCTCGCGCACGAATCCGACCAGTTCGTCGGCGTGCGCGAATCCGTCCGGGCGGGCCGATGCCGAACCGTCTTTCGGCCTGTCGCCGCGCAGGGCCATGACGTTGCGAAACCCGGCGGCGGCGAACCGTTCGAGAATCGACGCCGTCTCCGATTTGGAATGCCCGAAGCAGGCCAGGTGGGGCATCACCTCGAACCCGAATATTTCCGCGAGCAGCTCGCCGTATTCAATGGTGCGCTCGCGGCTCGACCCGCCCGCGCCGTAGGTTATCGAGACAAAGTCGGGCCCGATCTCCCTGAGCCTGTTGGCCGTCCTCAGAATCTGGCGCGCGCCCTCCTCGGTTTTCGGGGGGAAAAATTCCACGGAGAACACTGCGCGGTTTTTGCCGAACTTCTCCGCTATTGTACTGCCGGTGTTTTGCATTTGAAAAATAATCCGAAATAAATGCCGCGCGTCAACACAAAGCCGCGCGGTTGCGCTTGCCGCGCGGGTTCAGAGCACGAGGCAGGCCTGCACGCCCGGCCCGTGGACGCCCTCGACGAGGACGCCCTCGACGTCGGTGGTTTTGGAGGGGCCGGAAATGGCGATGGCGTACGGGCAGTCTACCATTTTGGCGAGCCCCTCGGGAATTGTCATGACGATGGATTTTTCGTCCACGACGGCCACGTGCACCCACGGGGCAATGCCCGCGAGCCTGTCGGAGGTGGACGAATCTTTCAGCACTACGGCGCCGCTTTCGGCTATCGCAAAGGCCGCCCGGGTTATGCCGAAGTCGAAGGAGTCCGGGTCGCCCCGGTCGAAATCGCGCGACACCTCGAAGTGCCTTTCGAGCCCGAAGGTCGTATCGAGCGCGGCGTCGACGACCCCCTTTTTGCAGCCTCTGGATTTCAGAAAATCCGCGAGCTTTTCGGCCGAACCTATCACGTCGGCGCGGTTCCGCGAAAAGTTCCTCTCGAAAATTTCCCGCGCCGAGCCCTCTCCGAGCGCCGCAAACGATACGGTTTCCGAGTCGTCGAAAGCGGGCGGCCTGTTTCCGGCGCGCGATTTTTCCGCCGCCCTTATCCTTTCCAAAAAGTCTCTTTTATCCATTTTTTCCAAACCACTTTCTAAATTCGCCGCCCCTGAATTTGGGAAGCGTGCGGGTTTTCAGCCACCTGCCGAGCGGGCCGATTTTCAGCGAGTCCAGCGGCAGCAGGTTCGCAAGCCTGCTTAGGGGCAGGGCGGCGCGCCAGATTTTCGGCGAGGACGCCGCGGCGCTCCACGGCTTGAAGCCGATGTCGTTTGCGACTTTCAGCGACCTGGTTTTCACGAGGTCGCGCATTTTCAGTATGAGGTCTGCCAGGGGGATTTTTGAAGGGCACTCCTCGGCGCACCCCCCGCAGAGCGAGCACGCCTTTGGCAGGTCGGCGTAATCGCCGATTTTGTCGCCCGCAAGCAGCGGCGAGAGCACTATCCCGAGCGGCCCGGGGTAGACCGCCCGGTATCCGTGCCCGCCGACAAGCCTGAATACGGGGCAGCGGTTCATGCAGGCCCCGCACCTTATGCATTTGAGTATGTCGGAAAATTCGCTCCCCAAAATGCGGCTTCTGCCGTTGTCGAGGAATATTACGTACATTTCGCCGGGGCTGTTTTTCGCCGAACCCGGGCCGGCGACAAAGTCGGTGTAGACCGTGCTGTTCTGCGCCGTCGCGCTGCGCCCGAGCAGGTTGAGGAACACGGCGAGCTCGCGCGCGGAGGGTATGACCTTTTCAAAGCCCGCAAGGGCGATGTGCGTTTTGGCCCCCGCCATTGAAAAGCGCGCGTTGCCCTCGTTGGTGGCGAGCACGAGCGCGCCCTCCCTGGCGAGCACGTAGTTTGCGCCCGACACCACGGCGTCCGCGGAAAAGTACTTTTTGCGCAGGTACGCGCGCGCGGCGAGCGTGATGTGCTGCGGGTCTTCGTCGTATTCGGAGATGCCGTGGGTTTCAAAGGATTTCGCTATGTCGCGGCGCGTGCGGTGGATTGCGGGCTTGACGATGTGCGACGGCTTTTCGTGCTCCAGCTGGATTATGAGCTCTCCGAGGTCGGTTTCGACGGCGTCTATGCCGCGCTCGCCGAGAAATTCGTTGAGCCCTATTTCCTCGGTCGTCATGCTTTTGATTTTGAGGACGTTTTTTGCGCCTTTGCCCTCGAGTATCCGGAGTATCATTTCGCGCGCCTCCGCGGCGTCGGAGGCGAACAGGACTTTCGCCCCGTTCTTTTCGAGGCTGTCGGCCGCGCGCTCTACGAGTTCCGAAAGCGGCAGCGACTTTATCGCGTTGGCGAGCTCCCGCAGGCGCAGAACCCTGCCGTCTTCGGGGTATGCCGCCGCGAGGCACTTTTTTCGCCCTTCGGTGCTGGCCGCGCTCGCGTCGGTCAGCGCCTTCTTGACGGAGGGCGGCAGGTTTTTTGCGAATTCGTCTATCGCCTGGACGCTCATCTGAAAATCCCCCCGTTTTTCATCGCGGCAAAAAACACCTCCGCCGCGTGCATGGTTTTGTATTTTATGCCGAGCCTGCCGGCTATCCCGCGCTGGTGCATGAGGCACGAGGTGTCGGCCGCGCACACAATGTCGGGTTCCGCGGCGGCTATCGCGCGCACCTTTTTCTCCCCCATTTCCGAGGAGAGCTGCGGAAACACAACCGAAAACGTTCCGCCGAAGCCGCAGCAGTCCTCCGAGCCGTCGAATTCGACGAGCTCCACTCCGTCTATGGAGCCGAGCAGTTTTTTGAGCGCCGCCGGAGTCCCGCTCCCCCTGCCGTGGCAGGAGTTGTGGACGGCGATTTTAGCGTCGAGCTCTCCCGGAATTTTCCCGACCCCGAGGACGTTGGCGAGGTAGTCGCAAAATTCCCATACCCTCCGGGCGAAGGCGTCGACCGCCGCGCGCTCGGCTTCGTCGGAATCGCGGAAGGCGATTTTTGACGAGTGGTAGAGCATGGCGGCGCACGAGGCGCTGGGAACCACTATCGGGCCGGCGCCTGCGGAGAACGCGCGCATCGCGCTGCGCAAAACCCTTCTGGCCGACGCGAAGTCGCCGCTGTTGAAGGCGGGCTGGCCGCAGCACGTCTGGTCTTCGGGCAGCGCGACGGCCGCCCCGAAATGCCTCAAAATTTGAACCGCGTTTTTTGCGGCGTCCGGAAAAATCGAATCGCACAGGCATGTGGCCATGAAGTCCACGTTTTTGCCGGCGATTCTGTCGGTTGGCGGGTTGAACATTGCGAATATCGTTTTGAAAATGAAAAATCCGGCAAAAACGCTAAACCCGGCGGGGGGCGCCTGTAAAGCCAATATTATCAAATTGCTTGCCATGCCGGCGCTTCCCTCCATCATTCGACGGCCTATGGGAAAAATTGACGCGCTTCTATTCGATTTCGACGGCGTCGTGGCGGACACCGAAGGACAGTATACGCGCTTTTGGAGCGGGATCGCCGAAAAATACGGCGCGGCGGGCGGAGACGATTTCGCGCTGCGCATAAAGGGAACCCCGTTAAAAAGGATATTTGAGGAGCGCTTTCCGCACCTGGGCGGAGGCGGCCTGGAGGAGATTTCGAGGCGCCTTTCGGAGTTTGAAAAGAACCTTTCCTTCGAGCCGGTTCGGGGGGCGGTGGAATTCATATCCCTGGCGAGAGAACGCGGCTACAAGACCGCCCTCGTCACGAGCTCCGGGGCGGAGAAAATGCGCAGGGTGTTCGCGTCCGCCGGCTATGGAAATCTCTTTGGCGCCCTCGTGACGGCGGAGGACATAGAGAGGGGGAAGCCGGATCCTATGTGCTATCTCGCGGCCGCGACAAGGCTCGCCTCCGACCCGCGGCGGTGCGCGGTGTTCGAGGACTCCATCGCTGGTCTGAAAGCGGGCAGGGCGGCGGGAATGTTCACCGTCGGCCTGCTCACAACCTTCCCGGAATCGGAAATCCTGCCGCTATGCGACGCCGCAGTCCCGGATTTCGCCGACACCGAAAACCTCTTTTCCCTCCTAACCAAATAATCGGGCGCAATGTGGGTGCAAGGTGCGCCGGCCAGCGGCAGTGCCGGTGCGAGGCGCACTGCCATTGAAGGGGCAAGCCCCTTGCGGCGATTGCTTGCGCAATACGCCTATCCCCTTCCTAAATCCCAACAAAAAACGAACCTCTCATGGGAGGTTCGTTTTGCTTTCGGAGTTCGGGCGGCACGAGCCGGTGCGATGCGCACTGTCATAGAAGGGGGCGAGCCCCCTTACGCCCATTGCTCACGCAATAGGGCTATCCCCAGTATAAATCTAACGCTTCCAAAGTTTGTTCTGAAAACCTTAGCTTTCGGGATTTGGCGAAATGAAAACGAAAGCTTATTTTATCCGAAGCGCAGCGAGGTTGTAAAATAAGGCTTCCGGGAAGGATAAAATGCGTTAACATTTTATCCAAGATAGGAATTATACTTACACAACTGCTATTTAAGGGGGTAGGCGCATTGGCTTCGCCAATCGCCGTAGGGGGTATCCCCCTCAATGGCTGGCGCACCTTGCGCCCGAGAACAGCGCGGATTGCGCGTAGCGCAACCAAGCCAGCGACTCCATTTTGCATGCGGGGCAAGGGCGGCAGGATTGCGCCCTTACGGGCACGAGGCGTGCCTGCCATAGAAGGGGGCAATCGCCCTTACGCCCATTGCTCACGCAATAGGGCTATCCCACGTATAAATCTAACGCTTCCAAAATTCATTTTGAAAACCTTAGCTTACGGGATTTGGCGTAATGATTTTGGATGCGGGGCA
>DBGCYC010000081.1:0-5379 GCA_048390825.1 Candidatus Merdousia sp.
CTCCCGAAATTTGTTTTGAAAACCTTAGTTTTCAGAATTTGGCGCAATGAAAACGAAAGCTTATTTTATCCGAAGCGCAGCGAGGTTATAAAATAAGGCTTTCGGGAAGGATAAAATGCGTTAGCATTTTACCCCGTAGGGGCGAGAACAGCGCGGATTGCGCGTAGCGCAACCAAGCGAGCGAGTCCATTTTGGATGAAGAGCGAGTATTCGGGGGAAGCCGCCGGTGGGAGCGTACAAATAGTACGTGACCAGTGGCGGCTTCCCCCGAAACGGAGCTATTCGCCAAAAGCATTCGCCAAATCAGGTTAGGTGAATTGTGCGGACTTGAACCACTGAAAATGATCTGTTTCGAGCTCGTCCTTCGCAGGCATTGGATAGAAGAGCAGTTCGTCTCCCGCGCCGACATAGAAGCCGCTGCCGACAGTGCGGTAGAGGATTTCGCCCATTGAGCGCGCGACGATTTTATTGTTCTTTCCGCCCTTGGTGCGGACGGCGTCGAGGCAGTCGCGCAGGTGGTGGCGGTTGGTGTACGGCAGATCGCCGAGGTCGCCGTTGACGGGGTCGCGCTCGAGATCCCCGAGCTTCATGTCGAAAAACGCGATTTTTTCAAAGTGCACGAGGCGCTCGGAGGAAGTGAGGCGCTTTGCGTATTCGGCGGGGTTGAGTATGCTCGCCACCCTCGGGCGGCACGGGGCCAAATCCTGATAGAGGTATATCTTGCGGGACGGATCCGGCTCGAATGTCCGCGGGGAGAGTTCGAGCGTCTTGCCGTCGCTCGTTGTGAGGTAGAGGTTTTTAAACGCCGGCATCGGCACGTGCTCCAGCACGCGGTAGACGGAGAGGTTCACCGACTTGTGGGCGCTTCCGTCGGCGTGCGGCGCGCAGAGTTCCGCGAATTTGCCCATGGGCAGGTAGTCCGATTCAAAATTCGGGTCGAGCTCGAAGAAAACCGCGGGATCGCAGTTGCGGCGGAACGCGCCGGTCGCGTAGTAGTTGCCGAATTCTTCGGGAGACAGATTCGAGGCGATGAGCGCCTCGGGCACAAGGGATAGGTATAAGTACTGTTTCATTTTTGCTCCTTGTTTTGATTTCGTTCGCGTGACGCATTATCCGCCCCGCTGAGACCGAATTTAACGCCATGCGGGAAAATATCAATTAAAATCGAACAAACCGGCGCCGTTTTGTTCCAGAAAACGGAGAAAAAAAAGGCGCGCAACGGAAAACCCGAAGCGCGCCGGAAGGCTTTTCCCCTTTATTTGGAGAGCCTGACTCCCTCGGGGAGCTCGAGTTTTTTCTCGAACGACCCGTCCGGCAGCCTCTTCCACTCGAGCCTGATTTTTCCATGCGGCGTCGGCCAGACGGCGCGGCCGCTGTCCTCTATGAAGAGCGGATTGAAGGAGACTTCGCGCCACGCGGGCGCGGTCTGCCTGATTCCGCCGAGTATGCGCGGCATCAGAAAGAGCGGGTGCGCGCTCCACGCGTGCGACGACGATATTCCCGCGTGCCGGAACTCGAAATTCTCAAAGGCGGTTCCGTAGTCGGCCATTTCCCGCCATTTTTTGAGAATGTCGGCGTAGACTTCCGCGCCGTAGCCCTCGTCGGCCATGAGGTCGTACAGATAGACATGCCAGTAGCTCGACGGGTCGGCGTGCGTCTTGAGCTCCCCGCGCAGGAACGGCAGGAGAATCTCCGACTTCGCCTTTTCAAAGTCGAAACCCCTGAGGTTTGTCATGCGCCCGAGAACCTGCGCTTGGACGCCCTTGAGAGGATTGGGGGCGCCGCCGGGGAGAACCCCGTCGCGCACGAGGCCGTCTGAATCGACAAGATTCCTTTCCGCCGCGGCCCTGAGCCTGGCCGCGCGCGCGGAATACTTTGCGGCCATCTCGCCGCGGCCGGTTTCGGCGCACGCGCGGGACACGGTGTCGAGCGCGTAGAGCAGCCACAGGTTGAGCACGGCCGGATCCCCCTCGCGCTGGATATTCGTCCAATCGAGAAAGAGCCAGAAGCGCGGGTCGTAAGAGACGAGGCCCGTGGCGGGATTCGTCACCCCGTCAAAATACGACAGTATCCCGTCTATTGTCTTTTCGTATTTGTCGAAAAGCGAAGCGTCGCCCGTCTGCCAATAGTAGTCGTAGAGCGTAAGAATCCATATTACGGAGTAGTCGGGAAGTATGCAGTGGTGCGCCATCGTAGGGGCGTGCCCGTAAGTCAGGCCGTTGGGGGCGGTCTGCATGGCTATCTGCCGTATTCCGCGCCACAAAAGCCGCGGGTCGTCGCAGAGCATAAAGGTGTTCCACGCCTGCACGCGCGCGTCGCCCCACCACTGAGCCTGTTCGCGGTGCGGAGTGTCCACGTATGCGTCGAGCGAACACACGCGCTGGGTCTGCTCGCACGCCTTCCAGATTTTGTTCACGAGCGGATTGGAAGTCTCGAACGCGCCGTCGCGGCCGAGCGGATAGGCCTCCCAGCGGAAAGAGGGCCTTATCTCGAGCTCCGAGCCGGGGTTTGCGCGCACGCGCAGCATCATGTAGCGCGCGCCCAGCGCGTGGTAGAACTCGTGCCGGCTGTCTCCCGCGCGGGCTATCATGCGGTTTGACATCGCGGGCGCCGAATGCGTCAGGTAGGGGTTGACGGGCTCGAGGCTGTCCGAAACGCGCTCCGACAGGCACACGTCGATTATCTCCCCGCCCTTCGCGCCGCTCACCTCGATAATCGGGACGCCGACCACGACTTTGCCGAAATCGAAAAGGTAGCTGCGGAATTCGCCCTTCGGGGCCGGCGGAACCTTTATAACTTCGGAATCCGAGGACGCCGCGCGGTGGGAAGTGTCCTCGCGCGCGATGAGCCCGTTTATGTTGCGGCAGCGCTCGGCGTCGGACGCCGACTTTCCGGAACCCTCGCCTATCAGCTTAAAGGAAAGCATGCGCGACTCCCCGAGAGGAGTGAAGCGCGGCTCGTAAGCGTAATACGGCATCTGGTTCCAGCGGCGCGCGGTCTCGGTGTTTGCCCAGGCGGAATCGTCAAACTCCGGGAGCTCCCAGCCGGCGGGGTCGGCGCGCATGTCGATATGCTCCTGGTTGTTCAGCTGCATAGAGTACGGGACGGTGTCCCTGTCGCAGGAATTTTGGCGCATGCACTTGGTCGCCCTGCGCGAAACTATCTTTTGCCCGCCGCCCAAATCGACGCCGTAGAGAACACCGGCAAAGCCGGAGCTCAAATAGCTGAAAGTGTTTCTGCCGGCATTGTAGGCGCGCACGGCGATCGCGTTTCTGCCCTTTTTGAGGAATGGGGCTATGTCGACTTCATCGTACGGCCACGACTTCTGGAAGCCGCGCGCGGGCCCTTTTGCGACGTATTTCCCGTTGACGTAAAGGCGGTAATTCTGGTCGGCGGTAATGTACATCACGGCCCTCTGCGGAACTTCCGTGAGTTCGAAAGTTTCGCGGAATAGCGCGTAGGAGTTCGTCACGTCCACATAATTGGACGGAAAGGGCCATATCCAGCTCGCCTCTTTGAGGATCGGCGGAATGTTTTTCCATATGTCAGGCGTCTCCTTTACGGGATAGGAATCCCAAATGCGGACGTCGTAGGCGTTGTCGGCGACGGCCGAAGGCGAAACGTCCGAAACGGCGGAAGACGCATGCGCGCACACCCCGACAACCGCGATAACCGCGACAATACTCTTCATACTTGTCCCCCTTTTTTGGCTGAAATTGGATTTTGTTGTAAAATATTTGTTTTAGGTTCGCCCCAAAAAAATTTCAACATCAAAGTTAATGTTGACAAAACCCGCCGACGCAAAGAGCTTGAAAGCGATGGAATCCAAAGCGGCATATTTCATAACCTCAGACGACGACTTCATCGCCGCCAACCGCGCCGGGGAAATCTTTGGGGAGATTTCAAAAGACGCGGCCGACGAAATGTCCAAAGAGGTTGTAGACGGCGCCTCTCAAAAGGCCGAAGACGCCGCGGAAGCCGTTCTGCAAACGCTCCAGGCGGCGGCCACCCCGCCGCTCTTCGGCGGGAAAAAATTCGTCTGGCTGCGCAACGCGAACTTTTTCGGCGACTCCAAAATCCTCAAAAACGACGGCGTCGCCGCCGCGCTCGGCAGGCTCTCCGAATACCTGAAAGCGCTCTCCGCGGACACCGCGTCGGTCGTCATAAGCGCCTCGCCCGTGGACAGGCGCTCCAAGATTTTCAAGGAATTTGCGGCTCTTGACGGCGCCGAGGACTACCAGTCCAAGGACCCGGTGTCGGCGTGCGTCGGCGTGATAGAGTCCGAGGCGCGAAGCCTCGGGGTGCGCTTCGAGCCCGGAGCCGCCGAGACGCTCGCGGCAATAGTCGCCGGCAGTCCGAGAATGTGCGCGCAGGAAACGAGAAAGCTCGCCGCCTACGCGAATTTCAGCGGAACGATCTCCCAGCGGGACGTCGCCGACATGGTTCCAATTTTCGGGGAGAGCGACTTTTTCGAGATAACGAACGCCTTTTATTCCGGCGACCTCGACGCCGCGCTCTCGGTTCTGAAAAGGTACTTTTTCGCAAACAAAAAGGCGTCCGCGCGCCCGATAATATCTGCGATACAAAGGCAGAATTCGATACTAATACAGCTCAGGGCGCTTATGGACTCCGGCGAAATCCCGAAAACTGCGGGGCAGCAGCCGCGGGGGGCAATCGAGTCGGCGGGCGCAAAATATGCCGAGACATTCAGGGGCTGCGAAGAAAAAACGCCATACAACGTGTTTTCGCAAAACGCGTGGTATGCGGGCGCAAAACTCGCCCCGATAGCCGCCGGAATGTCCCTGAAAAAGCTAATGGACTGCCAAATGCAAATAGCGAAGGCCTTTGAGGAGCTCCTCTCCCCCAATGCGACCGACGAAACGGTAATGCGCGACTTCTTCGTCCGCGCCATGGCCTGACCGCGCCAAAGCAATAAAATTCGGCCCGCCCCGCCTCGCAACACGGCCCGCTTCTAAATATAACGGCTTGTCTTTTTACCCAATTAAACTGATTTATCATAAAATTGTTATATAATAATTATAAAAAATATTCCGACAAGCTCAACAAGACATAATTGCCATAGTTTTATTCACGCACCCCGTGCGGGGTGCGACCGCCGCGCCCTATCGTGCTCCCGCTCTCGTCGACGTTTCAATTCACGCACCCCGTGCGGGGTGCGACGCCCTGACAATTTCCGCCTTGCGCGTGGTCAAAAGTTTCAATTCACGCACCCCGTGCGGGGTGCGACACCCCTACCCCCATAAAACTCTTCGCATTAAAATGTTTCAATTCACGCACCCCGTGCGGGGTACGACCATGCCAATCTTTTTCTTGTCGGATTTCGGCGGGTTTCAATTCACGCACCCCGTGCAGGGTGCG
>DBGCYC010000082.1:0-4793 GCA_048390825.1 Candidatus Merdousia sp.
CCGCGCCCAAAATTGCGCCTGCGGGCTGTGCGTCAGGAAAACGTCCCGCAAATGACGTACCCGCCGCGCTCGCTTATCAGTTTTAACATATGTTTCACTTCCCCTGCAACCTCCCCGGGGCGCCCCTACTCCTTCCAAAAAGCTCCCTAAACGGACGTTTCCCTCAAACGTTCGGTTTTCCCTTCAAAAATTGCGAGACTATACGCGAACAGACGCCCGGAGAGTGCGGCTAAAAGATTCGGAGTTCCGCCGCAAATGTCCGGCACAGGCCTAACCGTTCGGGATAGGCGCGCTCTTTTTGCGATTCGGCGGCGTACGGGCAGAAGTTATGGGCCGCCGATGTATCTTGAAGTTTGATTCTGGAAAAATGAAGCAGGATTTGGGAAAAAAGTTTCCGGGAGGAACGCTGCAAGGGCGTTTTTTCACCCCGCAGCGCAATCGGGCCGGACGCCAAAATTCGGAGCAGGGCGGAAACATTGCCAAATCTTGCTTCATTTGCCGGTGCCGGCGCAAAAAGCTTCCAAAGTCAAATCCGGCTGGCGGCTCCGCCCCAATGCCTTTAAATTCCCGTAATTTCCCATTATTTCCCGGCATTTCCCGTTTCCAGCCTCATCTTTCAAACATCGCCGATTGGGCGGCAAAATCGCGGCGCAAAATTTCCGCCCAAGCGTGCGGGGAAAAAGCACGGCCACAACATGCGCGCCGTTAGAATGCCGAGCCCGCGCCCAATGGGCGCAAATTGCGCCGCAAAGAGGCGGCAATTAAAAACGGCAATAATACGCAATGCGCGAATCCGCCGACTAACGCGGGGCTAACATGCAAATTGCGCAAAATGATCGTGGCCCGGCAAGCGCTAAAAAACCGGGCCAAAACAAGCCAAAAGGCACAAAAAAACCCGCCTCTTTCGAGGCGGGTTTTTTAGCGGCGGGAAATTAATATTTCACCGCAACCGAGAGATCCACCAAGTGCTGGTTGTATGTGCAACCCGGAATATTCGAGGAGTTGTTCATATACCTGTAATTGGCGGAGAGCGTAAGGAATTTGTTCGGCAGGTAAGAGAGACCTACGCGGCCGATGTAGGTGTCGTCGTCGCGGTCGCGCCCGGCGTATGTGGCATAGTTGCTGTTGACATACGAGAAGCTGGCTGTCGAGCGGATAAATTCCGAGAAGTAGTAGTTGGCGCCGACTTCGCACCCGGAGTTGATTGCCGACTGGCGGGAAGCGCCGTTTCCGAAGTCGCGGTAGCCGGTGGCGAAGAGGCCGAGCTTTTCGGAAACTTCGTAGCCGAAGGTGGCCCTAAACGCGAAAGTGGTGTCGTCCTGGTCTTCTACAAAAATCGAGCCGGAAGGGTCGCGGTAGGTGACGCCGGCATAGACCATTGCGGAAAGCTTGGGAAGGAGTTCGCCGCGAACAGTGACACCGCCGAAGTGGTCGTTGCGGGTATCGCCGCCAAAGAGAACGTTGAGCGGGTTGCCGCCGCTGAATTCGGTATAGCGGTACTGGTAGGTGAGGCCGGCGGAAATCTTGGGAGTTATCCTATAAAGGAGGCTGACGGGAATGGAGTAGACGTCAACGTCGGAATATTCGCTGGACCAGTTGCCGAGGTATTCGGTGTACTGCCACATGCCGCCGATTTCGCCGTCGATCTTGTCGGAGAAATTGTAGGTGGCGTTGATGCCCGCATTATATTCGTTGTAGCGGACGAGGGCGTTGTCCTGAATGGTGGTGGTGGTGTTCTGGAAACGCTGGTCGAATGAGAAATTCGCGTCTATCTTGAGAACCTGCTCTGTATAGGAGGCCGTCGCCGCGACGTGCGCGAGGTTGGAGTTGAACTCCTTGTGATCGGCATAGCGGGTCAAATCTTCAAAAAATTTAACGTTTGCCTTGAATTTGCTGTTGCGGCCGTAGTCGGCTTCCGCGCCAAGGCGAAATATGGCGGCGTAGTCGTTTATCTTGTTGCTCGAGCTCGTATATGTCACGTTGCTGTTCCAGCTTCCGGTCACGGAGCCCCTGAAAAACAGGTCGAGCTGGTCGCCGATTGTAACCAACGGAGCGGCGTTGGACGAAAGCGCGGCCATTGCGAATACGGATGTTGCGAATATTTTTTTCATTTTCGTTTTGTTTGTTAAATTTGTCTTTGGGGTTCTTAGTATTGGTGTTTCCGAATTTTTAATGAAGCGATTATTTTCATTCGGGAAAGGTTTGTCAAGCACTTTTATGTCCGCCCTTCTCATATTTTTCGCCGCGCGCGGGGCGGATTTTCCCCCCGGGCAAAAATAATATTGAAAGATGCTCCGGCCGCCCGATAATTTCGAGCGTATTAAATCAAACCATCCACGCATTCGGACATGAGCGCACCCGCCAACAAAATAAAAATCCAGAAAAGCAACACGGCCGAAACGCAGCCCGTACTCTTCGGCCTGATGTCGCGCGTCAGAAAGAACAACAAGTGGTCGTTCAGGGTAAACTGGGGGAGGCTGGCGATCCTCGCGGCGGCCCTCGCGCTGCTGGTGTGGGCGGCGATCAGCGCCACGATATATTTCGTGTTCAAATATTCCAAGGGATTCGACGATATGACCGTCTACGACGCCGCCGTCGCCCCCTTTGACATGAAGGCCCACCGCGAAAAGGTCGGCAACTACAACATAGAGAAAGCGCTGAACATACTGAAATCCGGGAAAATGTCGGACTTCAACGAGGCCTTCATGAACCTGGCGATGGGCATAAACCGCGCCCCGAAGAATATAGAGGGAAGGCTGCAGCTCTCCCGCATATACGTCGCAATGGGAAGGCCCGACATCGCCATAGAGAAGCTCGAGCAGGGCATAATGTACTCCAAGGACAACCTCGACTTTATCCGCCTCTACATGCGGCTGCTGCTCGACAGGCTGGAGGACAGCAAGATAATCGCCGTCGGGGAAAAGCTGCTTACCGGCGGAAAGGGCGTGGAGGTCGAAACCCCGCAGGTGAGGGCGTATATTGCGATGTCGCTCTCCTCCGTCTACGCCATGCACGGCAACTACAAAAAGTCCGAGGAATACCTGAAAAAATACGGGCTTGAAAAGTCCCTGCCCGGCATACTGCGCCTCTCGAAGAACCAGTGGGAAATGGGCAACCGCGACGAAGCCATAAAAATAATCAAGGACAACTTCCAGTACCCGTCCGACAAGAACCCGATGTATGCGCTGCTCGTAAACTACTATACCGCCATGGGCGACATTGAGACGGCCAGGAGATACTCGGTGCTGAGGCAGGCGGAGGATCCGTTCTCCGCCACGCAGAAACTCGAGCTCATCAGGCTGCTCGAGAAGTCCGGCGACACCCAAAACCTCTCCAAGATGCTCGACGAATACTTTGAGCTAAACAAGGCCAACAACGTAGCGATGATACACCTCGCCAACTACGCCGCCGACAAGGGCGACATCAAGATGATGCGCAAAATCTACGACAACGCCATACGCCAGGCCTTCCCGTCGGGGACATACTGCCTCCTTCTGCTCGAAACCATGATAACAAACGGCGACTACGCCGGGGCCGTAAAATTCTCGGAGGACATATTGAAAGGCAAGCCGTCGTGGACCAAGCGCTACGAGGACGTTCTGTCGGCCATACGCTCTATCGCCTACTACGCCACCGGCAACGCGAACATGTCCAACATACTGCTTTCCGACGTGCTGAAGCGCTCTCGGATATCGCCGAAAGTGCTCGTTGCCACGGCGAGGAGGTATGACAGGCTCGACGCGCCCATGGTGGCGCACTCCATACTCGAGCACGCCGTAAACAAGTTCCCGAGGTACCAGATGGCCCTGATAAGGCTCGTGCAAAACGAGATAAAAATCGGCGACTCTACCAACATCGACAAGCACATTCTGCGCCTCCTGCAAATGCGCCGCCCCCCGCGCGAGCTCATAACCGACGTGTTCAACAGCCTCTCGAGCGACAGGTTCATATTCGTGCGCGACAGGAAGAGGATTTTGGACGAAATCGAGTCGCTGAAAGCGAACAACTCCTCCGAAACCTTCTCCGACGTAATCCTCGACGACGAAAACCTCCACGACGACTCAAGCATGATGGACATATAGGCGGTCGGGCGCAAGATGCGCACTTTCAGGCACGGGGCATGCCAGCCATTAAAGGAGGCGACAGTGCCAGTGCGAAACGCACTGCAATAGAAGAGGGGGCGCAAGGTGTCGCTGCCATAGAAGGGGCAAACCCCTTACGGCGATTGCTTACGCAATACGCCTATCCCCTTCCCCAACCCCCAAAATAACGAACCTCTCTTGGGAGGTTCGTTAACGCTTCTGAAGTTCGAGCGGCACGGGCCGATGCGAGGCGCACTGCCATAGAAGAGGCAAGCCCCCCTTACGCCCATTGTTCACGTAATGGGGCTATCCCCGTATAAATCTAACGCTTCCAAAATTCATTTAAAAAACCTTAGTTTACGGGATTTGGCGCAATGAAAACGAGAGCTTATTTTATCCGGAGCGCAGCGAGGTTATAAAATAAGGCTTTCGGAAAGGATAAAATGCGTCTGCATTTTATCCAAGATAGAAACAATACTTACACAATTGCTATCTAAGGGGGGGGGTAGGCGCATTGGCTTCGCCAATCGCCGGGGGTATCCCCCTCAATGGACGGCGCACCTTGCGCCCGAGAACAGCGCGGATTGCGCGCAGCGCAACCAAGCCAGCGACTCCATTTTGCATGCGGGGCAAGGGCGGCAGGGCCGCTTCCATAGAAGGGGTAAACCACTTACGGCGATTTCTTACGCAATTCGCCTATCCCCTTTCCCA
>DBGCYC010000083.1:0-30805 GCA_048390825.1 Candidatus Merdousia sp.
AAGTTGTAGATTATTTTTGCCATCTTGCGGTAAAACCTGAATTTTACTCTGACATTGTGCATGATTCAGAATTCATGAATTCTGGATATTCCGACAAGATAAAATGGCTTGCGGAAGAATATGAGGGCATATTTACACCCGACTACGGCGATATGTTGCGGGTTTCATATATGCATAAATTCCGCAGAGGCAAGCTTTCGGATCTAGTAAGCTTGCTTTCTGGAAGAGATTTTGAGACAAAAGAATATAGAGAAGATGTAGTTTCAGATTCTTATCTCAAGTTAGACAAAGGGATACAAAATTTTATAAATAAGTATAATTATAACCAATTTACAATGGCAATAAAGGGAGCTGGTTTTATATCCGCCAAGCTTTTACATTCTAAAATGACCTTAGACTTTGCCTATAATCTGTATCTTATGTTGCTTGATGATCCGTCGGTAAAAAACGTTCAAATAAAGCGTTACGTGCAAAAATGGTTTGTTCTATCTACATTGACATCTCGCTATATAGGATCACCTGAAACGGTAATGGATCGCGATATGCGCAGTATCAATGAAAAAGGTTTTCTTAATTTCTTCGCCGAACTTGAAGCGTCAAATTTGTCGGATTCATTTTGGAATATAACTCTTCCGCAATACCTCGAGACATCAAGTTCAAACAGCCCTGCGTTTAATGTTTTCATTGCTGCACAGATTAATATGAGTTCAAATTCCATGTTAATGAATGGAGTTAAAGTTGCGGATTTAATAACAGTATCAGGAGATATCCATCATATTTTTCCGCGTAATTATCTCAAAAAAAATGGGATTACAAATAGATCAAAATATAATCAAGTTGCAAATTACATTTACCTTGATCCGCAAATAAACAAAGCTATAAGCGATGAAGCACCTAAAGTTTATTATGGAAAGGTTCAAGAGCAATGTCAGACGAAAAATATAAAGCTTGGCAATATTTCGGATCCAATGCTCTTAACCAGAAATATGGAAGAAAATTGTATTCCTCAAAATATAATTCAGATGGATGCTGAAGATTATGATAATTTCTTATCAGAAAGGCGCAAACTGATGTCAAACTTCATTAAGACTTACTATAATAATCTCTAAATCAAATCAATTAAAAAAATAATAAAAATTGTTTTCATTGATTTAATTAAAAAGTCCAACATAATTTATTATACCAAATTTACAGCAATCGTTAAGTCATCGATTTTTTAAATTATTGCCGAATTTGAGACCGTAATATTGATTGTCGTTACCAGTCGAAAAAATAAGATAGAAATAGGATTACGTAAAAGGGTACGAATGCGTGTTGGAAAGCTTGCCTCTCTTCTTTTCCCGGGAAAAAACGTTCAACGACATTCAAAACTGTTGAATTTTGGGCGGAGAATTTGTTTATTGGGAGAAATATGGAGGCAATGGACGAGCGGCGCCTTACGGAGGCTCTTAAAAAATACTTTTCCCACGGTCGGTTCAGGAAACCGCAGGGTGAAATTGTCGCGTCAATAGTTTCCGGTTCGGACACGCTCGCCATCATGCCAACCGGAGGCGGCAAGAGCCTCTGCTACCAGCTTCCCGCCATGCTTTTGGACGGCGTGACAATCGTGATATCGCCGCTGATTGCGCTTATGAAGGATCAGGTCGACGCCCTCAGGGCGCGCGGGATTCCGGCGGATATGATAAACAGCTCGCAGTCATGGGAAAGGCAGTCCGAAGCGCTGGAAGCGCTCGCCGAGGGCAGGCTGAAACTCGCGTACATAGCCCCCGAAAGGTTCAGGGCGCGGTCGTTCATACGGGCCCTTTCGGGAGTCAAAATCTCCCTGTTCGCGGTGGACGAGGCCCACTGCATAAGCCAGTGGGGGCACGACTTCCGCCCCGACTACATGCGCCTCGGCGAGACTCTCGAAAGGCTCGGGCGCCCCGTGTGCGCCGCTTTCACCGCGACGGCAACCCCCGAAGTGCGGGAAGACATATCCAGACAGCTCATGCTCCGCGACCCTGCCGTCTACGTCTCGGGATTCGCCAGGCCCAACCTGTCATTCAACGTCCGCGAAGTTTCGAGCAAGGCGGAAAAGGTTTCGAGAATCTGCGAGCTCGCGGAATGCGGCGGCGCAGGCATAGTCTATTGCGCGACGCGAAAGAGCGCTGAATTTCTCTCGGAGCGGCTCGCCGGGCGCGGAATCGATCACACGCTCTACCACGGGGCGATGTCGCCGCAGCAGAGGGACAAATCGCAGGACGACTTCATAAGCGGAAGAAAAAACATCGCGGTCGCCACAAACGCGTTCGGAATGGGCATCGACAGGCCCGACATAAGGTTCGTCTGCCACTACGAGCTGCCCGGAAGCGTCGAGGCGCTCTATCAGGAGTCCGGGCGAGCCGGGCGCGACGGACTCGAATCGCGCTGCGAAATGCTGATGATGTATTCCGACAAGCGGGTTCAGGAATTTTTCATAGAGGGCTCCAATCCGTCGCCCGACTTTATCAGAAGCGTGTACCGGGCAATAAAGCGCAACGCCGACGAGTCGGCATCGTGCCTTCTGGACATCGAGACGATAGCGGACATCGCCGCGGGGCAGCCCGCCCTCCGGCGCGGCGCGAAGCGGGCGGGCGGAACGGCCGGAGCCAACCCCATGGCGGTTTCGAGCGCGTTGTCCATATTGAGGAAGCGCGGATACGTCGAGCGCTTCGACGTCCCCGGGTCGAGAACCAGGGGAACGAGGCTGCCGGATCCCGACATCGAGCCGGAAGACATCGTTTTCCCGCCCGGAATGCTCGAGGAAAAGCGCAGGCGCGACGAAGCCAAGCTGCGCGACGTCATAGCATACGCCTACGCCAAGGACTGCCGCCAGCGCTGGATTTTAAACTACTTCGGCGAAAAGGGGGCCGAAAGCTGCGGGAAATGCGACAACTGCGTTTCGGCGGCCGGAATTTCCGACGCCCAAATGCGCGAGCTCTCTCCGCTGGAGCTCACCGTCGTGAGAAAGGCCCTGAGCGGGGTCGTCAGACTCTCGAGGCGCGTCGGGCCGCGGGCATGGCTGCCGCGCTTCGGGAAGGGAATGATAGTAAAATCCCTCGTAGGCAGCTCCGACGCAAGAATCCGGCAGCTCGGATTGGAGCGGATTTCAACGCACGGAATCCTGAAAATCTTCGGAAAAAAATTCGTCAACAGCCTGTTCGACGCCCTCGCCGATTCAGGGCTCGTAGAAACGTCTCTCGAGGGTGAATACCCCCTTCTCGGGATAACGGACGCGGGCGCAAGCGTCCTGCTCGATTCCGAAAGGACTGTCAGAATGCGCTATCCCCGGGCTGCCCCCGATCCCGCGCCGAAAGCCGGAAAGCGCGCCGCCGGCCTCCCGAAGGCGCGCGGCGAGATTCCCAAGCCCAAGGGGAAAACGGCGCCCGACGAACTGGATTCCACGGACAGGGAACTCTACGAAATTATGGCAAAAGAGCGCATGCGCCTTGCCGTGGCGCGCAAAGTCAAGGCGTACCAGATCTTTTCAAACGCGACACTCGCGGAATTTGCGCGCGCCCGCCCCCGCACGCCGGAAGAAGCCGCGCTAATAAAAGGAGTCGGCGAGGCAAAACTGCGTTCGACGGCGCCCGCGTTCCTCAAAATAATCGAAGAGTACCGCGGTTAAAGCGCCCGTACGGCGCGCGTCTTTATCCGCAATGCCCATGGCGGCAGTCTTCTCCGCCGCAGGAATGCCCGCCGCTTTCGCCGTGACGGCCGCAGTGAAAATCCGGATCGGCTTGAAGCCTTCCCGCGAGATAGTCTTCCGCGCACTTGCGGGCGTCGCCCGAGGCTCCCCCGACAACTTTTACGCCCAGCTCCGACAGTGCGGCTATCGCGCCGCCCCCGATGCCCCCGCATATCAGCACATCGACTTTCTCGCCGCCCAGCAGGGAAGCGAGCGCCCCGTGCCCGGAGCCGCCGCAGGAAAGGATTTTCCCCTCCAGGATTTTTCCGCCGGGCGCGTCGAACACCGCAAATTCGGGAGTGCGCCCAAAATGCCGAAATACCGCGCCGTCTTGTGATGCCACCGCTATTATCATATTTTTTTCTGAATAATGCGCGTATTCTGAAACGCGTCGCGTTAAAAATCAAGCATTCCCGCGATTCGCTCCGCGCCATATCCCGCACCGAAAATTCGCATTAAAAGGGTTTACACAAAATGCCCGCGCCCTATTTTTATCTCTTATATTATGAATCCGCCGGACATGCAAAATATTCGGAACCCCGCCCGCGACTTTTGGGACTGCCAGGCAGAAAGATTCGCCGCGCGCCCGCTTCCCGGCTGGGAGGAAGACTGGATTCTGAAGCTCATTGACCGCTTCGGGATCGTAGGGCGCGGCGCGGAGGTCCTCGACATAGGCTGTGGCGCGGGTAGATATTGCGCGGCGTTTTCCGAAAGGGCGGCAAGGGTAGTCGGCGTCGATTTCTCGGCGGAGATGATAGGCAGGGCCGAGGGACTCGGAATAAAAAACGCGTCTTTCGTGCGCGCGAACTGGAAAAAAATTTCCCCGGAAAAACTGCGATGGGAAGGAGCGTTCGACCTGGCGTTCTCGAATATGTCGGCGGCGCTCGGAGATTGGGACGACTTTGAAAAGGCGGCGAGGACGACGCGCGGGTGGCTCGTGTGCGCGCAGCCGGCTTCAAGGAGCGACGAAGTCGCCGACATCTTGCGGGGCGAAGTTCTCGGGCGGCCCACCCCGCAGTTCGGGGCCGCGTTGAAATCTGCCGTCAAAAAGCTTTCAGAAGAGGGAAATCCGCCGGAGGTTTTCAGCCGCATCCACGAGCGCGAGGATTTGTTCACCCTTGAAGAGGCATCGCGTTTTTACCTATTAAAACTTTCCGCCGAAGCGGAACTTTCCGAGGCGGAATCGGCAAAAATCCGGGCGGCGCTCGAAAACTTCGCGGATCGCGGCAAAATCTCAAGCCGCGTGTCTACGCGTGAAGTCGCCGCGATATGGAACAAAAACGGGAATCCCGCGACGAGACAATGAATTCGCTTTCAGAAAGGCTGGCCGCCCGGGCGGCCAAATTCCACGGGCACCGCTGCGGCGGGTTGGCAATAGGCGTCAAGGCATGCGAGGCGCTCGCCGAAAAATGGGGGCTTGACCTCGAATCCGGGGAAAAGCCCTGCTCCGCCGAGACTGAAAACCTCGCGTGCGAAGCTGAAAACCGTTCGTGCAGCGCGGACGCGATACAGGCGATACTCGGGTGTACGGTCGGCAACGGCGCGCTGACTTTCCGGGATACCGGGAAGCAGGCGTTCTCATTCTTCGACAGGGTGCTCGGCAGGGCCCTGCGCATATGCCTGACGGCCGATTTGGAGGGTATTCCGCGGGAGAACCGGGAAGCTTTCGTGCTCTCAAAATCCCCCGGAGAGCTTTTCAAATTTTCCAAGCCGGCATTCGGGGCGCCCGATCGGGCCGAGATATTTAAAAGCGCGAGATGCGAAATTTGCGGGGAATTGTCTCACTCTGGAAAAATCGCGCGCGCGGGCGGGAAAACCCTGTGTCCGGACTGCCTCGCCGCCTTGCGGCAAAAAGGGGGGCTATCCGTATGAAACCTCCAAAATCGCCGGCCGCCATTCTCCTCTTTGCGGCGATAACCCTCTTCGGGTGCGGCCCCGCGCCGGAGAATGCGAAAAGCCCGCTCCGAACGATAGTCGATCCGGCGGGAAGGAGCGTGAAGATCCCGGAGAAAGTCGGGCGCGCGGTTTGCGTCGGTGCGGGCGCGCTGCGCTGTGCCGCCTACGCCGGCGCGGCGGACAGAATTGTCGGCGTGGAGGAAGGCGAAGGACGCACGTCGCCCGCAAAATGTTTCAGCTACGTTTTTAGGGAGGTTTTTTCCAGGCTTCCGACCGTCGGCAGAAACGGGGCGCCCGACGCGGAAGCCGTCGCGGCTCTCGCCCCCGACGTCGTAATAACTACCTATCCCCCCGGGGTTGCGGAGGCGCTGCAGCGGCGCACCGGCATACCAGTGGCGTCGATTCCCCTGCCGGAAAACCCCTTCGGCCCCGAGATGTTTGCCGCGCTGGAAACAGTAGGGGAAATCTTCGGCACGCAATCCCGCTGCAAATCCCTCGCAAAATACATAAGGGAATGCGAGACGGATCTGAAAAGGAGAACCGCGGACGTTCCCGAATCCCGGCGTCCGACCGCCTACGCCGGCGGGATTTCGTACAGGGGCGCGCGCGGATTTTGCGGCACCGACGGGGCGTATTCGCCTTTTGACGCTTCGGGAGTTCGGAACGCCGCTGGTTCGCTCGGCATCAGGGGAGCTTTTGAGGTTGATTTGGAGAAGGTTTTGGAATGGGATCCTCAATACCTCTTTATCGAAATAAACAATATTGCTCTCGTCGAAGACTTTTTCAAAAAACGCCCCCGGCTGCTCGACCTGCTCTCCGCCGCGCGCGAAGGCAGGGTGTATTCAAACGTCGCCTTCAGATTCGGGGGAACCAACGCAGAGGCGGCGATAGCCAACGCGTACTACGTCGGCTCCGTGGCGTATTCGGAGAGGTTTTCAGACGTGGACATCGCAAGAAAGGCCGACGAAATCTTCGTCCGCTTCCTTGGAGTTCCGCTGTACGGAGAACTTAAAAGGGCGGGCCTGGAGTTTAGGCGGATAAATCTCGGGGGCGGGAAATGACGGGGAATCCGGGGACTCGCGGGAAATCCGCCGCGATGGCCGCAATATTTTGCGCGCTCTGCCTCAGCGCCCTGGCGTCGCTATGCGCGGGGAGCTCCGACATCGGGCCCGCGGACGCAGCGGCCGCCCTCTTTGGATTCGGATCGGAGCGCGACGCTTTTATCGTGCGCGAAATACGCCTGCCGAGAGTCTCCGCCGCCCTCTTCGGCGGCGCCGGGCTCGCCGTCGCCGGATGCGCCCTGCAATGCGTACTTCGCAACCCGCTCGCCTCGGCGTCCACGCTCGGCATATCGCAGGGCGCGGGATTCGGCGCGGCGTTCGCAATAATCGCGCTCGGAGCCGGGAGTTTCCGCGCCCCCGGGCCCGCGGAATCGGGCGGCCCGGCATGCGTCGCCGTCTGCGCGTTTGCGGGCGCCCTCGCCTCCGCCGCGGCGATACTCGGGCTTTCGAGATTTTGGAAGTCGTCGCCGGAAGGGACGATTCTGTGCGGAACGGCAATGGGCGCCATGTTCGCCGGGGCTACCGCCCTGCTCCAGTACTTCGCCGACGAAGTCGACGTGGCCTCCGTAGTATTCTGGACATTCGGGGATCTCGGAAGGGTCTCCGCTGGCGGGAGCGCGGCGATCGCCGCGGCCGCCGCCGCGATAACGGCCGTCTGCGCTTCCAAAAGGTGGAGCATGAACGCGCTCGAATACGGGGACGAAACGGCCGCAAGCCTGGGAGTGCGCACGGGGGCGTTCAGGGCGGCGATGGTCGCAATGTGCGCACTTGTCGCGGCGGCGATCGTGTCGTTTGCGGGCGTCATAAACTTTGTAGGGCTGATCGCCCCGCACATGGCCAGAAAATTCGTAGGCGGCAATTATGCGCCGCTCGTTCCAGCCTCCGCGATGACCGGAGCCGCCCTGATGCTTCTAAGCGACGTCGCCGCGCGGACGGTCGCGGCCCCCGCGTCGCTCCCGATAGGCGCCATAACCTCGCTGCTCGGTGCGCCCGCGTTTTTGTACCTGTTGTCTGCCGGAGGCAGAAGGCCGTGATCCGCGTTGAAAACCTCGGATTTCGATACGGGCGCGGGCGGACGGTTTTGGAGGGCGTCGGGTTCTCGGTGAAGGGCGGAGAATGCGCGGCCGTGCTCGGCAACAACGGCGCCGGGAAAAGCACGTTGCTCAAATGCGTCGCCGGCATATTGCCCCCAGCAGAGGGTTCGGTATACGTCTGCGGCGGCGACGCCTCTAAAATGTCGGCGGGGCAAAGGGCGCGCCTGATGGCCTTCATGCCCCAAAAAAGCGGCGCCCCGAAAATGACCGTCTACGACGCGATCCTGCTCGGGAGAATGCCGTACATGGGCTACGGCCCCTCCAGCGCCGATCGCGCCATTGCGGAGGAAACCGTCGAGAAAATGGGCCTCCGGGAAATGCGCGACCGCCATGTCTGCGACCTGAGCGGCGGAGAATTCCAGAAAGTCGCGCTCGCGCGGGCCCTCTGCCAGAAGCCGAAAATACTGCTGCTCGACGAACCCACGAGCAACCTCGACATAAAAAACCGGCATGAAACTCTATCAATGGTCTCCCGCGCGGTCAAAGAGGAGGGGATTGCTGCGATAATCGCCATGCACGACATAGGGCTGGCGATGGGATACTGCGAAAAGTTCCTCGCATTAAAGGGGCGCAGGCTGCTCTCATGCGGGGGAATCGAAATGCTTACCGAAGAGCTTGCCGGGGAACTCTACGGGATTCCGGTAATCCTTGGGACGGTAGGGGGGCGCCGCGTCGCCGTGCCCGTCACCCATGCGGGAGCGCCGAAGGATAAGGAATCACGATAAGCGGATTCGCGCGCGGTTTGTTTCGCGGCGGCAATACGCCGGGCGGCAACGGGGGCTCATGCGCCAAAAACCCCTTGATATAAATTCGGGCAAAAAATAAGCCGCCCCGCCCCGCAAACAATTTCATTGAAGCGCGCCCGGGAATTTTGTATGCGTTTCCAATGAAAAAGCTGTTGGCATTCGGCGCGTGCGCCATTTCCGCAATATGCGCCGGCGCGGGCGAAAACGCGGCGGCGTGGATCTGGTACCCCGGGGATTTCGAGAATTTTCTTGGCGCGCATTTTTCCTCTAAAATAACCTACAAGGGGGCGCTCTCGCCGGCCGACTGGAAAATCTCCGGCCACTATCCCTGCGTCTACTTTTTCAAGGACTACGACATAAAAGAGCCCGAAACCGTCAAAATCAGGGTTCAGGGCAAATTCGCAGCCTCCGTGGACCGGAAAATATTTTTCCCGGGCGAGCCGGACGAAATAACCCTGCCCGCCGGCAGGCACACCCTAAAAATAGCGGTGTTCAACTACGAAAAAATCCCCGCGGTTTACGTCGACGGCGAGAGCGTGAAATCCGACAGGTCGTGGCGCGTAAAGATAGAGAGGGCCAACGCCGAATTCGAGGAAACAGAGAGGGCATGGGGGCTTCCCATAACGCGCGCCGCCGCCGACTACGGCTTCTGCGGCCCCGACAATCCGCCCGCAAAATTCGAGCTTCCGAGGCGCGAGACAAAACCGGCGAAAACGGAAAAGTCGCCCGGAAAGATTTTTTCGGATTTTGGGGAGGAAACTTTCGGATTTATAAAATTCAGGGGCCTGCGCGGAAAGGGAACCCTTGCGGTATACTACGGGGAATCGCCCGAGGAGGCCAACTCCGACGAACACTGCGAGGTGTTCGGCCGATATTCCTTCGACCTCGAAAAGCCCGCGGACGTCGCCCTGCCCGACGCCCAGGGGTTCAGGTACGCGCGCGCGGTGTTCGGCGGCACCCTCTCGGCGGACGAAATGCTAATGGACTTTGAATACGCCGATATCGCAAAGCGCGGGTCTTTCGAGTGTTCCGACGAACTGGTAAACAGGATTTGGGACGTGTCTTACCGCACGCTCTTCCTGACCGCCCGCGAGTTTTTTGTGGACGGAATCAAGCGCGACAGATGGGTTTGGGCGGGGGACGCCGCACAAAGCTACCTCATGAACTACTACAGCTTTTTCGACCTCCCGACAACGCGCCGCACCCTGTGGGCCAACAGGGGCAAGGAGCCCGACGCCAGGCACGTCAACCGCATAATGGACTACTCCTTCTACTGGTTGGACTCCGTGCGAGAGTATTACCTGTACACCGGCGATGCGGATTTCGTCAAAGACGTATACCCGCGCATGAAGACGCTCGCGGGCTTCTGCGTTTCGCGCGCGGACGAAAACGGCTTCGCCGCCGGCCGCAAGGACGACTGGGTGTTCCTCGACTGGGCGTCCATGCCCAAGGGCGGGATACTATGCGCCGAGCAGACGCTATTTGCGAGGGCGCTCGACTCGCTATCGGAATGCGCAAAAATAGCGGGCGAAGCGGAAGACTGTAAAAAATTCGCCGCGATGTCGCGCGAACTCAAGGAAAAAACCCTTGAATTTTTCTGGGACGACTCCCGGGGAATCTTGCGCCACAATTATGAGAACGGCAAATTCTCCGAGAAGGTCACGCGCTATGCCGGAATGTTCGCCGTACTCTTCGGATTCCTCGACGCGCAGAAGGCGGAAAAAATCAGGGACAATATCCTGCTCAACGATTCCGTACAGAAAATCACCACCCCCTACATGCGTTTTTACGAACTCGCGGCCCTCTGCGAAATCGGCCGGCACGATTACGTACTGGACGAAATAAAAAGCTACTGGGGCGGAATGCTCAAAGAGGGGGCGACCTCCTTTTGGGAGGTCTATAATCCGGAAGAAATTGGGGCGCAACACACCGCCATGTACGGCAGGCCGTTCGGGCGCAGCTTCTGCCACTCATGGGGGGCGAGCCCGCTGTTTCTGCTCGGCAGGTATTTCGCCGGAGTGAGGCCGACAAAGGCGGGATATTCCGAATACGAGGCGGCGCCCGAGCTCTCCACTCTCGGCTGGTTCAAGGCGGCCGTACCGACCCCGTTCGGGGAGATAAGGGTTTCGGCGGACAAAAATTCAGTCGAAATAGAATCCGACGGCGGTATCGGAACGCTGATGCTCAAATCCGCCTCGGAACCCGTCTGCCCCGGGTTAAAATTCAAGTCGGAAGGGAACGGAAGGTATTCGGCGCGCATAGAGCCCAAGAAAACCTACCGCGTGCGATACGAAAAAATTTGAAACAAAAGGGAAATCCTTCGGAATTTCCCCGCAATTTTTTTTTGCGCTCCGGCCCGCGGAGTGTTTCAATCCAACGGCATGAAAGTACTGGGAAAACAGAGGAACAGCAGAATGTGCTTTATCTGCGGCATGGAAAACCCCGCGGGCCTGAAGTCGCAGTTTTACAATATGGAGGACGGCAGCGCGTTGACGCTCTTCACGTATTTGCCGGAGCATCAGAGCTTCCCGCAGAGGGTACACGGGGGGCTGATTGCAACGATGCTCGACGAACTCACGCTCAGGGGCTACTGGGTTTTGGACGAGGCGATGCTGGGCGTGACGGCGTCGATGAGCGTCAAATTCCGCAAGCCCGTACCGTACGGCGTGGAGCTCGTCGGGAGAGGCAGGGTCTTGCGCGAAACCTCGAGGTATTTCATCACCCGCACCGCGGTGACCGACAGGGACGGCGTGGTGCTCGCCGAAGCCGAATCAAACTACATAAAGCTGCCGGCCGAAAAAATCGCGGCCGGCGCGGCGTACCACGACGAAATGCGGTACCTTATTGAAGACGGCGTGAGGGAAATAGACGTCGAAAAATTTTAGCGCCCTCCTCGGAATTCCGCAATCCGTAAAATTCAAACTCCATACGCCTCGAAATGAACAAAACCGCCTCCGCCCGTCCCCGCCCGGGAAAAATAACAGCCGCATATTTCAGCCCGACAGGGACGTCGAAACGGATCGCGCTGGCGATTGCGGGCGCAATGTCGTCCGCGCTGGATATGGAAATTGAAGATTTTCCGCTCACCCTGCCCGGCGACCGCCAAAAGCCCCTTCCGGAATTTGGGGGCGAAGACGCGCTCGTCCTCGCGCTCCCCGTGTACGCCGGCAGGATTCCCGCCGTTGCGGAGACCGCCGTGGGAAAATTGTCCGGCAGGGAAACCTCGGCCGTAGCCGCCGCAGTGTACGGAAACAGGGACTACGACGACGCGCTGCTCGAAACCGCCGACCTGTTGTCCGGGCGCGGCTTCGCCGTCGCCGCGGCGGGGGCGTTTATAGGCGAGCACTCGCTTTCGAGAAAAGTCGGGGGCGGGCGTCCGGACGCCCGCGACCTGAAATCTGCGGAAAATTTGGGAAACATCGCCGCCGAAAAAATTCTCCGCGGCATTTCGGAAAGCTTCCATATAAAGGGAAACAGGCCCTACCGGGAAAGGCCGGCGGCCGCTCCGTGCGCCCCCAAAACCCGCGAAAACTGCACGGGGTGCATGATTTGCGCCCAAAACTGCCCCGTAGGCGCAATATCTTTCAAAAACCCCCGGGAAATTTCCGGAGGATGCCTGCGCTGCTGCGCGTGCGTAAAAATCTGCCCGGCGGGTTCCAAATTTTTCGACGACGAAACCTACGCGAAATTTAAGGCGTATCTGGAATCCAACTGCGCCGCCCCAAAAGAGCCGGAGCTCTTCTTCTGAAATTTTCGCCCCGCTTTCCGCCGGCGAAATAAAACTTCCCCGTCAAGGGGTGCGGCGGTAAAACGCGCGCCGCGCGGGCGAAAATGCGCTTTGGCGCGCGATGTGCGAATGCGGCATTCCCCCCTTTCCCTGCTAAACTGGCCCCCCAAGCACCGCGCATGCCGGGTTATCCGGGTCAGTCCCATAAAAAGTGTCTGGACTCCCAGGCTCCGCGAATGCCGGGGAAGGTATGCAGAAAGCTTCAAATCAGCCCGTATCCGAGGCGGGCGGATATGACGTCGGCGTACGCGCGGACTTTGGCGCCGATTTCGTCGAACCTGCCCTCGCCTATGCGTTCGCGCGGTCCGGTTATCCATATGGCCGCTATCGGGTAGCCGTGGGCGTCGAAAACGGGGGCGCCCACGCAGTTTACGCCCTCGATTTCCTCGCCGTTGTCCACCGAGTACCCTTTCGCCCTCACTTTTTCGAGCTCCGAGCAGAAGGCCTTTTTGTCGAGAATGGTCTTGGAATTGAACTTTTTGAACTTCATCGAGGCCATGCGCCTTTCGAGCTCGTCCTTCGGAAGGTGCGCGAGCATCGCCTTGCCCGGTGCGGAAGCGTTGAAGCATATGCGCATTCCGACTTCCCCGAGAAACTTAAAAGGGTGCCTGCCGGGCGCCTGCTCGAGCAGGACGCAATCCTCCTCGAGCATGGTGCCGAGCATCGCCGTCTCGGCGAGATCGTCGCGCATCTTCCTGATGACGTCCATGCCGCGCTCCACGATATTGGAATCCCCGAAGGCGGCGTACCCGAGGGCCGCGAGCTTGCGGGACATTCTGATTTTGCGCTGATCCCTGTTCTTGACGACATAGCCGCAGTCCTCGAGCGTGCAGATGATGCGGAATATGCTGTTCTTGGAATATCCCGTAATGCGGGATATTTCGGAAAGCGAAACCCCGTCGGTGTTTTTGGCCAGAACTTCAAAGACTTCAAGGCCCCTTTTCAGGTTTGGAATGTGGTAGCGCTGATGCGGAGCGGCCGATTCGGAATGCTGCATTTCAAAAAAACGGGTTTGAATTTGTTATATATATCAAACCCATAAAACCAAACGCCCCCGGAATGCGTCAATAAAAAACCGCGGCGCGCGGCCGCGGTCAAAATTAAGATTCGGAAGGCTGGATCCCCTTAGAATCCCACCGCTGGGTTGGTGTACCTGTTGTTGTCGTTGGAATGGTACGCGCCGTATTCCGTGACGACCGCCCCCTCGGGGCCGGCTATCTGGTAGTGCCTCGCGCCGATTCTGCCCATCCAGACGATGTTGCCCTTTTTGGCGTCGGCGACAGACACCTTGTTTACCGTCACGTGCTTCTTCTGGCTCTCCGGAACCTTGACGCCGGGATATTTCGAGGCGTCCTCGCCGGTTTCGCCGAAGCAGTAGGAAGTTCCCGCGCGGGCGTGCCAGCACTCGTTCTTAGCGGGGAGGCCGTTGCCGGCCACATGCCAGTGCTCTATGAGCATCTGGTTGGGCAGAAGGAGGATTTCGTGGCCGAAAACGCCGTGCTCGTTTTCATGCGCCCAGAAGATTCCGCCCATGCCGACCGCGGGGAAATCGCCGAGGGCGAAGTCGGAAACCCACATATTGTCGCGCAGGTTTTCGCTCACCGGGTACCCGAGATTTTCCATCATGTCGATGTAGGCCTGTTTGGCGGCCTTTTCATCGAACTTTCCGTCTTTATAGAACATTTCTTTCGTGAGTTTCATATCTTTTTTGCTTTTGCCAAGTGATTGGGGCGCATTCCGGCAGGCGTCTGAGGCTCCGTCCGCGGAAGAGCAGGCTCCGAACATTGCGGCGGCCAAAACCGCGCAGAGCGGCGCCGCGAGTTTGAATATGAGGTTTTTTTTCATAATTTTTATTTGTCCGCCACTTTGAAGTCGAGCGGCAGGGGTTTGGTGTTTCTGGGTTTGTATTCAGGCAGGGGTTCGGCCTTTTTGAAGAGGCGGGCCGCCTTTTCGGCGTCGTTTACGACCACGCGGAAGCCTACATTGTAGACTTTCTGCCACGGGCGGTAGTCGCGCCTGAGGGTTACGCGGGCCCATTTCATTCTGTCGCGCCACGACCCGCCCCTGACTGTCTTGCGGTCTGCCACCGCCTCGCCGCCAAGGGTTTTGGCGTAGTCGTCGAGCGTCCATTCGGCGACATTGCCCTGCATGTCGTAAAGACCGAAGGGATTTGGCGCGTACATGCCGCCGCGGACCGCAAGCAGGTTTCCGTCGTCGACATGCCTGTCTGCGGGCATGTTGTCGATAAACTTGTCAGGGCGTATCCGCGGCTGCGGGTCTATGCCGCTTACGGCGAATTTGCGCGCGCTGAAATCCATGAGGTTTTCGCAGTTTCCGAAGTCGTCGCCGAGCTTCCCGAACCAGAAGTCGCCGCCGCCGCCCGCCCTCGCGGCCCACTCCCACTGCTTTTCGGTGGGAAGCGAAACCTCTATGCCGGCCTTTTCGGAGAGCCATTTGCAGAAATCGCGCGCCTCGTTCCACGACACACGGACAACGCTCTGCTCCGGCAGGTTGGAGGGATACCCCGGGTTTACGTGGTCCTTCCAGAGCCTGTCCTGGTGGCCGGAGTCGTGCGATTTGTCGAAGAGCGCGTACTGGGCGTTGGAGACTTCAAACTGCCCCATATAGAACGGCTTTTCGACCTTCTCGAGCCTCGCGGGGCCCTCGTCGTAGAAGCCTTCGTTGGAGCCCATTACAAACGATCCCGCCGGGACGAGCGCAAGCCTCATGCGCACTCCGCCTCCGAGGTCGGCGGCAATCTCCTTCGGAAGCCCCGAAGCGGCGACCTTTTCGGCCGCAGCCTTCTTGTCGAACGGGAAGCCGTCCGCCTTCGGCGCGGGCTGCGAATGTTTAGGCTCCCGGGCGGGCGGCGAAAATTCGCGCACCCCGCCGTCGTAGGCTATTTCGTTGGGGTCGTCGTGGCGGTTGGCGTACTTTGCGAGGAAGAATTTTCTGCGCTCGTAGCCGTCGTACTTGACCTCGGGGTAAATTTCCTTCCATGTGCCGACGCACGGGACGTTCAAATCGATCCACGTTATGAGGACGGCCATCGACTGCGGGTCGAGCTCCACGCCCTTGTGCCCCTTTTTCAGCATCTGTACGAGCTCGCTCGTGTCGGCGTGGAACTCGAGCGGCGAGAGCAGGCGCTGGTTGCTCTCGGGGCCCGAGCGGCGGACGTATTTTGCGAGGTTCAAATACGACTCGGGGAAATGCTTCCAGATTTTCGGGTTTTCGCGGGAGAGGTTCGGTATGCCGGCGTTGGACTTGGGGTTGTGGCAGCCCGCGCAGTACCGGTCGAGAACGGGCTGGACGTCCCGAATGAAGGAATATCCGCGCACCGGCGCCGCGAACTGGGCTATTTCCGACGGGCGCTTGCGGGCGGCCATTGCGGGCGCGGTGGAAGGGGTCATGCCCTGCCCCTCGTGGCAGCCGACGCAGCTTTGCGTTTCGCCGGGCATCACCGTAAACCAGCTACGCATGAGCGCCAGCGCCTTGCCGTCGGCGTCGAGCGGCTGTATGGCTATCGGCCTGTTTGCGGGCACCTTGAACATCGCCGAGCCGTCGGGCTCGACCGGAACCGTGCCGTGTATGCGCTTGACGTCCCACGAAGCCTCGTTGCCGATGATGTCGTGGCTGCCTATGTCGCGGTAGCAGTAGAAGTATTCAAAAATGCGCAGGGCCTTGACCGTGCCGCGCGGAACGCCTTTCAGCCCGGGCCCCTGGTAGATGTCGTTGAGGAATACGTAGCCGTAGTCGAGGTCGCGGTCGGTCTTGTCCATAACCTCCTGCGGAAGCTTGCGCGGCTCGACGGGAACCGGCTCGAACAGGTATCCCCGGCCGATGTCCGTATGGATCGGCGTCATGTTGTCGAAGGCGTCCACGAGGTATATCCCCTGCGGCCAGTCGCCGTGGCCGAAAACCGAGGCTACAATGTACTTTTCGGAGAGCGGATACGGGTGTATGAGGTGCGGGTACTTGCCGTCGACGAGCCTGTCCTTTATCTCGGCCTTGTATTCGCGCCCGTACGAGGGGAACTTGCGAACCCTGCCGCCGTCCTCGACCGTGCCTTTGGAGACGTCGAAGAGGTGCAGCTCGCCCTTGCGCGCCGTTCCGTGGTGGCCGGAGACTATGCCGACAAACTTGTTGGGATCCCCCGGAATCTGGCGGCAATAAAAGAGCGAATTGGGCCAGTAGCTCGTCGAGCCGTAAAAGGACGACTGCGCCGTGCCGTCGGGATTCATGTGCATGAGAATGCGCGAAAAATAGTGGGAATTGTCGGTGTACTCCCAGCGCGTGTAGAGCACGCGCCCGTTTTCGAGCATCGTCGGAGTCCAGTCGGCGTCCTGCTCGAAAGTCAGCTGCCGTATGGACTCGTCCACCTCCTTTTCGGAGCCCGCGTTCGGATCCATCGAGTAGAGGTTCGCCACCCAGTCCGTGCCGGCAACGCAGGGAACGCCCACGTGGGTCGCCGTCGAGCAGAAAATGATCTTCCCGTCGGGCGTGTACGCGCCGTCGAAAATGTCTATGTCGTCGTGCAGTCGCGGGGATACGGGGCGGGCCGCGCCGGTTTTGACGTCGAACTCGTCGAGCTGCCAGCGCACCTTGTCGTCCACGGTCGAGTACAAAATTTTCGAGCCGTCGTAGGAGACGTCTATGTCGGCTATCGCGCTGTTGGGCGCGAGAACCTTTCTGGCCGATCCGGGGGACGAAACGTCGTCGGAAATCCAAAGTTCGTCCTTAAAGTTATGTGAATCCGCCCTGCCCTTGTGGTAGCCCGCGTTGGTCAGGACGCTGTTGCCCTGCCAATTTTGCGGAAGCCCCATGCCGCGCGTCCCCCACGGGCGGAACACGAACGCCCATCTGGGATGCCTTTTCAGGAGAGGGTTCGCCAGCAGCGCCGCGTCCGCGAATTTTTTGAACTCCGCGGCGTCCTTTTTGGCCTTGGCCTCCCCTCTGTAAAGGCCGCTTTTGATTTCGGGCATTTTCTTCTCCCACGCGGCGAGGGCGCCGAAGTCGCCCGCGTATTCGGGGAAGCCCTTTTTAATGTCCTCCATTGCGGCCCGGACGTTGGCGACGTCGTATCCGAGGGCGTTTTCAACCGCGCGGGTTTTCACCATGTCCTCCAGAAGAGCGACGCGCTCCGCGTCGGCGGAGGGGTCTTTCATTAGCTTTTCAAGGCGCCTTTCAAATTTTCCGGCCGAAAACAGCGAGCGTTCGAGGGCTATCGAAAGGGAGTTTTCCAAAACGCCGCGGTTGTCGCGCGCGGACAGGAGGGAGGGAATGAGCTGGCGGTTCGCCCCCGCCCTGAAGACGGCGTCGGCGACGTCCGGGAAATCGGAGGATATCTTTCGGGATATTTCCACCGCCGGATCGTCGCAAAACGACATATAAAGCAGAACCGGAACCTTTTCGCCGCGCACGGAAAATTTCAGCGCGAACTTGTTTTCCCCTTTTTTGAGCTCAATTTCGGACATCTTAAAGTCGGTCGTCCGGCTTTCGCCGTTGAACGGGGTGACGTTCCGGCGGTCGAAATAGCCCTTTTGGGAGGAGTTGTCGTAGGAGTCGAGAACCGCGACGGGCTTCGAGTTCACGAAGAGCTCGCACTTCGCCCCGCTTGAAATAGTGAGGGGAATTTTGGCCTCGCGCGCGGCGTCTATCGTAAAATACAGGTAAAAGACGCAGTTTGAAAAGTAGCGCGGGTTGCAAAACTGCAAGTCCACGCTCTTCCCGAAGGGGAAGTCTATTTTCTTCCAGACGTATTCGCCGTCGAAAGCAGTCTTGAGGTTGACGGGGTTTTCAACCGGGTCTGCCTTCTTTATCTCCCCCTTGTTCCAGACCGGAAACGCGAAGGACGCATAGACGTCGGAGACCTTGAAGCTTTCCGCGAACTTGGCGTCCTCCGCAGACTTCCACCCGCGGTACTCCGCGCCGCTTTTTGCGACGGAATCGGCGAACGAAGAGCCCTTCACGTACAGCGAATCGGCTGGCGAAGCCGCCGCGGCGGCCGCCGCCGCGACGGCCGCGACAAACGCTGAGAATTTTTTCATATTTTTCCCCTCCTTAATTTCCCCCGGCTATTCGGAGGACAAAGTTTTGTAGAGTTCAAAGGCCTCGGCGGGCTTCATTCCCCCGTGCACCACTCCCTTGACGGCCTCGAGCATAGCCGCGGGATTTTCCGCCTGAAAGATGTTGCGCCCCATGTCCACGCCGCGCGCTCCGTCGGAAATCGCCTTGTATGCGAGCTCGAGCGCGGAGCTCTCCGGGAGCTTTTTGCCGCCGGCTATCACTATCGGCACGGGGCAAGCGGCAACGACCTTCTCAAAGCCTTCGTCGCAATAGTACGTCTTGACGAAATTCGCGCCGTTTTCCGCGCACACGCGGGCGGCGAGGCCCAGATAGCGGGCGTCTCGCGCGAGGTTCTTGCCTACGGCCGTCACCCCGAGCGTGGGTATGGAGTAGCGCGCCGAGAAATCCGCGCACCTGGCGAGATTGGCGATGGTCTTGGCCTCAAACTCCCCTCCGACCGCAACCATGGGGGCGATGGCCGATGCATTCAGCCGGACGGCCTCCTCCACCGACATGAGGCACTCGTCGTTGAGCTCGGTCAGTATGGTCGAGCCCGCGCTGAACCGCAGCGCGAGCGGCACGCGCGATTCCGGCGGGACGACGCTCCTCAAAGCCCCGCGCGTGCACATTATGCAGTCCGCCGACTTTACGAGCGGAACTATCGATATGTCCATGCGCTCCAGCCCGCTCGTCGGCCCCATTATGTAGCCGTGGTCGAAGGCGAGCATCACGGTGTTGCCGCTCTTGGGGTCGAATATGGACGCCATGCGCGCCTTGATTCCCCAGTCGGCGTTGCCGAGCCCTTTCAGGAAGAAGGAGCCGGCGTTTTGCGCCGCCGTCCCCGCGTTGAAATTTTTCGCTTCTATGTTTCCTTCCGCGTCTGCCATTTTTCTGCCCTTGTTTTATAAGCGGTAAAATTTACCCTTTGGAAAGCGCCCGCGAGAACGCCGCAAACACCATCGCGTTCGAGACGGCGCCCGGGTCGAGCGTCCCGACGGACTTCTCCCCGAGATTGCGCGCCCTGCCGAATTTGGCCCTGAGGTTTTCGGTGGATTTCGCCCCCGCGTCGGCGGCCGCGGCCGCGGCCAGGAAGAGCCCCCCGGCGTCCGCTGCGCCCGCCATCGCCCGCACCGCGGGAATGAGCGCGTCGAAACAGGTCTTGTCGCCGACGTCGCCCTTGACGACTTCGCGCATGGAGGCGAGGGCCGATTCAAAAGCGGAGGCTATTTCGGGGGCGGAAAGGGACTCCGCGCCGGCCGGAACCGCGTCCGAAACACCCGTGAACAGCGTGCCGTAAATCGTGCT
This sequence comes from Candidatus Merdousia sp., assembly GCA_048390825.1. Lineage (GTDB taxonomy): Bacteria > Verrucomicrobiota > Verrucomicrobiia > Opitutales > Intestinicryptomonadaceae > Merdousia. The sequence continues at coordinate 19,662 of DBGCYC010000083.1, forward strand.
CGTCGAGCCGTTGGAATTGGACATCGCCGCCATGCCCGCGTCAAAAAACGCGTCTTTGAGGTTCGCCGCCGCCTGAACCGCCGCGTTCGCGGCCTCCATCGCCCCTCGCATGGCGACCCCGTGGTCGCCGTCGCCGCACGCGGAGTCGAGGCGGCACAGATCCCGCTCGGCGGCCGCCGTGTCGCGCGCGGCCTCGGCGAACATTTTTTTCAAAACCGGAAGCGTCAGATCCATGTCATTCCCCCAGAGAAGTCCAGTACGGAGCGTTCGAGCGCGCCTTCAAAAGCCCCAGTTCGTCCGCGTCGGCGACGCACAAAATCATCTGGAAGCCCGCCATCTCCTGGACGGTCAGCAGCTCGTCCACAATGCCGCCCGCGACCTTCGCGCCCGCGGCCTCGGCGCGCTTTTTCGCCGCGCGGAATACTATCGCAAGCTCCATCGGAGTGGTGGCGCCCGTGCCGTTTATTATGATATACACTGTTTCGCCGGCCTTCAGCCCAACCGCCTTGGCGAGGTTTGAAAACATTATCCCCGCAGTCTCGTCGGCGGAGAGTATTTTGCCCCTTCCCCCGCCGCCTTCGCCGTGCTGGCCCATTCCGATTTCCATTTCGTCGTCGGCGAGCTCGGTTATCGGCTGGCCCGTCTGCGGGTGCGTGCAGCCGCTCATGGCGACCGCCAAAGTCGCAATCCTCGAGTTGAACTTCTCGGCTATCGCCAAAACCTCGTCGAGGGATTTCCCCTCCTCGGCCGCCGCCCCCGCAACCTTTATGAGCGGCAGGCAGCCCGCGAGCCCCCTCCTATCGGCCTTCGGGGCGTCGAGCCCGGCGGAAATGTCGTCGGCCACGAGGATTGATTTGACGTTTATTCCCTCGCGGGAAGCCATTTTGAGCGCCATGTTTGCGCTCATAACGTCCCCGGCGTGGTTCAATACCACGAGCAGGATTCCGGCATGACCCTTAAACTTGCGCAGGGCCGCGAGCACCGCCACGGCGTTGGGGGCCGCAAAGATGTCGCCGGCCACGCTCGCGTCGAGCATTCCCCCGCCGACAAATCCGCTGAGGGCGGGCTCGTGCCCGGAGCCGCCCATGGTCACCACCGCCACCTTGTCGCGGGATTTCGGGACGGCGCGCGCGACGATCCTGCCCTCCTCGAGCCTTATCTTGTCGGGATACGCGCCGGCGAGCCCTTCGAGGAGCTCGTCCGTCAAATTCTCCGGGGAATTCAGAAACTTCTTCATTTTCATAAATGCGGGAAAAATGTTGAGATTTTGCCGATAAGCGGAATATTCGCCTTGGAATACAGAAGATTGTTTTTGCTGGAGAGAGGTTTGTCAACGATTTTTTATAAAAATACTTTTGTTTTATATGCCAAACGCGCCCAAATTCCCGCATTTTCGCCCGCTTCCAAATGCCGGGATTTTACTCAAAAGATTTTAGGGGCCGCCAAAAACTCGTCGAAAACATCCAAAACAGGGAAATTGAGAGCGGTTGCAGTCCGGGATTGGCTTGAGAAAAAAATCGCCGTTCAGGCCTATTAATCTGCCGGAAAATCGAATGGTTGAGGGAAAACAGGACATATTTTAAAGGATTCTTTCCTGCGCTTGGCCCGATGGGGGCGCGTCCGGCGGCGGAACCGCCGCCCGCGCTTTCAAAATCAATACAGGCATTTGGACAATAGGAACCTCAGAAAATGTTTTCCCAAAACGCTCAATTTCCCTCAAACCTTGCGATGCGGCAGATTGCGCGCAATTCCGCCGCAGAAAAAACTCCGGGCCTCCTGCGGCAGACAGTTCCGCCCGGGAAGCGGCCTACCGCGAATCCGCCAGCGCCCGGATACGGCCCAGCGCCCTCCCGGCGCACTCGTAACCCTCGCGGTACAGGGCCTTGAGGCGCTCCGCCGAACGCTCAAGGCGGCCGACTTTCAGGGGGGATTCCGGGCGTATCGCTACAATTTCCCCGGCGCGCTCAAGCTCCTCTATATATGAGAGCGACTCGTTATAGCGCGCGTTTTTCGTCTCCAATGCCTTCCGCAAATTCGGGTATTTCGGGTATATGAAGCCCGGAACGCGGGAGAACATTTCATTTTTTCTGTACCCTCTGTTGCGCGTGAGGACGGCGACGCACTTCCCGTAACCGTCGGATTGCGCCCTGCGAATCGGCAGTGCGTCCGCTATCCCCCCGTCGAGCATGGGAATACCCTCCACATTCACCGTCCTGCAAACGAACGGGAGGCTGCACGAGGCCCTGCACTTCAACAGCAGGTCTGCGGGATCTCCCGGAGTGTCGAAATACTCGGCCCCGCCGGTAAGGCAGTTGGTGGCGACGAGGACGAACCGCCCGGACTTCAAATAGGCGGCCATGTCGTAGGGCAGGATTTTCAGGGGAAGCTCGCCGAACAGGAAGTCGTAGTCCATCGCGCACCCCTGCGTGAGCAGAAATTTCAGCCCTATATAATTGCGCCCTGACAGAATGTCTATGTCGCACCTGCGCGCCCTGCCCCTCTGGCGCGACGCGTATGAAAGCCCGTTCGACGCGCCGGCCGAAACGCCGATTACGTACGGGAAGAATATCCCGTTGTCGAGAAAACAGTCGGTGGCGCCCGCGGTAAAGACCCCGCGCATTCCTCCGCCTTCGAGCAATAATCCGAGGTTCATTTCCCACACGCCTATCCGTCGGCGCGCGGGTTTCAAACAAATAATTTCCCGCGCGCGCCGAAAAACGAAACGAAAAACGCTTGACGGGGTTATCTTTTCAGATAGAAAAATTTTCGATTTTTTAATCCAAATGCTGCGTATTATGGCAAATATATCAAAATATTCCGCCCTTGCGGCGGCCGTAGCCCTTGCGGTCCAGGCCGCGGCTGACGACCTGTCACTTAAAACCGACGGCGGCCTTCTGCCGTCCTCCTGGGAATGGAACGACGCCTCCGCGTGGGAACCCGAAGGCGGTTCGCTCGAAAACGCAAACCTTTCGATAGGCGGTGTCGCGGAATCCGCGGTAAACTCGACCATTACGGGCGGAATGACGCTCGGGAACATCGACATAACCGTCGGCGACAACGGCAACTCCTCCAACATATTCAAGGCGAGCGCGGAAGACGCGGACGTAAACTTCAAGACCATAAACATCTCCAACGGCGGGACAACCCAGTCAGTCACGCTATACTCCTCCAGCGGGAAATGGATCGGCGAATCCATAAACATCATATCAGACGGCGCGCACAGACAAACCGTCAAACTCGCCCCCAAAAGCCCGCGCCTGACGCTCAGCGGCGGCATAAACCTCGTCAACAACAAGGCCACAGACGGCCTCACGATAGAGGGGCAGACGGATATAGCGGGAGCGATAACCATGAAAGCCGCGGGATCCTCCGAAGGGGCGAGGCTCACGCTCAACATGTGGAATATGAGCATCGGGGGGTTCTCCGACGGCGGCGTGAAAGCCAACCACTACATATCCTTCAACTGGGGCGGCACAGTAAGCCTCACCAATTCCTCGGACTATTCGTGGAGGGGCGGCTTCGGAATATACAGCGGTAACGATGATATCAGCATCTCCAAAGGCGGCGCGGGCGCGCAAAAGTTTGAGGTGACGAGCATCACCAACCACTTCAACAATATATACGCAAACGAGGGGCTGCTCGAAATCAACGCTTCGGCCATCTCGTCGTCCTTCGCCAACAAACTCATATTAAACGGCGGCACATTCAAAAACGTCGGCGACATCTCTTTCGGCGCGATCGACTTCAAACAGGGTTCGATAATGCTGGGCAACGACTCCGGCACCATCATCGTTGCCGGGGACGCCGTCAAGGGGTCGGAAAAAATCTCGCTCGATTTCGCCGAACTCACGCAATCCGGGGAGTACACGCTTTTGGAGATTGCCGGCGCGCTGTCGGGGTTCGACACGGGCGACGCGCTTGTGGACTTCAACCTGATAAACCTCGTCGAGGGCGCGAACGCCGAACTCGCATGGAACGGCAACTCCCTCGTCCTATCCTACACGGTTCCGGAACCGTCTATTGCCGCCGCCGCGCTCGGGGCGATCGCCCTCGGGTTCGCCGCTCTGCGCAGGCGCAAATAGCGCGGAAAATTTTCCCGTTTTGAAAAGGGGCGAGATTGCGTTTGCAATCGCGCCTTTTTTGTGCCTGGATATCTTTAACTCTTTCGGGCGCAGAACGCGCCTGCGGCAAAATATGGCGAAAATCCTCGACTGCACCCTCCGCGACGGCGGTCTCGTAAACGACAGCAATTTCTCCGACGAATTTGCGCGCGCCGTTCTGCAATCTTGCGAACTGGCCGGCGCGGACTATGTGGAAATCGGGTTTAAAAACTCTAAAAAGCATTTTCCCCCTGAAAAATTCGGCAAATGGCGGTTCTGCGAGGAGCCAGACATAAGGAAAGTTTTCGGCGACGGGCCGCGCGGGGTGAAGCTTTGCGCGCTCGTCGACGCCGGCAAATTCGACATATCCTCCATTTCCCCGCGTTCTGAAAGCATAATATCGGCAATCCGCTGCGCGTTTTACGCCGACCGCGCGGAAGAGGCGGCCGAAGCGCTCGACGCCGCCTCCGAACTCGGCTACGAGACGGCAGCGTGCATGATGGCGGCCCCGCAAATCGAAAGGCGCGAGCGCGAAAAGCGCCTCGGGCTGCTCGCCTCCTCGAAAGCCGACGCCATTTACCTCATGGACAGCTTCGGCACGCTGCTCCCGCCGCAGGCGCGCGCTCTCTGCGCGGAATACTCGCTATTCTGCCGCGCCTGCGGCAAGGCTTTCGGCGCGCACTTCCACAACAATCTTCAATGCGCCTTCGCCAATTCCGTCATAGCGGTTGAGGAGGGCGCGGACATGGTGGACTCCGCGATAGGCGGGCTCGGCAAGGGCGCGGGAAACTGCCCCACCGAGCTTTTGGCGGGGTTTTTGCGCGGCGCGGACGCGGCGCTCGCCCCGGCGGAGACCGCAGAAAAATTCGCAAGGCCCGTCGCCGAAAAATTCGGGTGCGGATTCCGCCCGCAGTACATGCTCACCGCCCTTTTGGAACTCCACCCGAGACCGGCGATGGAGTATTCCGCGCACCCGAACCCGCCGACGCTTTCCCGATTTTACGAAAACCTAAAGAAACAGTCGAAATGAAGAAAATAATAATGGCCATAATGGCGGCCGCGGCGTTTGCCGGCGCGCCCTTCGCAAAAGAGCTGAAAGTGCTGACAATAGGCAATTCTTTTGCCGACAGCGTTTTCACATACCTGCCGAAAATCGCCAAAGCCCAAGGCGACGGCCTCGTCCTCGAGCGCGCCAACCACGGCGGATGCGAGCTCGACAGGCACTGGTCGTATGTCGAGAGGGAGGAAGCCGATCCCGCCGTCAGGCTCTACCGCGGCAACAAAAAGAAGCTGCGCGAAATTCTAGCCAGCCGCGACTGGGACGTTGTGACAATCCAGCAGGCCAGCCACAAGAGCTGGATTGCGGACTCCTACTTCCCGTACGCCCAATATCTATGCGACTATGTAAAAAAGCACGCCCCGCAGGCGGAGGTCGCAATCCAGCAGACGTGGTCCTACCGCTGCGACGACGGAAGATTCGGAAACGGGCAGTGGAAAATCACCCAGAAAGAGATGTACGAAAAGCTCTCCGAGGCCTACGCGAGGGCCGCCGAAAAGCTTGGAACGCGCCGGATACCCAGCGGGCTCGCCGTCGAAAAGGCGCGCGAAGCGCAGCCGCACCCCTACAAGCCCTCCGATCCCGCCGCCCGCAAGGCCCTGCTGCCTCCCGACCTCCCGCGGCAGGCGGGCGCGATCGTCGGAAATTTCTACTGGAAAAAGAATCCGAAAACCGGGGAGCTCGAACTCAAAAACGACTCGATACACCTCAGCAACCGCGGGCAATATTTGCAGGCGTGCGTATGGTACGGTTTTCTCTTCGGCAAGGATCCGAAGGACATAAAATACGTCCCCGACTCGATAGGCGGCAAGGACGCCGAAATGCTCCGCAACGCCGCTTCCGCCGCCCTCAAAGAGATGAAACAGCCCTCCCGGTAAAAATTTTCCCCTCTGCAAAGGGCCGCCCGCGCAACTCCGGGCGGCCCTTTTTTGCGCCTGCGCGCGCTCTTGGCCGGCGATGCTTGAAAGACGAGGCTGGAAATGCCGGGAAATAATGGGAATTTATTACGGGAATTTAAAAGCTTTGGGGCGGAGCCGCCGGCCGGATTTGAGTTTTGAAGCTTTTTGCGCCGGCGCCGGCAAGTGAAGCAAGATTTGGCAATGTTTCCGCCCTGCTCCGAGTTTTGGCGTCCAGCCCGCGATCGCGCTGCGGGGTGAAAAAAACGCCCTTGCAGCTCCCCTCCCGGAAACCTTTTCCCAAACCCTGCTTCATTTTTCCAAAATCAAACTTCAAGATGCGCCGAAAAAACTCTTTAAATATACGCGGCAAAAAAACCGGCGCGCATGCCGCCCGCGTTTAAGCCGCCGGAGCACTCGGCACTCTCGCGCTTTTGAAATTCAGCGCACAATGCGCAGCTCAAACTTCAATTCTTTTCCGGCGAGCGCGTGCAGGATTTCTATCAGCCGCAGCATCGACGCGAGCCACGCGGGGTTCTCCGAGCGGTTCTGCGCCCAATTCAGCTTTTTGCCGCTGAGGCCAGCCGGGCAAAAGCGGTATAGCGCCCTGACAAGCCTCAAAATCCGCGCGTCGTAGCGCGAGCACAGCGAACCGCAATTGGGAAACCGCAAATCCTGGCGCTCCCTCGCCCACGCCATGCGCTCGGCGATCGGGTCGCCGCAAATCTCCGCCTTCGGGAAGACAAAAACCGCGCCCGCGACAAAAAGCCCGGGATTGTCCAAAAACGCGCTGCGGCGGTATCCGAAGCCGAGCTCCGATTTTTTAAAAATCCGCGCGCCGTCCTCCCCCGCCGCCTCGACGCTCTCTATATAGTCCGAAACCGAAAGCCCCTCCGCCGGCCCGGAGCCCGCATTCATGGCTATCGCCCCGCCTATCTGGCAGGGTGCGCTTGCGAGATAATAAAAGCAGTCGCGCCCGAGCTCCCGCATTTTCCGCAGGAGTTTGAGCGCCGGCACCGACGACGACACCCTGAACCTGTCCCCGCCCAGATGTTCTATCGTCTCCGGAAGCGCGTTTTTCAGAACGAGCGGCCTTATTTTGCGCGACGCAAAAAATATGTTGGAGCCCCCTCCGAGAAATACCGTCCCGAGCCCCCTTTCGCGCGCGAACGCAAGAAGCTCCGGGAGTTCCGCCGCGCTCCTTATTTCGGCGAAGTTTTCGGCGACGTGCCGCGACCTGAAAAGGCTGAAATCCCCGCCCTCTCTCCGCTGGATTTTCACGGGCACCTCCTCAGCCCCCGGCGACGGACTTGCCGTCCGCGAAATCGGCCGCTACCCCGACGAGCAGCGCGCGCTCGGCCGCGTGAACGCGCTCTTCAAATGTTTCAAGGGTGTCCGAAGGCAGTATGTCCACGGTGCGGCGGGCTATCACCCTTCCGCCGTCGAGCTCGCCGGAGACGAAGTGCACGCTGCACCCCCCGCGCTTCTCCCCGGCCTCAAACGCGCGCCTTATCGCGTCCCTGCCCTTGTAGGCGGGCAGAAGGCTCGGGTGAAGGTTTATCATTTTCCCCTCGAACTCGCGCACTATCCGATCAGGGAGAATCCGCATGAAACCCGCCAGAATCACGAGATCCGCGCGGGCCGAAAGCATGGCTTCAAGATACGCCGCCTCGCCCGCGGGCGAAAGACGCGCGCCGGGCCTGCCGGGGTCTATGAAGCGCGCTGGCACGGAAAATTCCCGCGCAACGGAGAGCGCGGGAGCGTCCGCAATATCCGAAAACAGGGCGCAAACCTCAGCGCGAATACGCCCCGAGGCAGCGGCCTCCATGACGGCGCGGGCGTTCGAGCCCCTGCCGCTCGCCAAAATCAGAATTTTCATCTTCTATTAAAAAAACTTCTTCAGAGCCTCGGTTATAAACGGCGCCCCGCAGTCGGAAAACGCCTCCCCCATTTTCGGGAAAAACCTGCCGAAATCCGAGACCTGCGAATCGTAAAACGAGAACGGCCTGGAATTACGCATTGTTAACGTATTTTTCCCCGACGAAATATCCTCGTATTCTGCCTTTGAAATTTTCAGCGAAAATTCCGACAGGACTTTCGCGCCCGAATCGTCGGGGCACACTTCGATAATTTCGGAAATCCCCTCCGCAAATTCGCCAAAATTGTAGTCGGACTGGTTTATCCGCAGGCAGTTGAGGCTTTCAATCTCGGCGGAAAACGAGGATATCTCAAGTTTTCCGCGGAAAAGCGAGAGCGGGCTGACGCGCATCTCCACTTTCCCGGCCTTGGCGAACGCCCTGGCCTCGCGCGAACCGCCGGATAGGGCCCGGTTGTAGGCGGGAGGGTTGTAAAGAGTCAAACGGCCTATGGAGAAGTCGCCCGTAAAGGGGTTGAAAAACGCGTTTTCGTAAATCGGATAAAAGCCCGTTGATGACGCCACCGAATCCCGGAGCGCCCTCACGCCGACAAAGGCGAAAAACAGCCAAAACGCCGCAATCGCCACCGCGCACATCATCGCAAGCGACAGCGCAAACGCAAACGAGCAGCCGACGGGCTTTTCCCTGGCAAACTTCAAGGCTTTGAAAAACGATTTCATAATCCCGACCTATAATGAAAACCGGCCATCTCCGGGCAACAACAAAATTCCGTCCGCAAACGGCAAAATTCCCCCCGCGTCCCGTTTCCCGGAGGCGAAATCGCCGCCACGCCGCGCAAAACCGAAAAAAAATCCAAAAAAATCTGGAAATTCGCATTGGGATCGGGCAGGATTGTAAAAAAATATTGGCTTTTGATTTCCACCCCGTCCGGCGTCCGGATTTCAGAATTTGAAAGCCGCATTTTTTTAAAGGTTTTGCAGGCGGAGGGCCCGTAAAATCCAATATTACAAAAAGAGAGCTCAACTATGAATATCGCATCGACAATATCGCTTTTGGGAGCCGTCCAGGCTGCCGGCGCGGACGGAAACATCCACGCCGCGTTCTGGATCGTACCGATAGCCTCAATAATCGCGCTCGCGTTCGCGTGGCACTTCTACTCCGGAATGAAGAAGGAGGAGGAAGGTTCCGAAATGATGCGCAAAATCGCGGGCCACGTCCGCAGCGGGGCGCTCGCATACCTGCGCCAGCAGTACAAGGTGGTGGCCGCAGTCTTCGCTATCATCACCGTTTTTTTCGCCTTCCTCGCCTACGGGCTGAAAGTGCAAAACGACTGGGTGCCGTTTGCCTTCATAACGGGCGGATTTTTCTCGGGGCTCGCGGGGTTCTTCGGCATGAAGACCGCCACCTACGCCTCAAACCGCGCGGCGTGGGCCGCCAACCACTCGCTCGACAAAGGCCTGCGCGTAGCCTTCCGCTCGGGGGCCGTCATGGGGCTCGTCGTGGTCGGCCTCGCGCTCCTCGACATTTCGGCGTGGTTCCTAATTCTCAACACCTTTGTGGAAGACGCCAGCGACGCCCATAAGATGGTCGTCATAACAACCACCATGCTGACTTTCGGAATGGGCGCGAGCCTGCAGGCGCTCTTCGCGCGCGTCGGCGGCGGCATATTTACGAAAGCCGCGGACGTCGGCGCAGACCTCGTGGGCAAGGTCGAGGCGGGAATCCCGGAGGACGACCCGCGCAACCCCGCAACCATCGCCGACAACGTCGGCGACAATGTTGGCGACGTGGCGGGCATGGGCGCCGACCTCTACGAATCCTATTGCGGTTCAATCCTTGCGACAGCGGCCCTTGGAGCCGCGGCCTACATGACCACCCCGGAAGTCCAGATGAAGGCCGTCCTCGCCCCGATGCTTATCGGCGCCATAGGCGTAATCCTCTCGATCTTCGGCATATACCTCGTAAGGGTCAGACAGGGAGCGTCGAGCAAAGAGCTGCTGGGCGCGCTCGGCAGGGGCGTAAACGCGAGTTCCATACTCATCGCCGCAGCCTCGTTCGTCGTTCTCTACTGGCTCGGCACTCCGAGGTGGCTCGGCAACTGGGGCTCTATCCTCGTGGGGCTCGCAACCGGCATATTCATAGGTAAAATCACCGAATATTTCACTTCCGAAGCCTACGGGCCGACAAAGTTCATCGCCGAACAGGCCAAGACCGGGCCGGCGACCGTCATCATCGGCGGTATGGGCACGGGAATGGTATCGACCTTCTACCCGGTGATCGCCATAGTAATAGGCACCGCCCTCGCCTACGCATTTTCAGCGGGCGGAGACCTCTCCGACATGAGCCGGGGGCTCTACGGGATCGGCATCGCGGCCGTCGGCATGCTCTCCACCCTCGGGATTACGCTCGCAACCGACGCCTACGGCCCCATCGCCGACAATGCCGGCGGCAACGCCGAAATGTCCGGTCTCGGCAAGGAGGTTCGCAAGCGCACCGACATGCTTGACTCGCTCGGCAACACAACCGCCGCCACCGGAAAGGGTTTTGCGATAGGCTCCGCCGCCCTGACGGCCCTCGCCCTGCTCGCCTCCTATGTCGAAGAGCTGCGCATAGGCCTTGTCCGCGTAAAAGACTCTCCGGAGATCACTGAATTCGCAAAGGAGACAGTCCAAAAATTCTCCGAAATCTCCGGAGGCGTCGAATCCGCCACCCTGCTCGACTTCATGACCGTCTACCAGGTCAACCTCATGAACCCGAAAGTCCTGCTTGGCATGTTCGTGGGCTCCATGATGTCATTCCTCTTCTGCGGACTCACTATGAACGCCGTGGGACGCGCCGCCAACCAGATGGTAAACGAAGTCCGCCGCCAGTTCCGCGAAAATCTCGGCATAATGCAGGGCACCTCGGAACCCGACTACGCCCGCTGCGTGTCGATCTCCACCAAGGCGGCCCAGCGCGAAATGCTCTTCCCGTCGCTGCTTGCGGTAATCGCGCCGGTTCTCACGGGACTTCTGCTCGGCGTCTCCGGAGTTCTCGGACTCCTCGGCGGGTCGCTCGCCTCCGGCTTCGTTCTCGCCGTATTCATGGCAAACAGCGGCGGCGCGTGGGATAATGCGAAAAAGTACATCGAGCAGGGCAACTTCGGAGGAAAGGGCTCCGACGCGCACAAGGCCGCTGTCATAGGCGACACCGTAGGAGACCCGTTCAAGGACAC
>DBGCYC010000084.1:0-13025 GCA_048390825.1 Candidatus Merdousia sp.
CGACAGGCGGGCGTTTTGAACCCGCAGAGCCCGCGCCAAGCCTCTACGCCATCGCCCGTATCCGGCATTGCCCGCGCTTCGAGGAGTAACGCAAAAACCGAATGGCTATTGCCGCTTTCGCCACGGCTCATTACACTCCCAGATAGGCCGCGCAAGATACGGCAATATCGGCTCCATCGAAAAACGCCCCTTATCTATATAGAGAGGATCGCAACCGCGAACACCCCGCGGGCATCGCAAACCTCGCCATGATAGAGTTTGCGGCACGCTTTGGGTATCCCTTCCGCCCCTCCGACGCCGGCGTCCGCGCCGCGCAGAAACGATGGCGCTGCAATTCCTTTCAAGGCCCTTGCAAATCCGTTGCCGGGGCATTTTCCCAATCCGGCGCGTGAATCGCGGGCTGGACGCAAAAGCGCGAAACATTGCGAAAAACCTTTCCAAATCTTACTTCATTTCGGGGCGCCGGCGCAAAAAGTTTCCAAACTCAAATCCGGCCGCAAACTCCGCCCCAACGCCTTTAAATCCCCGCAATATCCTCCCGGCATTTCCCGTTTAATCTCATCTTTCAATCATCTGCGCCAGCCTCACGCCGAAAGCCTTGGGGCGAATAACCGCCGCGCCGAATCGGTCCGGCTTCCGCCGGCTTATAAAAATTTTGAGCGGCGTTTTTCATGAGTTCCATAATTGGAACTCGGGAAAAGACGGCTATTAGCAACTGTTCGCTCGGAGGTTATTCAAGACGCATCTTTAAGTAGCGAAAAATCTTTGGCGGCGGCATAGAGAATTTCTTAGAATAGGAAAATTTCTTTTAAAGACATTTTAACTGTCTTTCAGAATTGTTTCGCAAACGCTGTCTTGAATTTTAATAGCATTTTTATTCAATTTTCAGATAATTTTAGCTGATATTATTTAAGTCAGCGGTGAAAGTGCGGTGCGGCCGAATACTTTGCCGTTGAGTGTCGCACGGAGCCGCAAACGGGCGGCACACTTCTTTTTTTAGCGTTCGCATATCGTTGCTTTCCGGCATTTGCCCATAATAAATCCTTTTATCATATACACAGGCGGCAAAAATGCGAACATGCAAGCCGCTCAATGACGATTCCGATCCCTTCCGGCCTATGATTATGATAGCCATGCCGCGGGAAAAAACCGACCAGACGCTTTCCCGCCAATGTGCATGTACGGCAAAAACAGTCATAAATAGACATGCCCCGGCAGCCGCAGACAATACGCCTTGCACATACATACGATCTTTTGCCCCCCCACCGAGGACTCTCCAAACGTCCGACTTCCGCCGGCGGGGTATCTCTCGTTTTCCCAAAACCAACCCCGGGAACGAATCTCCCCGTTTAGGCGGGGTTAAACGCCTTTCGGAAAATCATCAAACCTTTTGATTTTGAGTAAAACCTCCATAAGCGGCGCGCGCGAGCGAAGCGTTCGAGCCCGACAACCGCCCGTACCTTACGCAGGCAAATCCTTCCGTATTTTTCCACCGCCTTTTGCGCGCAGCGGCCGAATGTCCGCGAGGGAAATAGCTGTCGGCGCCGCAGGCCGAAGGGCATTCCGTGTTTGAATCTTTCAACTGGCGCACTGCGCGTGTATCGGCGCGATGACGGGCTCCGAGCGCACCGCCGCCGCGGAGGGAAAAGCGGGCGAGCTCCGCTCCGACCCGATGGCGATGCTCCCGTTTGCCGGCTACAACATGGCCGACTACCTCGGGCACCTCGTCAAGACGGGCAAGAACCCCAGGCAGACGCCGCGCTTCCGCCGCGCAAACCGCTTCCGCCGCGCAAACCGCTTTCGCCGCGACGCCGACGGCAACTTCATGTGGCCCGGATTCGGCGCGAGCGCCTCTCGCCTCGAATTTGAAATCCGCTTTCTGTAAGAATTTGCAGCTTTTTGCGACACAGAACAAGCGACTTGCGCCAATTTCTTTGAGTACGCCGTATGCGCGAGCAGTGCGCGAAAAATGCGCTTTTGTTTAAAAATCCCACCTCAAAAACACCACTCAAACACGCATAGCACCATCAAACTCTATTAAACAGGTTAAAGATCCAAAGCCGCTTCCCCGCTGCGCAAAATACTTCCGAAAACAACAGAACACCAAGGCAGAAAAACGGAAATGCCGCCCGCTCTGTCCTTTCAGAAAACCAGGCAAATTTTACCAAGTTTAGGCGCCTACTTCAAAACCCGCGGCGCTCATTGGCTTTTTCTTCCGGCTTTACCTTTCCGGGGTTAGGACGCCTACTTCAAAACTATTCCCCAGACCAATTCGTCGCCAAGCTTTACCTTTTTGAAAATTCCGCTGTACGACTTGGTATTTTTGGAATTTACGCTCAGTTTTGGCGCGAAACTAAAAAATTTTTGCGCCGACTTCTGCGGAACAATGAAATATATCTTTCCGGAGGCGGTATAGGCTTCGTAGGCGACATAACCGTCGGGGGCGACTTTATTGGACTGCTCGACCCCGGTAATAAACACCCTTACATTCTTTCCGTCATATTTGGCGGAGCTTTGTACGTAATAATCAGCCGTTCCCCGCGCCGGGGCGGCCGACAAACCGCAAGCCAACACCGCAGATAGGAAAAATATTCCGAATAACTTTTTCATAGGATAAAGATTTAAAGAATTAACTTTAATAATATGCAATATAAAATTTCCTTTTTGATTTTTCATTTTTTGCAACACCCTTACGGCAAGCAATATTGCTTTCCATAAATCGCCAAAACCGGCAGGACACAGATTGCACGGCATCTTCTTGCGATGCGCCGGGGCGCCAATGCTTTAAAGAGAAATAAAAAAATGGAATATGCCAGAAACAGTGGGATTCTTATTGGATATTTAATGGCATTACGGAAATTGCGGTTCGGATAAATATCTTCCGCCGGATAACAAAATAAAAATTGCAGCCGCTTTTCGCCCGAAAAACTTTATCGTTTCCGAAACTGTGTATTGGGAAAATTTCCCGCCATGCGCATGCAAAAAAAACGGGGCCGGCGCATTGCCGGCCCCGCAAAATACGTATTGCAGGTTAGCTGAGGCGCTCGAGAAGGGCCTCGCGCTCGACCTTGAGCGAGTGCGGGAGCATTTCGTAGAGCTCTTCGGAGAGCGGCTGGGCCGACACCGTCGCGGGATCGTAGGTCATGAGCTCCTCAAAGGTTTCCTTCGAGTAGTCGAGGCCGTCCCAGTCGAGGTCTTCGTAGGTCGGGACAAAGCCGATGGCCGTTTCGCGCGCCTTGGCGCAGCCGTTCTGGCGGTTGACTATCCACGCGAGCACGCGGGCGTTCGCGCCGAATCCGGGCCACATGAAGTTGCCGTCGGCGTCGCGGCGGAACCAGTTTACGTGGTAGAAGCGCGGAGTCTGCTTGAGGTTCTTGCCCATCTTGACGAGGTGCCCGAGGTAGTCGGCCATGTTGTAGCCGGCGAACGGGAGCATCGCCATCGGGTCGGAGCGGAGCTCGCCCGCTTTTCCCTCCGCGGCGGCGGTGCGCTCGGAGCCCATCATCGCGCCGAGATACACGCCGTGCGTCCAGTTGAAGGATTCAAACACGAGCGGAATGCCCTTCGGCCTGCGACCGCCGATGACGATCGCCGAAATCGGAACGCCTTCGAGGCGGTCGGCGTTTTCGTCGAGGCACGGGCAGTTGGCCAGCGGCGCCGTAAAGCGGCTGTTGGGGTGGGCGGCGGGAGCCCCGCTCTCGGGAGTCCAGTCGTTGCCGTGCCAGTCTTTGAGGTGCGCCGGGGGTTCCTTGGTCATGCCTTCCCACCACACGTCGCCGTCGTCGGTAAGGGCCACGTTGGTGAAGATGGAATCCTTGGAGCAGGAGATCATCGCGTTGGGGTTGGTCTTCATGCTGGTGCCCGGGGCGACGCCGAAGAAGCCGTTTTCAGGGTTGATGGCGTAGTGCCTGCCGTCGGCGGCGGGCTTTATCCACGCGATGTCGTCGCCTACACAGGTGATCTTCCAGCCCTTTTCCTGAAGCTCCTTCGGGGCGATGAGCATGGCGAAGTTGGTCTTGCCGCACGCGCTCGGGAACGCGCCCGTGACGTAGGTCTTCCTGCCCTGGGGGTCGGTGACGCCGAGAATGAGCATATGCTCGGCCATCCAGCCCTCGTCCCTGCCCATGGCGGAGGCGATGCGCAGGCTCAGGCACTTTTTGCCAAGCAGGGCGTTGCCGCCGTACCCGGAGCCGATGCTGATGATTTCGCGGGTTTCAGGGAAGTGCGTGATATAGGTGTTCTCGGGGTTGCAGGGCCAGAGCACGTCGTCTTCGGGCGAGTTGATCGGCTTGCCGACCGAGTGCACGCAGGGCACGAACCTGCCGTCTTCGCCGAGTATGTCGAAAACCTTGGGGGAGACGCGCGCCATTATGCGCATGTTGACCACTACATAGGGGGAGTCGGTGATTTCGACGCCGATCTGCGAGATGGGGCCGCCGACGGGGCCCATGCTGAATGGGATCACATACATCGTGCGCCCCTTCATGCAGCCTTTGAAGAGCTCATTGAGCTTTTCCTTCATTTCGACGGGATCCATCCAGTTGTTGGTCGGGCCCGCGTCGGCCTTGGTCTTGGAGCATATAAAAGTGCGCGACTCCACGCGCGCGACGTCGCGGGGGTCGGAGCGGAAATAGTAGCACCCGGGGCGTTTCTGCTCGTTGAGCTTTATGCACATGCCCTTTTCGATCATCTGGCCGAAGAGCTTGTCGGCCTCCTCTTTGGAGCCGTCGCACCATACGACGCTCTCGGGAGTGGTATGGGCCGCCCACTTTTCAACCCAGGCGACGAGCGCCTTGTTCTTTATTGTGTTGGGATCTATCATTATTATTTTCTCCTTGGTTGTTTAAAAAGAGATTTGCCTATAAAAAATCGAATCGTTTTTACGGCGGAAAATATTTGATTCAACTCTTTTTTCAAAAAAAATTAGACATTTTTGTAGCTTTTTGAAGTTTTTCCGCGAACTCCGCCACTCTCGGCCCCGCGCGGTTTGGAAACCCGGAACACCAGCAGCAGGGCGGCCGCGAAAAACGCGTACCCGAAGGCCTCGTGCCAAAAAAAGTAGCCTTCCTTCCCGGCAAGCGGCGCGACCGCGACTATCGAGACTATCCGCATGGAGTTTAAAAAATACCCGATCCCGCCGGAGAGAACTATGAGCGCGGCCTTTTTAAAAATCGAGGCGTCGGAGCGGAAAAACGACAGAACCGCCGACAGCACGATGCACGAGGATATTATACCGAAGCCGTTGCACTCGGTCGCCACAAGGTACGAGGCCCCGTCGACGTTCATTGCGATCTGTGGGTCCTGCCCCCTGATTAAAAAGAGCTGGACGGTGTCGTTGAACTTGGAGAGGGCGAACGCCGAAAGCCGGCCGGCCAAAACCCTGAGCGGGAAATCGAAAACCTTTACCGCGAACGACAGAAGCGTGAAGATGTAAAACGCCCCTCCGACCGCATAGACATACCTCCTGCGGTCAAAGCAGGCCAGGCCGACGGAGGCGATGAAAGCGGAGACGCCGAACAGCGTCAGCATCACATTCCAAAACGCCCCCAGGAATCCGGCGGAAAAGAACGCCGCGTAGGCCGCCGCGAGCGCCGCAAAGACATTCCCGTCGAAGCGCGGCCTGTGGGGGCGTATCCGATACTCCATCGCCATGACGACCCCGGCCACGACAAGTATTATGAAAGCGTCCCTTAGCTGCTGGCTGTCCACGACCGCCCTGCCCAGCCAGTAGAATGCGGGCGAAAATCCGGCGGCGGCGCCAATCCACGCGAGGTATTCGAGCCAGCCGCCGCCGCGCGGGGATTCGCTTTCAGAAATGTTGGGCATCGGTCTTTTTCTGCGCATTCAGACTTTCGATAGAAAAGCGCGGCCGGCCGGCGTTGCAATCAAAATTTCCCCTGACAATGCGGAGCCTCCGAAATACCCCCGGCGGGATCCGCCCCGAATTGAAAACGAAAAAAAGAGACGCCGTGGTATAATAAAGAAAACGCCGCCGCCTGATGCGATATGCCGCAGCCCGGATTTGCGCTTCGCGCGCGGGCGCGAGTTTTCGCGCGGCGGCGTGCGGTCTTTGTGGTCGGGCTTGGTTTTTGCGCTTCGCGCGCGAGCGCGAGTTTTCGCCTTTTTTTGCAAAAAGTGTTGACCTGCGGCGAATGTGGATTATTTGTGGCGGCTTTTACTAAAACTACAAAGGCCAAACCATGCTGGTTCAAATATTGAAATCCAAACTTCTCCGGGCCGAGGCGACGGACGCGAGGGTAGACTACGAAGGGTCTCTTGCCATAGACCGGGACCTCATGGACAAGGTGGGCATGTTTTGCTACGAAAAGATACTTGTCGGCAACATTTCCAACGGCAAGAGATTTGAAACCTACGCCATACCCGCCGAGCGCGGAAGCGGCACGATTTCCCTGAGGGGGGCGGCGGCGCACCTCGGCAAGCCCGGCGATCTGCTCGTTATAATGTCGTTCGCGCTCGCCGACGAGGAGGAGGCGAAAAGCGCAAAGCCCAAAACCATCACGCTCGCAGAGCGCAACACGAAAATCGTAAAAAGCCTCAACATAGGCTGAACCCCAGACGTTCCGGAGGCCCCGCCCCCGGAACTTTCCGCTTTTTTTTCAACGCAACAACTTCACACATCTAAAATATGTCATACAAACTGTTCATTCCCGGACCCGTCGAAGTGTCCGAAAAAACCTACAAGGCTATGGCCGAACCCATCATGGGCCACAGGAGCAAGGACTTCGTGAAGCTCGTGGAGGACGTGATGCCGCGCCTCAAACAGCTCTTCTATACCGAAGACCCCGTTTTCCTCAGCACGAGCTCCTCCTGGGGCGTAATGGAGGGCGCCGTCCGCAACGTCGTGAAAAAGGGGGTGCTCAACTGCTGCAACGGCGCGTTCGCCGACAAGTGGTACGACGTCTCCAAAAGGTGCGGCAAGAACGCCGGCGAGCTGAAATTCGACTGGGGCAGGCCCGTAGACCCCGAAGCGCTCGAAAGGGAGCTCTCCACCGGCAAATACGACGCCGTGACCATAATCCACAACGAGACCTCCACCGGCACGATGAGCGACATCAGGGCCATTTCTGAAGTCCTCAAAAAATTCCCCGACGTGGTGTCTATTGTAGACACCGTAAGCTCCTTCTCCGCAATGCCGATCAAAAAGGACGAGCTGGGAATCGACGTTATGGTGACCGGCTGCCAGAAGGCGCTCGCAATTCCCCCGGGGCTTTCGTTCTGCTCCGTATCCGAAAAGGCCATGAAGCGCGCCGCCGAGGTGGAAGGCAGGGGCTACTACTTCGACTTCCTCGAATTCAAAAAGTTCTACGACAAGTCGCAGACTCCCTCCACGCCCATAATCTCCATGATTTTCGCCCTGCGCAGCAAGCTCGACGACATCTTCGCCGAAGGCGTCGAAAACCGCTACGCGCGCCATCTTGAAAACAACAGGATAGTCCGCGAATGGGGCAAGGGATACGGTTTCGAGCTCTTCCCGGAAGAAAAGTACGGCTCCGTCACCCTAAACTGCTTCAAGAACAGCCTGAATGTCGACATAGTCGCCGTCAACGAGGAGCTCAAAAAGCGCTTCGGAATGATGTTCAACTGCGGCTACGGGAAAATCAAGGGGACGACCTTCCGCATCTCCAACATGGGCGACGAAACGCCCGAAACGATGCGCGAACTGCTCCGCAACCTCGACTCTATCCTCCCGGAATTCCTCAAAAAATAGGGGGTAAAACCCCACCCGCGGATTGCGCGCGCGGCGGGCCCGCGCGCGCAATCTTCGCAAATCGAAATATCGCACCATTTTTACCAATCGGACATGAAAAAGCTCATAATAGCCGAAAAGCCGTCGGTCGCCGCCGACATCGCAAAAGTTTTGGGAAAGGCAAAAAAAACCGACGACTATTACGAAAACGACGAATACGTCGTCGCCTCCGCGCTCGGCCACCTCGTGGAACTCAACATGCCCGCGGACATCGACAAGAAATACGCCCGCTGGTCGCTTTCAAACCTCCCGATAATCCCCGAAAAGTTCAAACTCAAGCCGATTGAAAAGACGAAGGCCAAACTTTCCGGCCTCAAAAAGCTCATGGCGCGCCCCGACATCGACGGCGTGATAAACGCCTGCGACGCCGGCCGCGAGGGAGAGCTGATTTTCACATACATATACGAAATACTCAAAAGCAAGCTCCCGCGGCGCAGACTTTGGGTTTCTTCCATGACCCCCGCCGCCATACGCGAGGCGTTCGCCAACCTTAAAGACCAGTCCGAAATGGAGTCTTTGCAGGACGCGGCGAGGTGCCGCAGCGAGTCCGACTGGCTCGTGGGCATCAACGGGACGCGCGCGATAACCAGCCGCATGTACGGCTCGAGGGGCAAGAACCTCGCCAGCGTCGGCCGCGTCCAGACCCCAACGCTGGCGATGATAGTCGACCGCGAGCGCGAAATACAGAATTTCAAGCCTTATCCCTATTGGCGCATAATCGGCAGGTTCGGCGTGGAAAACGGCGAGTACGAGGGCGTATACCAGCGCCCCGACTACAAGGCGGCCGACAAAAACCCCAACGACAAGGCCGACAGGATTTGGAAGCACGACGACGCCGAGAGGGTTCTCAATGAAGTCCGGGAATGCGGAAGCGCCAAGATCAGCGAAAAGAAGACGGTGGCCAGACAGTCGGCCCCGAGGCTCTACGACCTAACATCGCTCCAGCGCGAGGCCAACAACAAGTATTCCCTGCCCGCCGGAAGGACGCTTAGCATAGCGCAGTCGCTCTACGAAAAGCACAAGATGATCACCTACCCGCGCACGGACTCGCGCGCGCTGCCGGAGGATTACAGGGAAGTCGTCGCCAGGACGCTCTCCGTGCTCGACTCCCCCTACGCGGAGTTCGCCCAAAAGGCCCTCGGCGAAGGCTACGTCCAAAAGGCCGGCAAGAGGATTTTCGACAACAAACAGGTAAGCGACCACTTCGCGCTCATACCGACCGACATGCCCCCCAAGAAGCTCACCGACGACGAGCGCAGGATTTACGACATGATAGTCCGCCGATTCATCGCCGCCTTTTATCCCGAGGCGCAGTTCGACGTGACAGTCAGAATGTCGGCCGTCGGCCCGCACGTATTCCGCACGGAGGGCAAGGTTCTGAGGGTGGCAGGCTGGCTTAACGTATACAACAAGGAGGCCTCCGACGACGAAATCCTCCCCGCCCTCGCCCATGAAAAGGAACAGGGCAGACTCGTAGAGGCGAGGCTCAAGGAGGAGAAGACAAAGACGCCCCCGCGATACACCGAAGCCACCCTGCTCTCCGCAATGGAGGGCGCCGGCAAGCTGCTCGACGACGAGGAGCTCGCGTCCGCGATGAAGGAAAAAGGCCTCGGAACTCCGGCCACGCGCGCGCAGATAATCGAAACGCTCATCGCCCACAAGTTCGTAGAGCGCGACCGCCGCGACCTCGTGCCGACCGCGCGCGCCGAGAGCCTCATAAAATTCCTGAACGTCCTGTCGATAGACTCGCTCACGAGCCCCGCAATGACAGGAGAATGGGAGCAAAAACTGCGCCTCATAGAGCGCAACGAGCTCTCGCGCGGGGACTTCATGAAGGGGATCGGCTCCATGACCGCCGACATAGTGGAAAAGGCGCGCAGCTTCACCGAGGACGGCCTCGAAAACAAGGAAACCGACATTCCCAACCCCATCGACGGCGGAAACCTCATAGAGACTTTCAGGGCGTACAAGTCCAAGGACGGGAAATTCACGATATACAAGACCATCGGCAACCGCAAAATGACGGAGGACGAGGTCAGGGAGCTCGTGACAAAGGGCTCCGTCGGGCCGCTCGACGGCTTCCGCAGCAAGCTCGGCAAGCCGTTTTCGGCGACGCTCAAGCTCGACGAAAACTTCGCGCTGAAATTCCATTTCGGCGACGGGCAGGACTCCTCCGACCGCAAGCCCGAAAACCTCGCCGAAGCCCCCGTCGTCGCCAAATGCCCGCGCTCGGCAATGGGGCTTTGCAGTTGCAAGGACGGCGTGCTGGTGGCCACTGACACCGCCTATGTCTGCCGCAGCGATTCTTCACCGGAAAAGAAGTGCTCGTTCAGGCTCGGCAAAAACATGCTCTCGCACGTCATAACCATAGCCGAACTCGAAAGCCTCGCCGCCACCGGCAAGACGCCGATTATCGACGACTTCGTATCCAAGCGCACGAAGAAAAAGTTTTCCGCAGCCCTCGCGCTCGACCAAAAGGGCGGAATTTCATTCGAGTTCGCAAAAAAAATTCGCAAGGGCCAGTAGGCCGTCCCCCCTCCGGGGGAAAAGGCCGTCCCTGAAAGCCGGGAAAAGGGCGAGGCGCTTTTGCGCCCCGCCCTTTCGGATTTTACTGCTGCGCCCCGCCGACCTCGGCAAAGTGCGCTTTCGCGTACCCGCACACGGGGCAAGATTCGGGAGCCTCCGCGCCCTCCGCGCGGAAGCCGCAGTTCAGGCATTCCCAAACCCTTCCGCCCGAAAACACGCAGCCGCCCTTTACCCTGCCGAGCAGGCCGGAATAGCGCCCCTCGTGGCGACGCTCGATATTCCCGACCTCTTCAAACAGGCGGGCGATGTCCGCGAACCCCTCCGCGCGGGCGTCCTCCGCAAAGCGCGCGTACATGTCGGCCCATTCGTAGTTTTCGCCGTCGGCCGCCGATTTGAGATTTTGCGCCGTATCCCCCGCCCCGTTTAGGAGAGCAAACCAAAGCGAGGCGTGGGCAAACTCGTTGGCGGCGGTTTCCTCAAAAATCCGCGCGATGCCCTCGTACCCTTCGCCTCTGGCGCGGGAGGCAAAAACCGCGTATTTGCTGCGCGCCTGCGACTCCCCGGCGAAAGCGGCCTTCAAATTGGCCTCCGTTTTGCTTCCCGCCAGTGAATCCGACCTTTTCCGCACCTCCCCGGCGCGCTCGAAATCCGAGGAAGGGTGCTTGCACACGGGGCACTCGAAATCCGGAGGCAGCGAATCGCCTTCGTAAAAATACCCGCATACCCCGCACCTGAACCCCCTCTTGGTTTCGGCCGCGGGCCGGGGTTTTATGGAGCTCTGGTAATATCCGTACGTGGCGGGTTCTCCGCGCCCGACCAGGTCGCAGTCGCACACGTCCGCCACAAACATCGTGTGGCTTCCCAAATCGACCGAGTCAGCAACCTTGGCGCATATGTACGAAACGCAATAGTCTTTCAGGCGGTAGGCCCCGTTGGGAGCGCGCTCGACATAGTCCGCGCCGGCGAACTTGTCTGCGTCCCTGCCGCTCTGGAATCCAAACCTCTTGAAAAGCTCGAAAGGCGCGGCCTTTGATATGACGGAAACCGTGAAAAGTCCGCTCCTGGAAATCAGTTCCGTCGTATAGTTAGACTTATTCAGGGCGACCGTTATGCGCTTCGGGACGCTCGTCGCCTGAACCGCGGTATTTGAAATGCAGGCGTTGTCGCGCCCGCCGGAGTTTGTGCTGACCAAATACAGGCCGTAGGTTATGTCGTATAGGGCTTTTTCATTCATAGTAACAATAATCATTACTATTATTTGAAAAGAGTAAAGCTTTTTCCAAAAAATTTCCGCCGCCAAAAAAGTGCTTTTTGGGCGCGCCTGCCCGCCTGCCGGAAATGCGCAGATTTGTAAAACCTCGAATTGTCCGCAAAATTGGCAGAGTAAAAACAGAATCTCTCATAGTGTATCGTGAAGTTTGATTTTAGAAAAATGAAATAGGATTTGAAAAAGGCATGATATTGGAAGATGGGCGTGGGGCGTTTTCGGTTAAGTCACTGTAAGTTATAAAACTTGTAAAGATTACCCTGTTTTTGAATGCCGAAACACTGGCAGTTTTTAGACGTCTGGCTCCGGAAGCGGAGATGCCTTCTGGGAGATTCACAGCCGACATGATTCTCAGCCCACATTGAAATTTACCCAGCTTTCTAACAGAAATGCGCCATAACCGACCCTTATATAAACTGGCTCTCCCCGCTGCGGGGGAATAGAAAAAAACCTGCAAGGCGCTTACAGGGTTTTTACAGTTTTACAGGACTTTCATTATGAACTGTAACTCGCAAGGGAGCTCGCAGACGGCCATCTCGTAAATCCCAGTTCGCTCGTCTCAGACGACCTCCGGAGTTTTGCAAACATATCAGTCACCAGCCGCCACGCGCGACTTCCAGTCAATGCGAGAGGGTTTGAAACAGCGGCTGATTTCGTCAGCCTCGCCATCGCCTGCATCGCAAGCACCTGCTCGTCGCCGTAGGTGGTGATTTTTTTGCATCTCGGAAGCGAAGGCCGACATTACCGCCAGCACCTCCGAAACGCTGCCGCCTCCCGCCCTTATGGCGGCGGAGAGGTTCAACGCGGCCATCTCCTGCTGGCCGAAAGCCTCGATAGACTCCCTTATCGCCGCGGGAATCTGCGTTGCCTTGTGCACGGCAAAGTCCGTTATCTTTGCGCCGAGCTCCATGAAAGCTCCTTGCGCGGTCGTCTTCAGCACGTTCAAAGCCGTTTCGGCCTTCTTCGATTCCTCCCGGATTTTTTTCACGCCGTCCGCCGCCCGCTTTGAGGACTTGGGAAGGGTGTGAGCGCGCGCGAAAGCTCCCTCCCGGTTTTTATGAGCCCCGAAGCCGACGCGTTCAGGGCGTCGAACGTCAGCCCGTTGAGCTTGGCAATCTCGGCATTGATGGACTTGAGCTCCGCAAACAGCTTCTGGAGCTCCGCTATCTGCGCCTGCGTTTCAATGGAAATATTGTAGGGTTTTTCGTCGGCCATATCCGTCAATTTTTGTTGATTTTATCTATTTTTGAGCGATACTTTGTTTGTAGAAAGAGGAAGGAATGGCTGAAGAACCTACACTTTTATCGCAAATTCTCTGCGTTGTGTTTTGCCTGTTCATAACGGGCGGCTTCATATTCTTCTTGTGCCTGATAAATGTCCTTTTGGATAAGCTTAAGGGCATTTGCATGGTTGAAGGCGGCAGCACCTTTGTCGGAGACAGGGAGCATCGCTGGATGAAATAAC